>JBEINE010000110.1:0-10256 GCA_040378245.1 Hyphomonadaceae bacterium | reverse complement strand
GACTTTTTGAAGATCGACATTCGGGTTGGAACCATCGTCTCAGCAGAACCTTTCACGACAGCGCGCAAACCCGCTCTCATCCTGACGGTGGATTTTGGGGCCACAATTGGCGTCAAGAAATCCTCGGCTCAGATTACGACCCATTATGAGTGCGCACAATTAGTGGGCCGCCAGATTGCCGCCGTTGTCAATTTTCCCCCACGCCAGATTGGCAAGATACAATCAGAAGTTCTGACACTGGGTTTTGCGGACGCGGAGGGAGAGGTTGTGTTATTCTCGCCTGATCAATCTGTACCGAATGGATCGCGGCTGTTTTAACGCGCCCCCAAAACGCTGAAATGCCCATAGCCGCGCCCGTATCGAATGGCTATGCAATACAGTATTATCAATAATCCGCCCTCAGGATCTTCCTCATGACCGATCATACCGCCCTCATCGCCACAATTGACGCCGCTTGGGAAGATCGCGCTACGATCACCCCTGAGAGCGGTGGCGACATTAGAGACTCTGTCGCCCATGCGCTGAACTTGCTGGACAGCGGCATATTGAGAGTTGCATCGCGGGGTGAAGACGGCGTTTGGGTTACCCATCAATGGCTCAAGAAAGCCGTTCTGCTGTCGTTTCGGCTAAACGACAACAAATTGATCGACGCGCAAGCCAACCGCGCGCTCGTGCAAGATGCCGGTCGGGCCTATGATAAAGTGCCCTTGAAAACGGCGTCTTGGACCGAGACTGACTTTAAGGCGGCTGGGTTCCGGATGGTGCCAGGCGCTGTCGTCCGGGCGGGCAGTTTTATCGCTAAGGGTGCGGTTTTAATGCCAAGTTTCATCAATATTGGTGCCTATGTCGGGCCCAATACCATGATTGATACGTGGGCGACGGTCGGCTCTTGCGCCCAAATTGGCGCGAATGTGCATATTAGTGGCGGCACGGGCATAGGTGGGGTGCTTGAACCGCTGCAAGCCGGACCCGTTATCATTGAAGACAATGTCTTCATCGGCGCGCGCTCTGAAGTGGCTGAAGGCGTGATTGTCCGCGAAGGCGCGGTCATTTCTATGGGTGTCTTTATCGGGGCGTCGACCAAAATCATTGACCGGACGACGGGGGCTGTCCATCGTGGCCAAGTGCCCGCTTATGCTGTGGTGGTGCCAGGTTCCCTGCCTGACCCCAATGGTGGGCCCAGTCTATCCTGTGGGGTCATTGTCAAAACTGTTGATGCGCAAACCCGCTCTAAGACTGGGATCAATGATTTGTTGCGGGACTGAACGGTCAAAAGTTCTCGCGCAACCAAGCGACCGCGCGCGCCACGGGATGGCTGGGCGGATCGCGCAGTTGCGAAGCCGCCCCTGTCATGTCTGTCGGGCGTTCGATGCCCCAGCGCAAAAGCCCGGCTGCCACTGAATAGCCAGGCCCAGCCACAGCATCGCCAAGGCCGGTAAAGCGCTGGGGTCGACCAATGCGGACATGGCCTTCAAACACCCGCGCTGCAAGCTCGCGGACGCCATTGAGTTGCGAGCCGCCACCTGTCAGCACAATACGACGACCCGCATTTAGCTTGTCCAAGCCCCCTGCCCGCAACCGATCACGCAACAGCTCAAGGGTTTCCTCAACCCGTGGGCGCACAATGCCCGTCAGCATAGAGCGGGCCGCTTGATCGGCATGGATCAAGCCATTTTCGCCCATGCGGGGCACATCAATCACCATATTGTCCTCGTTCAGGCTGGCAATCGCACTGCCATGGACGATTTTCAAGCGCTCAGCGGCAGATGCCGACGTCCCCAAGCAATGGGCAATATCATGGGTCACATGATCGGAGCCGATGGGTACCGCGTCCACATGCAATAAGGCCCCTGCGTGAAACAACGCCGCCGTCGTTGAGCGCGCGCCCATGTCCACTACCAGTGCCCCAAGGTCAAGATCATCCTCGGCGAGTGCGCCCAAAGCTGCGGCATATGGTGCGGCCACACTGCCCGAAATCGTATACATGGCGCGCTCAACGCAGAGCACAATATTGCGCCATTGTGGGGTGGGGACTGTCACGACCGTCACCGCGACGCCAAGCCGTTTGCCAAACATACCGCGCGGATCGCGGACCCGCTGGCCGTCGACCACAAAGAAACTGGGCGTTACATGCAAAATAGAGCGCCCATCGAGGCGCACATTTTGTAGCGCCGCCCCAACCACGCGGCGACGCTCTTTCACCCCAATTTCGGCATTGGTCAAATGAATATCGCCATTGGCTTGTTCGGCGCGGACGCCAAAGCCAGAGACTGAGACGACCATTTCGCTGACCGTGGTTTCGGCCATCCGTTCGGCCTGGCTGACAGCGGCACGCACAGCACGCTCTGCGGCATCGAGATCAACGATTGCGCCATTACGGACGCCGCGCGCCGCTTGGGTTCCAACACCCGCAACCCGCAGAGGGCCAGGCCCCTGACCGACACTGCCGATAAAGCAGGTGATTTTGCTGGCACCAATATCGAGGGCGGCCAGCATGGCGGCTCGTGGGGCTGGAATGCGATTTTCAACTGCGCTGCGCTTGGCATGAGACGACATATGGGCCTGCTGATTCTCTATGGTTTACACACCGCGCGCGGATTTGCCCGCGCTTTGAGGTGCATTCACCGACAAGACTTCTGTCGTCGGACTAGGGCTAAGGGGACGAAGAATAAGGGTGCCTGGCGTTCGCATATCTAGGCGGGCGTAAGGACGATCCAGCAATTTATGGCTGATCTGGAGCTGTTCGAGGCGGGCCAAAGCGCCCGCTACATCAGCTTCAGGTAATAAAATCTCCCCCCCCGACCGCATGCGTAAACTCCAGCGGCGATTACCGACATAAATGGCCGCCGATGTGCGCGTTGCAACGAGTTGATAGCTGCCAAGCGCTGCAAACAAAGCCGGTGCGGCTGGCCCTGCATTTGGACCCATGACGAGAGCTAGACCTTGAGCCGAAGTGACCTTGGCGGGCCCTAATGTACGGCCTGCCGAATCGATAAAGGTCAGCTTGCCATTTTGTTGCCACAGAGCGCTGGCTGCGCGCGGCGTGATGACGATCTGGATTTGATCGGGCCACAAGCGCCGCACCATAACGGACTCGACCCAAGGCAAAACCGCAACGCGGGCTTGAATTTCGCTGGGATCAACGCTGAACATAATGTCGTCTGGCACAATGCCAGCAATGGCTTGCGCCTGAGCGCGCTGATAAGCGTTCAACTCATAGCTCAAAGGTGCTTGTACACTGACGGTCCGCACCGACAGGCCCATGGCGCGCGCAGAACTGGCAGCACCTGAGGATATTCCACGCCCCAATGCGTCCACAAACCCAAGGCCGGTTGCAAGGATCAGCAGGATCGCCACCACAGACGCCAAAGTGGCCCCCATCAACACGTGGCGCGTGACACCATCATGCTGCGCCGCGCGCATACGGGCATGGGCCCATGCGCCCAGTTTCATCGTCCAAGCGTGACTATCGGCGCGACGCGGCGCACTGCGAGGGCGACCCCGAGGCTGGCTGGCACGTTTGGCGGTCGCGCGGCGCGCGGGTCTCATCGCGGGCATGAGGCATCCTCCAGCATCCAATTCACCAAATCATTGAATGACATGCCCACACTGGCGGCTTGTTCGGGGGCGAGGGACGTCGGGGTCATGCCGGGTTGTGTATTGATCTCAAGGATCACGAGGCGACCAGAATCGGGGTCATAGCGAAAGTCAGAGCGGGTCACGCCGCGACACCCCAATAGCTTATGGGCTGCAACGGCCTCCCCCATCGCGCGGGCGTGAATATCGGCGGGCAGATCACTGGGATTGACCACATGGATCGAGCCACCAGCCGAATATTTCGCATCATAATCATAAAAGCTATTGCCGGTTCGGATTTCAGTGACCGCTAAAGGTTGTTCACCCATAACAGCGACAGTCAGCTCGCGACCTGCGATAAACTCCTCAACCAATATATCGTTACCACTGCGCCAGTTGGGATCAAGCAATGCCTCTGGTGGGCGATTGTCGCCCGCCCGCACAATAAACACGCCAAATGACGATCCCTCCGCATTCGGCTTGATGACATAGGGGGCGGCCATGGGATGATCTTGCGCGGCTTGGGTTCGCGCCACTAGAAAACCATGGGGCACATCAAGGCCAGCACTCGCGAAGATGGCTTTGGCTTTTTGCTTATCCATGGCCAGTGCTGAGGCCAAAACCCCTGAATGGGTGTAAGGAATATTGGCAATCTCCAGCAGCGACTGAATCCGCCCATCTTCGCCCCAAGGGCCGTGCAGAGCATTAAAGGCAATATCGGGGGCGGCATGCTTAAGTTGATTGGCAATATCGCGGTCAACATCGATCTCAACCACATCATAGCCCAAAGCTCTAGCGGCAGCGGCGCAGGCTTGTCCTGACACAAGCGAGACCGGCCGCTCAGACGACCACCCCCCCATCAGTACGCCAACGCGGACACTCTTCATCGCTCTTGCACCCATTTTCTCAGACATTACTTTTGAGGCACGCCGTCAGACGAACCCCCAATTATGACCAAGGTTTGAAGCAACGAGGTGAATCGGACGTTAAAGTCGGTGTTGAAACATTGGAAATGATTAGGATGTTTGAGACGCTGGCGTGCGGGTTGGGAGGCGTTTTCTGGCGCGAGTGATGGTCTGGAGCGCGTCTGGTTCTTTTAGAACCCCACCCACCGAGTTCACGCAGGTTCGCGTATACATCAACTTGGCCCTGCTAAGATCATACAAACTTGCTACCCAAGGAACCAGCGCTTGCTTCTTTCCATTTTCCCAGTGGGGGACCTTTCTTTCAATTATCGAAGCAAATGAGGCTCAGCTCATAGAGGCCACTATTCACGTGGTTGTGTCGTGTTGCTTGCCTTAGGCCACCGACAAAGTGTCACGTTTGTCTGACAAAAGAGTGAAGCATCAAAAGGGCGAGCCGACATGATTCTCTATACCGCAACACGTAGCGCAATGATCGGGCTTTTCGCCTGGCTGGCAATGTCATCAGCGTCTCTTGCCCAAACAAGTCCAAGCCCAAGTCCTGCTCCGCCGCCATTGCGCGCCGCTTTGCCCGACACCGCTGAGATGTCTGCAGACCCTCCGCCGGTTTTGGCGAATGAGGTCTTCAGCCGCACATTCGTGCCAGATTGGAGCTTGATCCCGACTGCTGAGACCGATGGGCCCACAGCACTGCCGAGCACCGTCGATGGCGGCACGGGCAAAGCTGGATCAAGACGCGGCCTTCGTGATGGTGATGTACTTCCGCCTGTGCGGCAATGGATGGGGGCACCGGCCAGTCATCAGTTCCACGACCTTATGGAAGGGCGGGCGCTGCCCAGCGGGCCGTTCACAGCTGAAATCTGGTTGTCGTATCATGGTGACAAGCCAGTGGGTGCAGCCCTCGTCGCCGCTGCACCTGGCCAAAGTCCGGTGTGGACTTTTGGCTTTAACGAGGGCGTTGTCGTGTTTGAGGCGGGGGGCGCGTTGCTGGCGCGGCCTGTTATGGAGGTCAAGGGCTCGCGCTGGCAAGCCAAGGCACAACCGGGCACCTATCGACGCGGTGCGTCACGTTACTGGCACCAAATCACGGCTGTCCACGATGGCCGCCAGCTGATCCTTTTCCACAATGGTGTGGAGGTTGCGCGCCAAGCCACGGGGGCCAATGTTAGACCACCTACAGGCACGTCGCTTGATCTTGTGGGCCAGCTCTCACGCGAGCCTCTCATGGCACTCCCCGACGTGGTTAAGGCCGTCTCGCTGCACAGCAAGGCGTTGACAAAAGCGGAGATTGCCGCCCGCTTTGAAAGTCGTGCAACCGCCTTGAGCCGAGGCGTACCACAGCCCGGTCAGCCACACATGACGAGCCACGGTCCCTTGTTGCAACAGGTGACAGGCACAAGCGCTGGGGTGCTATGGGAAACTGACACGCCTCAGGCCGCCACGCTGTCATGGGCGCGCGCCGCAGATATGAAGGATGCACGAAGCATCATCTTACCAGCCGGCACCAGCCGCCTGAAAGAGGCGGTGATGACCGAGCTGCAACCCGGAGAGCGCTATTTCTACAGCGTCTCTGTGACCACAGGCCCAGAACAACACAAGCTATATGGGCCGTTTGCCTTCAACACGGCCCCGCCATTGGGTGCGCCCATCGTGTTTGCTGCCATATCTGACACCGAAGCCCGGCCCCACATTAACGCCCACCTTGCGCGCAAAATCTTTGCCGAAACACCGCAATTCTTGATCAATGTCGGCGATATTACCGACGGGGGCAAAGTCAATCAGCGGGCTGAATGGACGCACGAATATCTGGCTGCCATGGGCGACTTTATGGCCAGCACACCTGTTCTGCCGGTGATGGGTAATGGGGAAGATGATTTTGTGTGGTTCGATCGCTATCACGCCTATGCCGCCCCTGAGACAAGCTACTTCGCACATCGCCATGGCGATCTTGAGGTGTTCGTGCTCGATTCAAACTTAGAGGTGCGTGATCGCGCAGACCCTGATTTCCGGAATCGTCAGCGCTTATGGTTCGAGGCCGCACTCAAAGCATCGACGGCCAAGTGGAAGGTCGTCGCCTTTCACCACTCAGCTTGGCCAGAGCGCAACCCAAAGCCGTCGTCCGACTTTCTGACCTTGATGGAAACCAACGGCGTTGACTTGGTGCTGACCGGCCATCACCACCATTATATGCGCTCATGGCCATTGAGGGCCAATATGCCCAGCGCATCGGGGGGACCACTGCACGTCCAATTGGGAAATGGTGGAGGTAATGTCAGCCCACGCCCAGTTACGCCAGACATAAGGATTGCGCGTAACTATCAAGGTTATGGCTATCTAATGGTGCAGATTTTCGGTGATGAAATGACGATCACAATGCACGACCAATCCGGCGCGGTGCGCGACACTTTTGAAGTGGAGAAGTGATCATGAGGAAGCTGTGGCCTATCTATCATATGTGCCGTTATACTGGCATTTTGGCCAGCGGTTCATAGAAATGAGGCCCCTCTCTATCCAAACACCCGCAGATAAAGGGCCCGCAACATGCCCGCTGTCGCGCCCCAAACATGGTAGTCTCCGTAAGTCATAGCATAATAGTGACGCACCACACCGCCCAGCTCACGAGACTGTGGCTGATGATTGGCCGGGTCCATCAGGAAAGCCAGCGGGACCTCAAAGACTTCTGCGACTTCGCGTGGGTCTGGTGTTAGGTGTGCCGTGGGATCGACAAGACCAATCACCGGGGTCACCGAAAAGCCTGTGCTCGTCTCATAGGTATCAGACACGCCAATCAAGGTCACATGGGCCTGATCAAGGCCGACTTCTTCATGCGCTTCACGCAGGGCCGTTACGCCTATGTCGGTATCGCCTTTTTCCCAGCGCCCGCCGGGAAAAGCGATTTGTCCGGGATGGTTGGGCAAATCATGTGATCGGCGTGTCAGCACTACGGATATGCCCTGGGGTCTGGCGATCAGCGGCACAAGCACGCCAGCCTGTCGCAAAACGGGTTTGGGCGGACGGACGTCAGACAAATCATAGTCTGAATAAGTGGGACCGGCCGGGGGGTTGGTGATGCTGTTGAGGCGGGCGTGCAATAAAGGCAAAACATCGTCAAGGATCACGCGGGCTGACCCTCTAATTCGCCCAGTTCATACGCCACGCCCTGCGAAACGACTTCAAATCGCCCGTCACGTTCCCCGCCCCAGCCAATCAGCTCATAAAAGGGCGCGCGCAATATACGCGCCTCCAGCCGTCCACGTATGCGCACATAGGGTCTTGGCTCACCGGTCTCAATATGGGTTGTCACGCGCAAAGGATGGTCTGGCCCGATCACGACCAAATCTCCAACATTTGTGGTCAACGCGATTCCCAGCCCTAAAGTGGTTTCAACCTGATCGACACGGGTTCCTAAAAAGTGGGCGTCGGCAACATGCACAATGATCTTTTCACCCGGCGTCACCAGCCAAGTCTGGCCATCTTCGTCCTTGCGCAAAACTGTGGCGAACAAGTCGATCAGGGGCTGGCGCATGATTTTGCTGCCACCATGCCACCATGATCCGTCAGCACGAATTTCCATTCCAATATCAGCGCAGACCGGCGGGTTCCAGCGCTCGACGGGTGGAGGCCCACGCTCATGACTATGGACATCACGCAGGGCGATGAGTTGGGCGATAAGATTCTTCAAATCGGGCGGAGAGGTCATGGCTTCTATGTAGGCTTGGGATCTTGATAAGGAAAGCCTTGAGCTACCCATCATGACCGCGCAGGCCTACCTAAAGCGCCGCTTTTCCTAGACCCTGCAGCCGCTGGAGGCGAGCCTGTTCGAGTTCTGCCCGATTGTCTTTGAGTGACGCGAGCCAATGTGCCCGCGGACCCAACAAATGGCTATGCATGCGTTCACCCCTCACATAGGCCAGACCTTGCCTCTTGAAGTGGTCAAGCACGTCGGGCTTTTCCACCAGATGCTTGATCGCGCCGCCCCAGCCCTGTTCATCACCAACACATAAACCCAAGTTCTGACTTTTGGGATCGTCGGCGTAAACAATAGGTGAAAAGATGGGCACAGTGCCCGCAGCGCAACATTCAATCAGCTTTATATCAGACTTCAGCCGATTGAAGGGCGTATCACTTAGCGGCAATAGAGCTACATCGCAGCTACCTAGAACCTCCAGATAGCGGCTTGGGACCAAAGTCGGATGAAACTCCTTGTCGATTTCCTCTGGTAGGCTGTCAAAAACAGCGCGGTCATGGACAATGACGAATTGCACTTTCTCCTTCAAGGCGCTTAAGGCAGATATCACCCCGTCCTTGATCTGGTGCCAGTCGGCAGTGCGGTTGAGCGCACCAAAGAATATGCGCTTCTTAGGGCTCGTCTGCGATGGTTTTGGCGGCAGGTCAGGGATTTCAAAAATCGCATTTCTAAAGACAGCGACATTGGGATTCCATTGTCGCATCATTGCCGCCATCGGCTCTGTACTAACGGTGACGGCGTGGACGCCGCGAAAAGCAATGAAATCACTCTCTACATATTCAGCCCAATGATGGGGGTCATCATCCATGTCCGAGACAACAATCCAGCCCTTGGCGATCAGCCGCTCAACATGATCGGCGATGGGCCTCGCATTCACAAATTGGCGATGCAGGATCAAAATACCCGGCTCAAAATCCGCGGGAATGGTTAGGCTGCCCTCTCCCCAGACGGCCCGGGAAGTGACAGTGGTATTGAGGGCCTTAAGTGGATTATCGATGCGCGCTTCGTTGACACCGGCGACCTTTCTGATGCTTAAAGCCGCAATGCTGGTCATTGGTTTGGGCTCGCCATTGACGGCCCGAATAACCCACTGGAAAGCCGACAGATCGCGATTGAACTGCGCTTGATCCAGTCCCCAAATGTTTGCTACCGTCTTTAAAGCTTCTAATGCGTCTTTAGTCTGCTGCTCCCAAAGAATACGGGGTGCCGCGTCGACCACATTCCAGCCCGCCGCATTTAACATCTCGCAGGCTGTATCCTTCGTGAAAAAGCGCAGATGCGTGCGATCAAGTAACCCGCTGTCACGATAGTCCCATCGGCCCTTAAACTGCTGCTGAATCAACGACCAGTGGCTGACGTTGGGAATACATATCACACAGAGCCCGTCAGGGCGCATCAAGCTACGAAGTTGCGCTAAGACCGCCCAAGGATCGAGGAGATGTTCGAGAACGTCGCCGAAAATGAGGACATCGAACGGATCGTCGGCTTGCAGCGTCTTCAGTTTTGCCAAAATGGGGGCATCTTCAATATTGCCAGGCAAAACATGGTCAATGTAGCGAGTGGCTTTTGTCGCGGCGTCTTCAAAAAGTTCAACGCCAAAGTAAACAACATCCGAATTGCGCGCCTTAACCGCCGCTGCAAATCGCCCATCACCGCACCCAATCTCGAGGATCCGCCCTGCAGTCATTGGGATCTTTTGAAGCAATGTCGGGTTCACGTTTGAATAGTAGGGCATTTTTGAACTCTTTTGGACGACGGTCAATCAACTTTCAGGGGCGTTAAAGTGGTGTTCACAACACAAGACGAGACCCTATTTGAACCCTTCTGGCAAAACCAATCGCTAAAATTGATACCCAAAGACTTCCAAATCGCGCTGGTAAGCATTTTCCACCAAAAGTCTGGTGTGATCATCGTAATAGTCGCGATAGTGATTGTGGACGGACCTATTTATGACTGGCAGTATCTTTGGGTGCCCATATATTTTTTGAGTCACAATCGAGAAATCATGG
>JBEINE010000031.1:0-21439 GCA_040378245.1 Hyphomonadaceae bacterium | reverse complement strand
CGTGGGAACCAACCCGTGGGGCAGGGCTTGCAAGGCTGGACGCTTTTCTGCCTTTTGCCGGCAGCACATATGCCAGCAGCCGCAACACTGATTTTGGCCCGGACAACCGCACCAATGTCTCAGCTCTTTCCCCTTATTTGGCAAGGCGCATGATAACCGAGCCGGAAGTCGTCAGGTCAGTTCTGGCGCGCCATAGTTTCGCTTCCGCGGAGAAGTTTATCCAAGAGGTGTTTTGGCGCGCCTATTGGAAGGGCTGGTTGGAATTACGTCCACAAGTGTTGGTCGACTTCAATAATGATCGCTTGGCTTTGAAAGTCAGACTGGCCAATGACCCTGAGTTAGCGCAGCGCGTCAGTTACGCCATGAGTGGCAATACAGGGATTGTGTGTTTTGATACATGGGTCGGTGAATTGCTGGGCTATGGTTGGCTACACAATCATGCCCGCATGTGGTTTGCCAGTATCTGGGTTTTCACGTTGAAACTTCCGTGGCAATTGGGAGCGGATTTTTTCTACAAGCATTTGATCGATGCCGACGCCGCCTCTAATACCCTCTCGTGGCGTTGGGTCGCGGGTCTGCACACCAAGGGCAAGCATTATCTAGCCCGTGCCAGCAATATTGCCCGCTATAGCGCGGGTCGCTTTGATCCTAGCGGCCAATTGGATGAGGCTGCGCCAGCCATCAGCGAGGAACGGTCCATTCCTGGCCCTAGGGCCCTGCCGCCTTCCCTGGGGCCGAAGACACAAAGAGTGGGTCTATTGATAACCGAAGACGACTTGCACCCTGCATCTTGGCAACTGGGAGCCGACATTCTGGGTGCCGCCACTTTTGCCTTACCACCCCTCAGCGCGCCACAAAGCCCGCGCGCCCTGTTCAGCCAAGGGGCACTGACGGATGCGCGCGCCCGCGCAGCGCAGGACCTCAGGTGCGACGTCTTGGCGCTCGACAGCCTCGAGGGTATCGTCAATTGGGCACAGTCCTTGGGGGTCACAGAAATCGTGACCGCCCATGCGCCGTGCGGCCTGATCGCTTGGGCGCTAGACGACGTGGAACAAGCGCTGAAACGCCAATCAATCGACCTTATCCGTGTTCGACGGACATGGGACACACTAGCTTGGCCTTTGGCGACAGGGGGATTTTTCAAACTGAAGGAGAAATTGCCTTGGTTAATTAAGGCTCTGGCGTGTCACCAATGAGGTGGCTTTGTCTGTAATTTGGCTGCGTCAGAAGATTGATGGCTTTTGGTCATCTGCCTTCACTTATAATGCGCGCGCCTTGCGCCAAGGGTGCTGACACGCTTGCGCCACGAGCGATAACTGCCAGTTTTCAAGTTAGCGCGCATCAATGTTTTCACCTGGTCAGGCGAGATGCCAAAAACATCCTTAATGTTCGTGAAACTTATCTTATCACTGAGAGCCATAGCGATAATTTCGCTCACGGCGGCCTCGTCAAGTCCGAGATTAGCTTGCGTCGTCATCTAAATTGCCAATGCCAAACCGATGAAGCTTCGAATAGAGACTTTGGCGGCTAACTCCCAAAATCTCGGCCGCAGATGCGCGGTTATTGCCACTGAGCTCCAAGGCCGCCTCAATGCACAATCGCTCTATGACATCAGTGGTGTCGCGAACAATTTCCTTGAGTGAGACCCTGCCCACAAGCTCACTCATATCTGCAGGGGTACGAGGCAGGTCGACGGGGCCTTGCTGGCGATCAGGGATGCGAACACCATCGCGCCGCGCAACGCGACGGATGGAAAAGCCCAAGCACGGGGTCTGTGTGTCGGTAACGCTCACCGCGCAGACGTCAACATCTTCGGTTTCGCCAAACTGGGTTTGCATGACGGTCGGAAAATTGCTGATGACTCCATGGCGGGTGAGGTTTTCCAACAAAATATTGCGATCAAGACCGGGTCGCCCAAGGAATTGCGACAATGATTGGCCCTTGGCCTGCTCAACGGTTGGCAAATGCGCCATGTCGAGAAAGGACGTATTCACGGTCAGGATCTTGAGATCGGGGCTGGTCACGATAAAGCCGTCGGGCAAGCGATTGATGGCATCAAGCATCAATGTACTGCCTTCAGCCTCGATGACCCGGCTATGCTCTGGAGCGGTCATGCGCACCAAAAAATGGGTTGAGCGATCTTGACGAAATAGCGAGGCTGACGCTGTTATGGTGGCGCCATTGGCCATAAGGCTCATTTGACTGCCCATCCGGCTTGAGGAGGCTTGGGCAATCGATAGCATGGAGCTCGCGTCTTCTTGGGATTGCGGGGCAAACAGTCGCGAAAACTGTTGACCAATTAACGACCCGTCACCACCAACAAGTCTGTCCGCGGCCGGATTGGCGTCAGTAACGCGGCGGGTGACGCCATCGACCACCACGATCGCCTCCGCGGTTATGTGGAATAACGAACGGTAGCGCGATTGGGCATCGCGCATCTGAGCGTAGTCACGTTCCATCGATTGCTGGGCTTGAAGAAGACGTTGCTGAAGAAGGGCCGAGGCACGATGATCACGGCCGATGGCAATAATCCGCCCGTCATGGCCAGTTCGCATCGCAGCGTAGCGCAGGACCACCGCGTCTCCGTTCCGCGAGATGTGGTTCAGCTCTCGCCAGCGTAGCGGTTGATCGCCTTGCGCATCGGCGATTAATTCGGCGACTTTCAGGCGGCTTTCAACTGTAACGGTATCTGACCATTTCTTGTGAAGCCAAGTCTCTTGAGCGTCGAGCCGGAGGTCTGGATTATTGATTGACAGGTCACAGATCACGCCATCACCATCAACGATCAAAACAATATCGCCTCCGGCTGCAAGGACCTTTAAGGCAACGGCGGACTCAAGCTCGCCTAATGTAGCCGGATTTTCAAAGCGTGCAGCGGGCGTGCGTGACTGAGACAGTTCCATGGTGGAGTCGGGACCTTGAAGCGGACTGCGGGGAGAGGTCAGTGACGCATTCTCACATCATATATTATGCTTTGCGCAATTGTCACGGCCTCTCTCGCATCCACGGCCGAAAAATCCGCCCCTAACGCTCCTGCTTGTTGCGGGTTCTCCACAATTAAGGACCCGCCTACCATGATTTTGACCTCTGGGTTGCAAGATGATGACCGCACCTGCCTGATCATGTCTTGGGCCTGATCAAACTGTGCTGAGATGCTAATCCCCAATCCCACCAAATCAAAAGACTGCGCGGCGACCGTAGCCTTGAGCTCGGGGATCGAAATATCGGGTAAGCAAAGTGTTTTCCAGCCAGCGCGGCGGAACAATTCCTCAACCATCGTGATCCCAAATTTGTGCTGAGCTCCAGCAGGGGTGATGAACAATCCTGTCGTGACCAAAGCACTGGGGTCCTCAACGCCCTTTTGTTTGGCACTGAGGCGGTACAACAACGTCTGAAGTCGACCCAAACCAATTGTCACATCTGTGAACGAGCACAAATCTTGGTCCCAATAATCACCGAGCCGACGAGCGGCGGGTGCCATCAGGTCCAGATAGACCGACTCGGCGCCCATGCCATTGCGGGCTAATTTGACGATCTGATCTTCTAGATCTTCCACTTCGCCGGTTATGGTTAATTGTGCAAAGCGATCAATGGCCTGTCGCGACATCGGACGTACTCGATCTGGAATTGGGTTTAAAGTTGAAAACTGTTGGTGCGCCAACATAAGACGCGGAATGATCTCGCCTTCAACAACTAGGGTCAGCAGATCCATGATTTCGCCGTCTTTCATCGTCCCAGCGTCAGGCCCTAAAGCACTCAGTGCATCGGCCCAATTGCGACCTTCCTCATCAAAGGGACGGTGGATCAGGGCAGGTTGTTCGGACATACTGGTCTCCCGGGCCGTATATGTTACGCTGCTATCGACGTTTTCCCTCATCACATTTTCGGCCCCATTCGGACTCTTTTAGTGAGGAAGGATTTTTCATCTTTCTGACTTTCAATATCACCTTTTTGACTCTGGCTTTTTACTGGAAGCGTCCATCACGTTACACGAGAAACTGTATGTTGCCAGTAGTATAGAAATTTTTTTTTCAAATATCCGCACCAAAGTGTCGCATCTTTTTGACGTCCAAATTACTTGACATTCATGGCGCACGTGCGACAAGTAGAAGATTGGCCTTGAAAAAGGTTTGATAGGTTTTGGAGAGCCAAGTTGCTCAAGCAACAACTCGACGCGGAAACAAAAGCTTACGCTCCAACGGAGGTCGGGCAGGCTGTGCGTTTGGCCGAGACCCCTAACCTGGAGGCCATGGTGGAATCGCGGGATAAGTCAGCCCCAAACAGCCCCAGCCTTTACTGTAATTCTCTTGGAGAATTGGTGGTCGCCTGGCCTAATCCAGCCTGCAAAGCGTGGCTTCCCGACCCAGATTATTACCATCGCCCCCTTTATACGCCCGAGCAGCGCCTCATTCGTGACAAGACACCTTGGACTTTGGTGCAGGGCATATTGGCGCCGCTGCAATTTCTTGTTTGTGCCATTAGCTTAGGTCTGGTCGCGAGATTTCTGACGACGGGTCAGGGTTATGAGATAGCGACAGCGTCTATCATCATTAAGACGATCATTTTGTATGTTATCATGATTACGGGGTCGATTTGGGAAAAGGTCGTTTTCGGCGAGTGGCTTTTTGTTGAGTCCTTCTTCTGGGAGGACGTTTTTTCGATGCTGGTGTTGGGCTTGCAAACGCTTTACCTTTTCGCCCTCATTTTCGGCTGGTGGACGCCTGAAGTCCAAATGTGGATCGCCGTAGCTGCTTATGGAACCTATGTGATCAATGCCGCCCAATTCCTCTGGAAATTACGCGTGGCGCGCCTTGAAGGGGCCAAAGTGGCAGCACCCGTGGCGGTAACACCATGACATCGCGGGCTGAAGCGAACAAATTGGCTTGGAAGCGCATGGCGGTGGCGATGTTGCCATTTGCCGATTCCGCAAGCGCCGATTTGCCCTTAGGCCGCCTGTTGCGGCTATCGCTATTTCAGATTTCAACCGGCATGGCAGCGGTTCTTTTGACGGGTACGTTGAACCGTGTGATGATTGTCGAGCTTGGCGTCAGCGGGACCTTAGTGGCACTGATGGTATCATTGCCGCTGATTTTTGCGCCGTTGCGGGCACTGATTGGCTTTAAGTCCGATACGCACAAATCTTATTTGGGTTGGCGTCGTCTGCCCTATGTGTTTTTGGGCACTCTGGCTCAATTTGGCGGTTTTGCTATAATGCCATTCGCGCTTTTGATCCTGTCTGGAGATGGGGTCGCGCCGCCCGTTGTCGGACAGGTTGCGGCTGCACTCGCCTTCATCCTCGTGGGGATGGGCATGCACACGACCCAAACCGCTGGTTTGGCGCTGGCCACTGACTTAGCCACGCCAGAGACTCGCCCCCGCGTTGTGGCCCTCCTTTATGTGATGCTTCTGGTGGGCATATTCTTCAGTTCTGTCGTCTTGGGTTGGTTGCTGACCGATTTCAGCCCGATCCGCCTAATACAAGTCATTCAAGGCGCAGCTATGGTGACCATGATCTTGAACTTTGTGGCCGTTTGGAAGCAGGAAGGCCGCGATCCGGCCCTAACGGCCCCTGATCTCGTGCGTCCAGCCTTTAAGACCCAATGGGCCGCGTTGATGAATGAACGAAACACGATGAGATTGCTGGTCGGCACGGGGTTAGGTGCTGCTGGTTTTTCCATGCAAGATGTCTTGCTGGAGCCTTTTGGCGCACAAGTACTCGGTATGTCAGTGGGTTCCACCACTGGCCTGACCGCACTTTGGGCACTTGGAACCTTGGCTGGCTTTACGTTTGCAGCTCAGGAATTGGCAAAAGGCGGCGAACCTCACCGTCTTGCCTGTTACGGCGGCGTTGTGGGGGCGATAGCCTTCTCGATTGTGATTATGGGCGGTGCCCTTGTGGCGACACCGGTGTTTTGTGTCGGCGTCATTCTTATCGGCCTCGGCGGGGGGTTGTTCTCGGTAGGCACCCTGACGGCTGCGATGGATCTGGCCAAGGGCGGCCAGTCGGGCTTGGCGCTTGGGGCTTGGGGCGCGGTCCAAGCCACCTGTGCCGGCATTGCGATCGCGCTCAGCGGTGCACTGCGCGATGTTTTCTCTGCCCTTGGGGCCAGCGGTGCCCTGGGCAGCGGCATGAACACGCCCGCATCCAGCTATGGCATCATTTACCATATTGAGATTTTGCTACTGTTTGCAGCCATGATTGCGCTGGGCCCGCTCGCCAAACACTCACGCCAAGCCCAACCCGATAGTGACCGCCGATTTGGCCTCACTGAATTTCCCACCTAAAGCGGCGATGGAGACCTAAAATGTATAATCAGTATTTTGCAGGGACCATAGATATCACTGAGATGGTCCTATATCTGTTTTTCGCGTTCTTTTTCTGCCTCATTTTGTACCTGCAAAATGAAAGCCGCCGCGAAGGCTATCCTTTGGAAGATGATGTAACAGGCAAGCTTGAGCCCGCCCCCGGCCTGTTCTTTCGCGCACTTCCAAAGCCCTATCTTATGGCTGACGGCACGACGCTCTATAAGCCAGATGATAAGCGCGACTCGCATGAAACCTCGTTCAAGCGCACGGCGGCTTGGCCTGGGTCGCCCATTGAGCCTACTGGAAATCCTTTGACAGCTGGTGTTGGCCCTGGCTCTTACGCGATGCGCGCCAATGTACCAGATGTGACAAGTCACGGCCTTAATCGGCTGGCACCTTTGCGCCTTGCGACTGATTATTGGACTGATCCAAAAGACGCAAAGCTCATTGGGTTCGACCTCGTCGGGAAAGACGGCAAATCCGGCGGTACGATTTTTGATATCTGGGTCGACCGAGCGGAGTTTTTGATCCGCTATTTGGAAGTGTCGACTTTGAACACGGATGGCTCGGCTTCTGGCAAAACGGTGCTAGTTCCGATGACCATGTGCACAGTCAAAAAAGCAACGAACAGCGTGGTGATCGACGCCGTACTCGGACACCAAATCGCTGGCGCACCCGCATTAGCGAACCCCAGCCAAGTTACTCTGCTGGAAGAAGATAAAATCGTTGGCTATTTCGGGGCCGGATATCTTTATGCGACGAAAGAGCTTGCGGAACCGATTTTATGAGTGAGCATGAATTTGAAGCTGTCCGGGGTCTTCCCGGAGATTTGCCAGAGGGCGAAACCGTCCTCTGGCAAGGCAAGCCGGATTGGGTCTTGCTCGCTATGGATGCCTTCAAATTACCTTGGCTGTTTGCTTATTTTACGGTTTTGGGCGCGTGGCGATTTACCAGCGCCGTGCTTCAGGGCGGCGAGCCTGTCGCCGCTTTAACCAACGCTTTGGCTGTTACGCCATTGGCCATGGTGGCAATTTTGATCTTCGTGTTTTTCGCGTGGATCAATAGCCGTACGACAGTTTACACGATCACTAATCGTCGGATCGTCATGCGATTTGGGGCGGCCCTGACAAAGGCAATCAATATTCCCTTCAAAATCATTGAGAGCGCTTCTTCCAAAGTAAAGCCAAATGGCCACGGCGTTGTGGCAATTAAGCTCGCTCCACCCAATAAGATCCCCCTTTTGCTTCTATGGCCTCATAGAAAGCCTGGGACGTGGCGTCATCCTGAACCCGCATTTCGCTCCATAAAGGACGCCAATATCTGTGCGCCTATTCTTGGCGAAGCTCTGCGCTTGGCTCATGAACAGACCCATGCGACAGCACCAAGCGCAGACACCTCGGATGCTGGTTCCGGCGTGGGTGCCGTGCGCCCTGCCTTGGCATAACCCAAGCCCCCTGTTGTTTGGAGAGCGGTCATGAGCGAGATTGATAAAGAGCCCTTTCCAAAGTTTGCGCTCTATGGTGCTGCGGTCATCATCGTCCTAGCCATCACCGCAGCCGCCGTAGGACGCCACTACAATATCAAGAACGCAGAGGCTTTTAGTGCGATCCAAGAGCCTGTTGAGACTTATGTGGATTTGCAATTCACTGATCGCGCCGATGGGTCTGTCATCGTGACCAATGCGGCAACGTCAGAAGTCATTCTTAACATGTTGCCGACCGAGGATGCCTTCATTCGCGCCGTATTGCGGGGCTTTGTACGCGACCGGGCCGCCAGGAAACTTGGTAAGGATCAGCCTTTCCGGCTCTATCGATTGGTTGATTCGCGTTTGATTATCGAAGACACGGCCACCAAAAAGCGGATTAATTTGCGCGGCTTTGGCCCCACTCAACAAGCGGCCTTTGCGCGCCTGCTACCGGCCACTCCCGAAAAATGACTGGGGCCGAGCCTTGGGTTCCCGTTGCCATCACCATTTTTGCATGGTGGTTTAGTACTGGGATTATCTTGCTTTTGGTAAGACTGCCGCGTGTTTGGCATGGTCCGATGTTGCTGGTGTGCACCATCCCTGCGCTCTTTGCCGTGTGGGGTTTGTTGGCAAGCGCCGATAACACGACCTTAGCAGGGGTCTATTGCGGCTTTTTTTGTGCGCTAATGATCTGGGGCTGGCATGAGGCCAGCTTTCTCACAGGCATCATCACCGGCCCTCGCCCTAAAGCCTGTCCTGAAGGCGTGCGGGGGCTGGCGCGCTTTGGTTACGCGACAGCGACCTTAATCTACCATGAGATTGCGCTGTTCCTCACTTGGCTTGCCTTGGTTGCTCTGAGTTGGAATGCATCCAATCAGATCGCTTTGATGACCTTCAGCTTGCTATTCGCCATGCGGCTGAGTGCAAAGTTCAACATATTCTTAGGCGTGCCCAATCTCACGGAAGAGTTTTTTCCGCTCCATCTTGAGCATTTGAAATCCTATCTGCCCAAGCGCCCGATGAATGCGCTCATGCCTTTGTCGCTATTGATATCCGGCGCTCTAGCCGTCTGGCTTTGGCAGCAGATTGCAGGCGCCCGCGATGACGCCGGCGCATTGGCGACAATCCTAATTATTTTATCGCTTACATGCCTTGGCATACTTGAGCATATATTCATGATCACACCCTTGCCAGATGCGGTCTTGTGGCGCTGGGCGGTACCGGTTGCGGCGGGGACCAAAACCCCTGAGCTTAATGTTATTGGCGAAAAAGGTCGCGAAATGAAGAAGCCAGAGAATGCCTGAACGCCAGTCCATCATGATCCCAGCGATTGCCCCCGATGGGTCGCTCTATCCCATAGAGAAGCTCGCGGCCCATCAAGAGGGCCAGTTTCATCTCGCTGTTTCAATATTTGTGTTTTGCGGTGAGGATCTGTTGATCCAGAAGCGCGCGCTCAGCAAGTATCATTGCGGCGGTCTCTGGGCGAACACCTGTTGCACTCATCCTTTCTGGCAAGAAGACTTAGCCACCAGCGCCCACCGCCGTCTTCGTGAGGAGATGGGGTTTGATGTTGCCCTCAGTGCTACAAACTTAGTCGACTATGCGGCCGATGTGACGAATGGACTTCGCGAATGGGAGCGGGTGCAGGTCTATGTTGCGCGCGTCCATCGCAACGACATTGCCATTGTTATGAACCCCGATGAGGTCTCAGACTATGCCTGGGTGAATGTCACAACCCTTAAGGCGCGAGCCAGAGCAAGCCCAGAGCTTTATGCGCCTTGGTTTCGGATCTATCTTGAACGTTGGGACGAACTTGGGATTTTGACCTAAGGGCGTCGCGCGATTTGGGCGCCCGCAGTCCTATAACAAAGCAAAAAAGGCGGCACGCTCTGGGTGCCGCCTTTTCAAGTTGGGAAGTTCGTTTAGCGTGGCGGCGCGTAATTGTGGACCTCGGCCCAGCCATACCAGTCGCTGACAACGGTGCCGGTCAATAAGATGCCGATGCCGCCTGTAAAAGTTGTCAGAACCGCGAACCACCAAGCCCAACGGTGCACAGATTCCATTGAAGCATTAAAGCCCATCGTCCAGCGCCAGAAGAGCGCAGCACGTTCCGAGGCCGTTCCCCGATCGGTGATCTGCTCAAGCTCACGCTCGCCGCCATAGCGGGCGACCGCCAGAATGGTCGCACCATGCATCGCAAACAACAATGCTGAGCCATAAAGGAAGACGATCGAGAGGCAGTGGAACGGATTATAGAAGAGGTTGCCATAGGTAATGGAAAAGGCTCCCGTCCAATCAAGGTGCGTGAATATCCCAAACGGCACCGCTTCGCTCCAGCTGCCCATAAGGGCTGGCCGAATAAAGCCCAAAACCAGATAGAGCCAAATGGCCGACGCAAAGGCCCAAGCCACATGAGGACCAAGACCCAGCGCTTTGGCGCGGTTGTAAGTCCGTACCCACCAGAGGATCAGCGATGTGGTCAGGAAAAACCCAGCCATCACCCACCAACCGCCTTGGTCGAGCGGTGGGAACAAGTTAAAACCCTGCTCGGGCGGGGGTGGATTAAGCGTCAACCAAGGCAATTGCCGGATGAACTCAATGGGGTTCCAATTGACAGACGCCGCCATGTTGAGGCCGATGATTTCAAGGGCAATGAGACCAAAGAAAAGCGATGCAACCCCAGTCCAACCCAAATAAATGGGTCCAATCTGCGCATTGCCGATTTTGCCCAATAGACGAGAGACACCGATAAAGCCTTCGCCGTCCCTCTCAATGCTGCCCTTTGGAAGAGCAATACCCAATTCAGCCGGCCCACGAACTTGGACTTGCGTGAAGATATTTTGATAGCCAGCCATTTTGCTGATCTCCTACATCTCAGAAAAGGAACCGTTTTTTCAAACAAGGACCCTACGAAAACAAAAGCGCTAGTGCTTGAGGCTCTAGCCCCAAATCGGCATGTTGCGCCACAAATCCCACCACTCAGGCCAGCCTTTTGACCACAAAGGGCCGCTGATCACGATGCAGATCGCACTCCAGAAGCCCGCCGACAGCGCCAAAAACAGGCCAAGCCGATGAATGCCGAGCGTGCCGATGGAATAGCCCAAGATGTCACGGAAGAACGTATCTTCATGCTCAGGCGTTTTGACGACTTCGCCTTTGCCGGGATTGGTCGCCGACAGGATCAAAGAGCCATGCAAAGCCAGCGCAAATACATTGGTGAAGAAGAAGGTCACTGCGACCATATGAGCCGGATTATAATGGAAATTGATATATTGATAGCCGACATTGGACACCCAATCCAAATGGGTGAAAATGCCATAGGGGAAGCCATTGCTCCAAGAGCCCATCAGAACCGGACGGATCACAACAAGGGTCACATAAGCAAAGATCGCAACGCTGAAAGCGAAAGGGACGTGCAGCCCCATGCCGAGCTTCCGCGAAATCTCAACTTCCCGCAGTGCCCAGGACACAAAGGCACCAATCGCACAGATCGTAACGACCTGCCAAATACCACCTTCTTTAATTGGCGCGATGCCAAGGCCGACTTCTGGAGCGGGCGGGCGAATATCAATCAGCCACGGGTTCCATTGCCCCTGCAACATCGCTCCATAAGCGATCAGAAGCGTGCCAAGTATGGCGAAGAACGCCGTCGTGACACCAAAAAAGCCCACATAAAAGGGGCCGACCCAAAAGTCGAAGAGGTCACCGCCTATGAGCGTCCCACCTCGAACACGGTATTTGCGTTCAAAACTCAATAAGGCCACGGCCGGTGTCCTCCTTGGTTCCATGAAGCCATCGCTTCAAAGAATTCATCCGATGAAAAGGGTAGCAGGCGAAAAATCCGACTTAGGAAGTCCCGCCTGCAACCACGAACGGGCCCAACATGAAGCTGCGCACGCGATTTTGATGGCCAACTCAAAGGTAAACTCTGGGATCGGCCTTAGATTCAGCCGTTGACTGAGCCAGTTGTTGGCAATGCTGCAGCTGGTGCAGCGGGCTTTGGTCCCTCGATCCAGTTGAAGCGATCAGTGCTCAACAAGATAAAGTGGATGAAGATCGCCAAAGTGAACAGGAAAACCGTAAGGGCTACCAGCACGCGACGGGGATCAAAAAGAAGCCAAATACGATGCATGTTATGTCTCCCTTAGCTTAACAAGGTTTGTGCCAAGATGGCAGCATGTTGCACCGAATCCTGGAGCTCGGAATATCCGTTTACACCAGGGAACCAAGGACGCCACGACCAAACCAGGAAGTGGGCAATGATTGCAATCACGGTGAAACCAATGAAGCCCACCATAAAGATACGGTGAAATTCCTTGGCCTCTTGACCGGTCAGACCGGTCAAAGTGTCAGTTTTTTCGTCTCTAGCCATAAATTACCCTCCATTTTGTTTGGGACGGCTATTGCTGTGGTCATTCCCCACAGCTGGACCGTTCGCGGCGAGAAACGTCGCGGCGGAGTTGTTAGCCCAAGTCCAATGGGCCGACGCGGTAAAAGCAGCGCCATCAAGCGCGCTCAAAACTTGTAAATTGGGGGGGTGCATGGCGCTGATCATGGCTTATACCAGCTCCGCATGGGCGCGGGTGACGCGCTCTAAAATCACATTGGTCTCGCCAGCCAATCGGGCAGCGCGCTCAGCACTATCGCGCAGACGTTTGGCCGCCGAAATGCGAACCAAAACGGGCTGCTTATCGACAAGCCGGTCGAGTGCCTTTTTGGCGTCATCATCCCATGTCAGCTCGCGGTGATGGCGGGCAGGGGTGGGTTCAGCCTTATCCATCTGACCCGCCAACGGCAGGATTGAGAATAAGGCGTCAAACAAGGCATTGCAGACTTCCTGGATCAGATAAGTCGCGCCGGAATAGCCCATGAAGGGCGTTCCTATATGGCGGCGAATGATGGCGCC
Source organism: Hyphomonadaceae bacterium (assembly GCA_040378245.1). Lineage (GTDB taxonomy): Bacteria > Pseudomonadota > Alphaproteobacteria > Caulobacterales > Aquidulcibacteraceae > Aquidulcibacter. Next base: position 8,762 of record JBEINE010000031.1, on the reverse strand, counting down.
TGGGAATGATGCCGGCACATAGCAAGAGCGCGAGCCAAGCTCGGCCATATACATGCGCTCATTCACGCTGCCGAACATAATCAAAGGCGGGGTCTCTTTGAGGGCCTTCATCACGGCCTCATTATCGGGCTTGACACCCGCTTTGCGGCCAAACGCGAAGGTGCAGGGCATGCCCATATCGGTCTCAAGAAAATTGCGGACACCCCGTGCATAGGTTTCGTTGGCCACAATCGCAAAACTGGCCGTGCCAAAAAAGTCTTGGGTGACTGAGCGCCACAAATCCCATAATGGCTTGATTGTGGTGTGCTTTTCGCGCTCAATAAACGGCTCAGGATCGAGGCCCGTCATCTCGCCGAGTTTGCGTAGGAACAAAGTCGTTGACGCCAAGCCGATGGGCGCTTGCAGATAGGGCCGCTCCATATGTTCGCACAGATTGCGCCCAAATTCGCGGTACATACAGACATTGACCTCGGCGTCCGCCAATTTCTTGACATCGGCCACATGGCTGCCCAACGGAAACACCACATTAATCTGAGCACCAATGCCCTCGATCAAACGGCGAATTTCAGCGAGATCGGAGGGCAGATTGAACATCCCATAGGTCGGGCCGATGATATTGACTTTTGGCTTCTCGCCTTCCTTGCGGGCGCGCGGCTGTGGCACTTTTTTGCTGCCAAATTGCGTCCACAGCCATGTGAGCGCACGGTCGGCACTCTGCCACTGGTCCTCATCAATGGTGCGGGGCAAAAAGCGTTGAATATTGGTGCCTTCAGGGGTAACGCCCCCGCCAATCATTTCCGAGATCGAGCCTGTGACCACAACAGCGGGAAGATCGGGGTCAAGCGTGCTCCAAGCCCGCTTCATCGCCGCTTCAGTGCCCGTTTGGCCTAATTCCTCTTCGCCAAGGCCTGTTACGACAATCGGCAATTCATGGGGCGGTAGCGCGTCAGTATAATGCAGGACCGACGTAACGGGCAGGTTCTCGCAGCCCACAGGCCCATCAATAATGACTTGGAGGCCCTTAATCGCCGTGAAGGCGTAAACGGCCCCCCAATAGCCACCGGCGCGGTCATGATCGAGCACTAAGGTCATGTGCCGACGGCCTCCGCTGCGGCGCGCGATGCGGCCATTGTCTTGGCATAGCGCGCTTTAAACTCGGGCCGGTCCACGGGTGTGTCTTCCCAAACGCCACTGGAATACTCAGCCCCGACGCCTTCAAAAAAGGCGGTCATTTTCTCAAACCGCTCTCGGTTTTTCAGCGCTGAATTGATCACGGTCGCGAGTGACCCAGCACCAGCTGGCCCCATCAAAGGCCGCGCGGAAATCAAATTGGTAAAATAAAGTGCTGGAATCGAGCGTTCCTTGGCATGCTGAACAACTGGGGTCGTGCCAATTGCCAAATCGGGCTTAAGGCCATCTACGGCGGCAATGTCCTGCTCAAGAGAGGCACGATATTGCACATGAACCCCGCGCGCTTCCAGCCATTCACGGTCAGGCTCTGACCACGGGGTCCGAGGGCATGCGGTGCCGACATATTCAATCGTCGCACCACTTTCAATCAATAAGCGCGCCACCAAAAGCTCTGAGCCTTCATAGCCCGACACTGTCAGACGCCCTTTGATCGGCATGGCGGCTAGAGCGCCTGAAATCGCGGGCAGGAATCGGTTTTTCGATGCATCAACCAGTGATTGCGCAATGCCACATGCGTCGCCGACGGCGTCCAACCAAGCCGCCGTACCATCGCGTCCAACAGGCGCTGACCCGATGATTTTGCGCCCTGCGGTTTGAAACTCGCGCACGCTGGCGGTATAAAACGGGTGGATCGCCGCCACAGCGGCACAATCAAGCGCCGCATAAAGCTCCCGCCATTCCCGCGTCGGCACGACAGGACCGGCCGCCAAGCCTAAAGGCTCCAGCATCATGCCAATGCCGACGGGGTCGGCGGGGAAAATCTCACCCAATAAAGTAATGGTTGGCTTGTCGGTGCGCGTTGCAGGCGCCGCGACGGGGCCAGACTCGGCCTCTGTACGCGCATAACGCAGCATCGCGCCGGCCAGAACATCTTTGGCCTCAGCGTGAGTTGGCACACCAAATCCTGGCACATCGATCCCGATAATGCGCACACCATTGATTTCATTGGGCAATAATTGCAACGGCACGCCTGAGGCGGTCGGCACGCACAGATTGGTGATAACGATTGTATCGTACAACGCCGGGTCGGCCATTTTGAACACGGCTTCGCGAATGTCTTCAAACAGCTTGCCCGTCACCAAGGTTTCGGAGTTAAACGGTACATAACCGACGCTGCGCCGGGCCCCATAAAAATGGCTGGTAAAGGTCAAGCCATAAACGCAACAGGCCGAGCCCGACAAAATGGTTGCTGTGCGGCGCATCCGCAGACCCACACGCAATGACCCAAAAGCCGGGCACATGCTCTGGGGCTGATCATGGGGGCCTTGTGGGTAATCGGCGGCGTAGAGATCGAGTATTTCTGACTTGCCTGCGGCTTTAGCCGCGTCCGTCAAAGTTTCAGCGCCCCCATGGCAACCCGCCCCATCAACAGGCAAAGCGTCAGACACTTGGACATTGTCCGAGCTGGTCGCTGTGGCCATTATGGGGGCAAGCCGATCAGTCATTGGTCCTTAAACTCCGTCATAGACCACTTCGAGGGATGGTTTTTCAGCAAACACCCCGCCGCGCATGTCGGCTTGGGTCGCTGGGCGTAATTGGAAGTCGCCGCCGATTTGATCGGGGCTAAAGAGGCCAAGCAAGCCATCTTGAGTTAAGGGCTTGGGACGCACGGGCGGTGCTGTGGCAACATTTTCGGCCAAGGCCTCAAACAAAGGTCCCCAAGTCTCGCCGGGCATACCAATGATCTGATAATTGGCCGATTTGCGGCGAATGTCTTCATCTGCAGGAATAGCGGCCAGAACGGGAATGCCCACGGCATCAGCAAAGGCTTGGGCCTCGCCCGTGCCATCATCCTTATTGATGAGCATGCCGGCGACGCCAACATTGCCACCCAGTTTGCGGAAATATTCAACCGCCGAGCAGACATTATTGGCCACATAAAGCGACTGAAGATCATTGGACCCCACGACGATCACTTTTTGACACATGTCGCGCGCAATCGGCAGGCCAAAGCCACCGCAGACCACGTCGCCTAAGAAGTCGAGCAAAACATAGTCAAAGCCCCAGTCGTGGAAGCCCAGCTTCTCCAAAAGTTCAAAGCCATGAATGATCCCACGACCACCACAACCACGGCCGACTTCTGGCCCGCCCAGCTCCATCGCAAAGACCCCATCACGCACGAAGCAGACGTCTTCAATCCTGACCTCTTCGCCAGCCAATTTCTTTTTGGACGATGTTTCAATGATGGTTGGGCAGGATTTGCCACCAAATAGCAAAGAGGTGGTATCCGATTTTGGATCGCAGCCAATCAACAAGACCCGCTTGCCTTGTTGGGCCATCATATAGCTGAGGTTAGACAGCGCAAAGCTTTTGCCGCTACCCCCTTTGCCATAAATTGCAATGACTTGGGTTTCTTTGGTGATTTCGCCGGTGTGGACCGGATCTGGCTCTTGCTCAGCCTCGCTCAGCAAGGCGCGCCTGTCCAATAGTGTAACGCTCACGCGACGCCCCTCCAGTCTAATAGCATTTTCAGGCACGCAGGATCGGAAAAAGCCGTCCGATACGCGCCGTCGGCTTCTTGGTGATCAAACTCATGTGTGATGAGACCCTCAAGGCTGAGGCGACCCGTGTGGATCAAGTCTAGGGTCGCCTCTAAATCGGCAGGGCTCCACTCCGCGGCGACACGCAAGCGGGCTTCGCGCATGAAAGCGGCTGGGAAGTTAAACTGAAGCTGGTCGTAAAACCCAGCCAAGACGATTTCGCCACCGCGCTTGAGACGGCCAATCAGGGTGTCGAGCATATTGCTGGCACCGCTGGCGTCGAGAATAGTTGCATAATCCTTGCGGGTGTCGGTGGCCGCATCGGTGACTTCATAGCCCATCGCACCGCTTTGACGGGCGGGGTTATTCTCCCAAACTACGGGGGCAAAGCCATGCTCAGCGATTACGATACGCGCCAGCAAGCGGCCCAAAACGCCATGGCCAATGATCAATTCAGGCGGGTTTGGCCCATCGGCAATCGCATGTCGCGCTGTGGCCGCCAAAGCAATCAGGACGCCTTGCTGGGCAAGACCTTCACCAATTGAGATAACCCGCGCGCTGGGTGCAACCAAGCGACTCGCCGCCCCGCCAAAAAGTCCGCGCGCGCCAATAAAGCCTGTGGAGCCCGGGATAAAGACGGTCTCACCAATTCGCGCTGTCGCATCTGGGCCAGCCTCAACAACACGACCAACCGATTCATAGCCTGGCACGAGAGGATAGCCAAAGCCCGGAAAAGGCGGCATTTTGCCTGACCATAATAGGCGTTCGGTCCCCGTCGAAATACCACTGAAATCAACATCAACGATCACGTCGCTTCGCCCAGCGTCAGTCAAGCCGAGGCGGCGCAGCGACAGCTGCTCTGGTGCCTCCAACACGACCGCCATGGTGTCCATCAAACGTCTCCCTCTGAACGAAGCAGCTGCTGCAACGATCAGATACATCAGGTGTCATTTTAATTGGACGCTGTAATATGTCAATTCTATTTCACGGCGAAATGTGTCGTTTTCTGGGCAGACTTGGGTTCAAAGCAGCCGTAACGGCACCTTGCCAAGGCTTACACCCGCGCAATCATCACCCTGACCAGCATAGGCGTGCGGGTGGGCACCATCCTCGCTGAGCTGAAGCCTGCGGCCCGCACCATATCTAACAATTCCGCCGGTCGACGAGCCCGTCCGCGCCCCATAGCGAGAAGGTAGAAACCAAAATAGGCCTCAGCCATCGGATCACGGGCTGGTGCGCCCGACATCGGCTCAGCAATCATCAAAACACCGTCTGGGGGTAAGATGGCATGGACCGCGCGCAAAATGCTCATGACCACCTCATCATCATGATCATGCAAAATGCGAACAAGCGAGACGATATCGGCCCCGCGCGGTAATGGGCTTTGTAAGAAATCGCCGCCAAAAGCCTGAGACCTCCTGTTCAAACCCTCGGCTTCAAAGCGCGCGCCTGCCCGCGCCGCGACGGCGGGCAAATCGAACACTTGGACTGTCAAATCTGGTGCGCTTTGAGCGACCGCGCAGGCAAACGCCCCTTCCCCACCGCCAACATCCAGTAAGATGCGATGCTTTTGAAGAGGGTAGGCATGGAGAATATCGGCTGCGACCATCGGCTGGGTTGCCGCCATCAAAGCTGAATAGGGTGTGATCGCGTCTGACTGCGTGCGGCTTGGATTGTTGTAAGCGGCATAGGGCCAAAACTCAGCCAAGCGGCCCTGACCGCCCCCATTACGCAGCAAAGCCACTGGATCGGCCATGTCGGCATAAAGCAGAGCATGGTGGGCGATCATATCGGTCAAACCGCCATTACCTAAGAGAGCCGCGCCTTGCATGCCCAGGGCGAAGCGATCAGGTCCAGCGCCTTCAACAATATTGAGCGCTGCGGCGGCCCGTAACAATCGAGACGCGCTTGCTGGCGGCAGATCCATGGCAAAGGCCAGCGCGTCAGTGGTCTTAGGCCCGCTCGCCAATAGCTGGGGCAGTTTCAACTGCACACACGCCACTAAAACTTGCGAATAGACAAAGCCCGCGACCAGATTAAAGAGATTATCTGCGCTTTTATGGGCAATCGGGCGGGTTAGAAAAAAGCCTGCCGCCCAGCGCTGAAACGCGGGCTTTGCCACCAGTGCGTTACGCCACGCCACAAAGCGATCCTGCCACAGACGTGGGAACATAAATCCTCAAGCCGCGCTGCGAGCGAGCTGCTTGGGCACTAAACGCGTCGCTTGGATTAGGACTGTTTCAGCCAGAGCCTTCGCGCCGGGACAATCGGGGATAGAGGCCGCAGCTTGGCCCAAATGGTCTTCCAGAAGTGCGACAGCGCCAGCCACCCCAAGTGACGTCACAGCACTTGGCCGCGCCAGCGCCATATCACGCCCCGACGTTTTGCCACTTTCATCAGAGCTGCCCAAAGCATCCAAGAGATCATCTGCGATCTGATAAGCGGCGCCAATGCCCTCCCCCAAAGCCCGCCAAGGCAGCGGATCAGCGCCCGCCGCAATCGCCCCGCTTGCCGTGGCTGCGACAAACAAAGCCCCGGTTTTAGCGCGATGATAGGCCTCAACTGGGGCCGATGGTTCGCATTCCCAGGCTTGTCCCGCCACAATCCCATAAGGCGCGCCGACCCCTTTGGCGATAATCGACAACAAAGGTGCCAGACGGGTGGGGTACAAGCTACCTGAACGCGCCAGCGCCTCAAACGCCATCACAATCAGCGCGTCACCCGTCAAAAGCCCTAGAGGCACACCATATTTGGCATGAACTGTTGGCTTGCCACGTCGCAAATCGGCGTCATCAAAACAGGGCAGATCATCATGAACTAGGGACGCGCAATGCAGCAACTCAATCGCAGCCCCCGCCCCGTCGGCTAAATCAGGCGCATCATCGCCACAGGCAGCCGCAACAGCTAAACATAAATGCGGGCGGACACGCGCGCCGCCAGGAAACACGGCATAGCGGATCGCGGCGGCCAGACTGGGTGCAGCGTCGTCGGCTTGTGCCAAACTAACAGCATATTCTAACGCGCGTTCGATCCGTGCTGCATGGGTCATATTGGCCTCCAAGCTTGCGCCTGACTCTAAGTGTCATATAGTTTGGACATAAGTTTGTGTTGAGGTCAATTGTCTTTGATAGCGTTTTTGACCAGAAGCTGAAGCACGATGCCTGATACATGTTCCAAGCTCTCGATTACCGGTCCCGGATTTGACTGCGCGGTTGGCGGTGATGGCGGCTATGTCTGGTGGTATGTTGACGCGCTCAGTGATGATGGCGTGCATGGCCTGACCATGATTGCCTTTATTGGCAGCGTCTTTTCGCCTTATTATGCGTGGTCAAATTGGGCCGATCCTTTTGAGCATTGCGCCATCAATGTAGCGCTTTACCGACTTGATGGACGCGGCGGACGTTGGACGATGACCGAGCGCGGGTCTAAGTCTCTCAGCCGCAGCGCCCAGCATTTCACCCTTGGGCCCAGCAGCCTGTGGTGGCAGGACGGCGTTTTGATGGCTGACATTAATGAGATGACGGCACCCTTGCCCTCGCGCCTTATGGGCCATATCCGCTTGACGCCGCAAGTTGAAACCGATCACAGAGTCATTTTGGATCAGAACGGCAAGCATATCTGGCGGCCTTTAGCACCGCGCGCCCGGGTTGAGCTGAGGTTTCAGTCCCCACATCTCAATTGGTCAGGCGACGGCTATTTTGATACCAATTGCGGCGCAGAACCCCTCGAGCGAGCCTTTCGACGCTGGCATTGGGGTCGGGCGCATCGCCAAGACGACGTGATGGTGTTCTACGATGTTGTCCACCACGATGGTAGCGATAGCGCGCTGGCCATTCAGATTGACCACCAGGGTCAAGTGAGTGAGATGGTCCGCCCGGCGACGCAGTCCCTGCCCAGCACATTTTGGCGAATTGAGCGAACGGCTTGGGCCGATAGCGGGCAGGCCATCGGTGTGACCAAAACTTTGGAGGACACGCCCTTTTACGCACGAAGCGCCCTAAAAGCTCAGTTAGAAGGTCAAAAGGTCATAATGATGCACGAAAGCCTCAATCTTGAGCGCTTGAAAAGCCCGATCGTGCGCGCGATGCTACCCTTCCGTATGCCGCGCTTTAGCTTTTAAGGCTTGTTCCTTTTCATAGGCTTCTGCCCGCAATTTGGCCTTGGCTTCATCTTTCTCAATTTGTTTGGGCGACAGTTTCCAAATCTCCCAAAGACCATATCCGATGACCACACCAGAAAACAAAGCCATTTCGGCAAAAAACAGCGTGTTGGTGCTGATCATCTTCGCCCCCCCATCCGATCACGTTGCTCGAGGTCTGAAAACAAATCCAGCACCCAATTAATGTCGTCCTTAACACTTGGCGGCGGCTTCGTCAGCACAGGTTCAGGAGCCGGATGGTGAACAACGGCGGCAACGAGCGCGCGACTTATACCATCTTGAATGGGCAAGGTCGCCTTGGGCATGGGCTTTGCTGCCCGTTGCATGGCAGCACCGACAAGCCAGGCTTTGCGGGCCGCACGGGTACGCGCGCGAACATGGATCGAATCATATTGTTGGCTCGCTACCACTTTGCCAATCTCCGCATACAGAAGACGGGCCGCATAGATCGCCGGCCGCACCGTCGCAGGCAAACGGGCAATGGCCTGATCAGCCCGTCTATAGAGCCCATCTGCGCGCGCTAAGAGCCGCGCTGTCAATTCGCCGATTTCAGGCGAGAAACTTGGGGCCGCAAGCCAAAGGTCAGGATCAATACCCGCCTCAACCATCCAGTTGCGCGGCACATAGAGACGACCGGCGCGCGCATCTTCGCCGATATCGCGGGCAATATTGGTCAATTGCATCGCCACACCCAGCTCGCAGGCCCGCTCAACCATGGCCGGACTGCGCGCATCCATCAGCGCCGCCATCATCGCCCCGACACTACCCGCCAACCGCTCACCATAAGCCTCAACATCATGGAGTGTGTGGTACTTCCGCCCGCTAGCGTCCCACTCAAACCCCTCCATCAAGGCATCAAACAGAGCACGAGGAATGCCAAAGCGGACAACGACGTCAGCTAAGCACCGATCAGCGGCCTCAGGCGCAGGCTG
>JBEINE010000251.1:0-3128 GCA_040378245.1 Hyphomonadaceae bacterium | reverse complement strand
CGGCATTGCGGACTATTGGGTGCTGGACGTTGCTGATAAGGCCCTGATTGTTCACCGTGACCCTTCGCCAACCCATTATGGCGAGGTCAGGACGTTGCGGGAACCTGATATGATCAGCGCGTTGCTAGCCCCCACTTTGACGATTGCGGTTCGCGATTTGTTTTAGGGTCTGTTTATGCCGCTTTTTTTGATTCAAAAAAGACGGGACAGACCCTATACATCGCCGCGTTCAACATAAGCGTCCCATGCTTCGCGAACACTACCATCGGCTTTTACTTTGCCGCCTTCGAAGAATAGACCTCTGTTACAAAACGATTCCAGAACCGCCAGTCCGTGGGTCGCCATGATTAAGATCTTTGTTTTGCTGGCAAAGGATTCAATCCGTGCTATGGCCTTATCAATAAAGAACACATCGCCCGCACCAATAAGCTCATCAATCACCAAAATATCGCGTGGGTAGGTTGTCGCCATCGCAAAACCCAGCCTTAGGCTCATGCCCGCGGAATAAGTGCGAAGTGGCAAGGCCAAGAATTTTCCAAGCTCCGTAAAGTCTTCAACGTCGCGCTTAACCTCATCCCACTCAGCTTTTGGTATGCCTTGAAGCCGCGACATGCGGGCGATATTCTCATAGCCGGTCAAATCGAGGTCCATGCCGGCCCCGAGGTTCAAAATGCTATTGGAGGTGCCGTGAATCGAAATATGGCCACGAGACGGGGGCAGCACGCCCGCCAGCATCCGAAGCGCTGTTGACTTTCCAGCCCCATTGCGACCGACCAGACCAACGCGGTCACCAGCCTTGATGGACACGGTCAGCCCATTGAGGGCCGTTACATATTGGACCCTGCCAGAACGAGCAAAACGCCCTGCGGTCATTGTGTTAGCAAGCCCAGCGAATAAGGATTGCTGCGCACTCGTCAGAATGATCGGATAGTCGATGGATGCCGATTTGGTCTCGATAAAAGGCTCACTCATTACGTCTACATCCAGTAATATATTTTTCGCCGCATTGATGCGAAGATTAGGAATCCAAAACCCAACACAACCACGGCCACACTCATGGAGACCAACCAACTCGTTAAGCTGGCGTGATAGCCGAGCAGAGGCGCGCGCCCGATTTCGATCAGATGATAAAAGGGATTAAAGTCGATCAGCCAATGGGTTTCCGACCGCATCCCTACTTTTTGCCAAAAGACTGGCGTGATCAAAAATGCCAACATCATGACAGAGCTCAGGGCGGGACCAATATCGCGGTACCGAGCACCCAACATACCAAAACCCAATGTAAATCCGTATCCTGCAACAGCATATATCAAAAGTGCGGGGAAAATCATCAAAAAGCTCAAAATCGTTACCGGCACCTTCAGCCACACGGCCAGAACCGCATAAACAGCAATGAAATGCCCAAACAGGGCAAACTTATCGGCAACGGTTCGAATGACCATGGTTGATAGGGGTATGGGGTAAGATGTGACGATGCCAGCACCTCGAACAAATGAAGAGGGCGCTTCCACAACCGTACCATTGAGAAACGTCCAACACGCCATGCTGGCTGCGATATAGGGCAGATAGGTCTGCATCGGCTGGCCGAAGATCGCACCGAACGTCAAGCCCAAGGCGCCAACAAACACCACATTCGACAACACGCCCCACCACGGACCCAATGCGGTGCGGGTGTAGCGCGTGCGCATGTCCTCCCCTGCCAACCAAATCGCTGTACGGATTTTCCGAAATCCGTCGATGATGTCCTTGAGGTCGTCACTTGCCATTAACTTAACAGGGTCCTCAAAAAAATTTGATCGCGACACCGGACCCGGGTTTCGCTACGTCCAGCTTTGCAAAAAGGATGGACAACCCTGAAAAACGAGGATCGACTTTCCAAGCTAACGACACAAGCGCATACCACGAATGCTATTTCATTTGTTTTTAGGGCAGCTTCATCGCACTGATCCTGAGGTCAAGCTTCCTAAAAGGTCTTAGTTTTTTGGTCAACTGCGCAGAGCACCTCCGCTGTTAACTATGGCGGCGCAAAGTCGTCCTTCCGATCTGCCATATTTCGGATCGACGGCTCAGCCCTCGGATAAGCCCCCAGACAAGCCCAACGTCATCGCTACCATACCGGAGCATCTTGCGTAAAACTAGCCTACCGCCGTCCCAAACAGCTTGCCAATGCCATAAGTTGCCGCCATGGCCAGCGCGCCCCAAAACAGCACTCTCACTGTTGGCTTAACGATGCCCGCACCGCCAGCTGTGGCACCCAACCCACCCAACAAGCCCAAAAACACCAACGACGCAGCGGTCACGGCTAGACTGAGTGAGTTTAGCGGCGTTGCGACGGCGACAATCAATGGAAGAACCGCGCCAGCTGCAAAAGTTGCCGCCGACGTTAGGGCAGCTTGGACCGGCTTTGCAGTGGAAATATGCGAGATACCAAGCTCATCGCGCACATGGGTCGCAAGGGCATCCTTGGCGCTCAGCGCTTTGGCCACTTCGCGCGCCAGTGCAGGTTCCAAACCGCGCGCAATATAAATGTCAGTGAGTTCGTCCAGTTCGGCTTCTGGCAATGTCGCAAGCTCGATGCGTTCCCGGGCCATATCGGCCTGTTCGGTATCCGATTGAGAGCTTACCGAGACATATTCCCCCGCCGCCATCGACATGGACCCCGCCACCAGACCCGCGAGGCCAGCCACCAGAACCTCACTTTTCCCGCCGGCAGCCGCAGCCACGCCAATAATCAGGCTGGCAGTGGAAACAATTCCGTCATTAGCCCCAAGGACAGCGGCGCGCAGCCAACCAATGCGGTCCACAAGGTGACGTTCTTTATGCATCTTGAGGCGGGTCAATGGGTCTCTCTTTCAGTTTGATGATCGATCTGGCAAGCATTTCAATGGAAACCGTCCACTTTCAGACCCATGGGTCCAGTCGTAGTCTAAGTGATCTCGCTTCAAACTCACAATGGAAACGAGCCAGCTCTGATCGGATAAGCAACGCGACAGACACACTAGCAGTCTGTCCCGTCTTTTTTGAATCAAAAAAGCGGGATGAACAGACACTAAATCAAATACCTAGACGCGCAACATGGTTCTAAAAGAACCGGACGCGCTCAAAAAGAACTAGACTCGCAACCGGGT
>JBEINE010000260.1:0-2948 GCA_040378245.1 Hyphomonadaceae bacterium | reverse complement strand
CAACAGGGTCCGATGCAATGGAGCACCTCCTTTTGAGCCAAGGGTTCACTCGAAGCGGTTTCCAATACAAGTCTGGTCTCGGAAACGCTGATTTGTCGCTACTGCTAAGAATTAAATGATGAGTCTAGCCGCTGCATCATTTAGCAACCTTGCGCTTTGGGGGCCCCACCCCGCTTCGAAACACAACGAAACGGAACGGCCAAACTGCGCATTGGGCGGACATTTTACAGTGCCCTAGCAAAAAATTTCGTGGGTACAGTCGTGGGTACGGATTTTGCAATTTTGTAAGTTGCTGAAAAATAACACAAAAACAGCAAAACTGGCGGAGACGGAGGGATTCGAACCCTCGGTGCCCTTTTGGAGCACGCTCATTTAGCAAACGAGTACCATCGGCCTCTCGGTCACGTCTCCTTAGTCTCTTTGTTAGCCTGACCAGGGCCGATAGAGCAAGAGTGGGAGGTCAGTGTGGCTGCAATGGCATCATGCGGGGCTTCGCATTCACGTGACTGCCATTTGGGTGTGTTACTTCCGATACTGGAGCGCGTCTAGTTCCCTTAGAGCCAGGTTACACGACTAAGTATTTGAGTTAGGTTCTGTTTATCATGTTTTTTTGATTCAAAAAAGACGGGACAGACCCGAGGCTGACAGCGCTCTTGACCTATCTATCGCTTCGTCGCCGCCTTGGGCGACCTGTGTATCGAGTGGCGATCAACAAGGCGATACCGCTGGCGTGGCGCACCGTGGCTGCGCGCATTTGGTGGGCGCTATGGGCTTCTGATAACTGAGATGTCGATCTCAGCGCTTTGGACGCAGACCCAGAGCATTCAGCGAGCGGGAGGCGGGCGAAGTCACCGGATCGCCAAACACGCGCCTATTGGGGCGGGTTCGCAGTGATTGGGGCCGGCTCATGGACGCTATTAGAGGCTGGCGGCGCGCTCCGTTGATATAATATAACGAAATAGAGATCGTGTTTGCAGCAAAAAGGATACAAATGGGACCAAATACGGCAACATCGCTCGGGCTGATCAAAATTGTCCCCAAAGCTCCGAACCAGACAGGCAAGCTACCCTCCCCCGCTCCATCTCGGTAGGGCTGCCCCAACAAAACCTGAAGCAAAGTGGCAAACGCCAAAAGGCCCAAAAGCACGATCCCGACACTGCCAAGGCCAGTGCCAAAACTCGCCGCCACAGAAGCGCCGCCGCTACCAAAACCCTCGCCAATAATCATATTGGGGCCCAAGTCTTGTAAGAAAGACGAGATGCGTTCCGACACTGAACCCGCGCCAAAGAGCGCAAAAGCCGTCACCCCGGCAATGAAAGCGACCATCACCCAAGCCGTGACTACAAGCGAAACCGAACCGTTGCGGGCACGGACCCTGCCAAGCTGAGCGACGCCTGCGCCGATCAGCACGCCGATACACGCGCCTAAACTCGCGATATCGCCTGCGGCCAAAGCCAGCAGGCAACAGGCCGCCAAAACGATTGACCAGAGCTGGCGGCGATTGGGCACGCACCAAGCCGCCCAAGCACTGCCGATGATCGCAAAGGCTATATCGCCATCAAATGCCGAGAGCGGTGGCATATTTTGATGGGCTGCGACTTGCGCCATCAACCCGAAAACACCCGCAAAACCGCATATCTCGCCGAGTTCGCGCGGTCGAAACCGCAAGATAAGCGCGAGACCGAAAACCCAGACCAGAGTGAGGATAATGGCATTGCGCAGAGCGTCAGCTGGAACCAGTGCCCACATAGCCGAGCTATAGGCCAGAGCGATCAGAACCAGAACCAGAGGATTTCGCGCTAGGCCGCGCCATGCTGCCTGCCAATTGGTTGCGACCGCAACAAAGCCTAGAGCCGCTAATCCAGCCTTTAAAAGCATCGGGCCTTGAGGCGCATCGTCAAGGACCAGCGCTCCCGGCCACAACCGCCAGAAACCTGCCGTCATGCAAGCCAACGCAAACGCGGCTAAGCCAATATCCCAGCCCGCAAGTCCATTAGCACCGCTGGTTCTGTGACGGTTTGAAATTGTAGTTCGCGGCGATCGCATTAGGCATAACCTCCCATTAACACTGGGTTTTTTGAACGTGACGACATCGCTTTTTGGCGGTTCTTGCCCCTGCGCGACACGATAACACCCAGACATCTCCCGCCGCGCGCGATGACTTCATCACGCATTTCAATGGCGTCACGCACATCGCCTGTGTCGCTCTCAATGACAAGGACCATGCCGTCCATGTCAGTCACCAATGCCAATCCGACGGGTGATGGCTCAAGCGCGGGCGCATCGACAATTGTCATGTCGATACAGGTGCGAATAGCACGCCAATAATCAGGCGCGGGCGCAACTTTCAGTTTTTGGTCGCTTCCGATTGCGCCTTGGGCAAAGCGGCTGAGGTATAATTTATCGACCTTGGAACGATAACTCACCACCGCCCCTTCCCCTTGCCCGCCGTCAGGGGCGCGTGGGGCGGCCTTCCAAAATGGCGCTTGACCGAAGATCATGTCATCGGCCCCCAAGAGCTGGCCACCGAGCCAGCGAGTGCTTTGAACTGACCATCGGAAAAAGTCGAGATCCAAAAGCCATACAGACTTTGGCGCGCCCGCTGCGCAAAGAGAGACGAAACTGCCTGCAATGACCGATACGCCTTCGCCGCGCGGCGCCCCCAGAAACATGATAGCTGCACCTTTGCCTCCCGTTGCAGCTGCATCGGCAGACCACACGCCCTGCATTTGCCCCTGAACGCTCTTCATTCTCACTCCAGACGCGCTTCATCAAATAGCTAGACGCGCAACCTGGTTCTAAAAGAACCAGACGCGCTTCATCAAATACCTAGACGCGCAACCTGGTTCTAAAAGAACCAGACGCGCTTCATCAAATACCTAGACGCGCAACCTGGTTCTAAAAGAACCAGACGCGCTTCATCAAATACCTAGACGCGCAACCTGGTT
>JBEINE010000076.1:0-13275 GCA_040378245.1 Hyphomonadaceae bacterium | reverse complement strand
GGAAACAACCATGACCGCACTTTTTGATCTCACAGGCAAAACCGCGATCGTGACCGGGTCTTCGCGCGGGATCGGGAAGGCCATTGTGGAGCAAATGGCGGCGCATGGGGCCAATGTGGTGGTGTCTTCGCGCAAAGCTGGGCCCTGTGACGAGGTGGCTCAGGCCATTAACGCGCAATATGGTGATACGCGCGCTGCGGCGATCCCGGCCAATATCGCCTCCAAAGAGGACTTGCAGCGCTTGGTTGACGAAACCAAAGCTATTTTCGGCCAGATCGACATCGTCGTCTGCAATGCCGCTTCCAACCCTTATTTTGGGCCGATGGCGGGCATAAGCGATGAGGCTTTCTCCAAGATTCTGCAAAATAACATCATTTCAAATCACTGGCTGATCGCCATGTGCGCGCCGGAGATGCGCGCGCGCAAGGCAGGGTCAATCATCATCATTTCTTCCATTGGCGGCCTCAAAGGCACTGATGTGATCGGGGCCTATAACATTTCAAAGGCCGCCGACATGCAATTGGCCCGCAATTTAGCGCTCGAATATGGCCGCGATGACGTCACCGTCAATTGTATAGCTCCAGGTCTGGTTCAAACTGATTTCGCTAAAGCCCTGTGGGAAAATCCGGCCATCTTGGAGACGCAAACCGCGCGGCAATGCGTCAAGCGGATCGGCCAGCCCGACGAGATCGCCGGCATGGCTGTCTTTCTGGCCTCCAGAGCGGGCGCCTTCACCACGGGCCAGACTATGGTGATTGATGGCGGCGCGACGGCGGTTTAAAGAGAAGGCGTGGGGCTCGCAAAGTCTTTGATCCAGAAATAGCGGTCCTTGGTCATCTGGACCATGCAGGCACCATAGGCCGGGCCGCGAATTGTTCCGCCAATATTGACCTGATAAACCGCGTCACAGTCGGCTTTGCGCAGAGTAATCCAGATCCTTTGCGCGGCTCGCAACATCGTCTGGGCCGTTGGTGTTAAGTCGGCCAAGGCTTGGGGCCAAACCTCATTCAGCATTATATCCCATGCATTGGTCTGCATCGCTGTGCACGCGATCATGGCAACAGTCGAATCGGGCGCGTCCATTTTTTCATTACAAGCCTCATAAAGGGGGGTGTCGCACGCTTGGCCTTCCTCGCGCGATTGAGCCGCCGTTAAACAGGCGCGGAAAGCCGTCATTTCAGCTTTTGGGACGACCGGTTGCTGAGCCTTGGCGTCGGAAGCCCCCACAGCCAGAAACAGAAGCGCACATAACACGCCAAATCGAACGCTTTTCACCAACATCATCTGTCACTTCCCCCTGATAACCACCCATTGCAGAACAAGGTTGGCGATTGATATCAAACCCGCTAGAAGCCGCCAACCCAATCGGAGACCACTCACATGTCTGACGCCCAAAATGGCGCTCCTGCCCTGACCGGCACTGTCTTGCTGTACAAAAACCCTGAGCCATTGTCACTTGAAGCGCACGCAAAATTGGGTCTCAAAAATATTGATCGTCCGTTCAGCTTTGTTGAGACAACCCATGTTGTCCCTTTGACGGTTCAGGAGTTTGGCATCACAGCGACGGTCATGCCGATCATTTTTGCGCCGGACAAAAAGACACCTTTGGCCGTCTTGTCGGCACGCGGCGGGGAAAATCTCTTTGTCGATACGGACGGAAATTGGGAAATGGACGCCTATATTCCAGCCTTCATCCGTCGTTATCCCTTCGTCTTTGCCGCCGATCAGCAAGGCGACAGCTTTGTGGTCTGCATTGATACTCAGGCCGACATGATGGGGGAAAATCCCGATCTGCCGCTGTTTGAAGATGGCAAACCCACAGCCTATACCAATAATGCCATGGAATTCCTCCAGGACTTTGAGCGTCAAAGACGGGCCACGGAAGATTTTATGGAGTTAATCGGCTCCATGGACATTATGGAAGAAAAAACCGTAACGTTCACGCCCAATAACCCAGACGGCAGCGCTGGGGAGCCTGTCAAAGTGGCCGATTACATTGGCGTATCGGAAGAAAAACTCAACGCGCTTCCTGCCGCCAAATTGCTTGAGCTGAAGCAGAAAGGCGCATTGGGCGCGATTTACGCCCATTTAGTGTCCTTGCTGCACTGGCAGAAACTGGTGCAACGCACCTTGCGGATCGCGCCTGCTGAGCCTGTGGCGGCAAATCAATAGGGTTTTTGGTTCAGGTTTACAAAATAGGCGGTCCTACTGTGGGGCCGCCTTTTTTGTTGAGGTATTTTGTCCTCGAAGTGGGCTTGGGCGAATAACGTCAATACGGGTCCACAAATCCAAAGATTTTGTCGTCTTTTGGCTGTTTCGCTTGGGACGGGTTTTGGTGCCCATTCTGGTTCACCAAAACCCTTGCTTCATTGTCGGCGGGCGATTTAGCGCGTCAAATCGCCCAAAGATAATTGAAACAGGTCTTTGGTGTGGCATAGCCATCACCAAAGACCGTCCCAGACAGATGAACTAAAAGAGGGCTCGGTGCTCAATTTAATCCTAAAAGAATTCACCCCTCCCCCAAGAGCCGCGCATAAGCTCTTTCCCGTCCAATCAAGGGCAGCAGCCTCCCCATTTCCGGGCCATGGTCTTTGCCGGTTAGCGCTTTGCGCAGCGGCATGAACAGCGCCTTACCTTTAGCTCCGGTTGCCGCCTTAACCGCGTCGGTGAACATCGACCAAGTGCTCTCGTCATAAGTGCCAGTTGGCAAAAGCTCCGCAGCAGCGGCGGCAAAAGCCTTATCCTCAATCACTGGCTCCATCGGACCCGACACGATTTGTGCCCATTCCACCACATCATCAAGGCGTGACAGGTTACCACGCACCGCGAGCCACAGCTCTTCGCTGATTGCGATCCCCTGGGCCGCCAATCGGTCGCTTACCGCGGCAAAGGGCGCATTGTGCATCAGTTGCGCATCAAGGCGGCGCACGTCGTCTGGATCAAATCGGGCCGGCGCGCGACCAATCTTGGAAAAATCAAAACCCGCAATCAAAGTATCGAGACTGTCGACCGCCTCAATAGGGTCAGAGGTGCCAATTCGCGCCATCAATGACAAGACAGCCAAGGGTGCCACCCCGTCTTCACGCAGGCTTTCAACTGACAAAGAGCCGATGCGCTTGGACAGGGTCTCGCCATCAGCGCCCACCAAAAGCGGGAAATGGCCGAATTGTGGGCGTTTGCCCCCGGTCAGCGCATCAAAAATCTCCGCTTGAGCGCCGGTATTGGTCACATGGTCCTCGCCACGTATCACATGAGTGACGCCCAAATCGACATCATCCACGACAGACGGCAATGTATAGAGATAGGCCCCGTCGGCGCGGATGAGAACGGGGTCAGACATAGAGGCTGTATCAACGCTCTGCTCACCCCGGATCAGATCCGTCCACGTGACGCGCTGACCCGAAAGCCTAAAGCGCCAATGGGGGCTGCGGCCCTCGGCCTTGTAGGCGGCAATCGCCTCCTCGCTTAGGGCCAGGGCGGCGCGGTCATAGACCGGTGGCAATTTACGCGACAAGGCGATCTTGCGTTTACGGTCCAATTCCTCTGATGTCTCATAGCAGGGATAGAGCAGGCCCATCGCGATCAATTTGTCGCGCGCCTGATCATAAATCGAAAATCGCTCTGATTGCCGTGCCGTCTCGTCCCAATTCAGACCCAACCACGTCAGATCGGTGCGGATGCCGTCTTCATAGGCTTGGGTGGAGCGCGCGGTATCGGTGTCATCGATCCGCAGCAGGAATATACCACCCGCTTGACGCACATAAAGCCAATTACGCAAAGCCGTAATGATATTGCCAACATGCAACTTACCCGTCGGCGAGGGCGCAAAGCGTACTTTCATAGGATATCCTTCTGCAGAGGACTTAGCAGCGCTGGCGCTGGCGAGCGAGGGGGGAACTGTAAGGGGCGGGGGTTCCCAGCTGGAAGCCATCCCGAATGTTGAAAGCAAAAAGGCTTGGGAACGCCTTTGCTGACGGCTCTGCCTGAGCAAAGGCCTTCGTCTATGATCCGTGCGTGATTGTGGGAGTCAAGGGGCGCAGCGACGCTGCGTCGGCGAAGCCGATTTTACCCCTTGACGCCCCAAATCGCGCAATACACCATCGATGAACAGCTTCAATGCAAGCACAGTGGCGCATTGAAGCGTTCCAAAGCCTCTTTGTCTTTCAACGACAGCCTTGGCCTTTTGTTCTTTAAAGGGTTAGCTATAGGTCCAATGAAAACACGCAATGACTGGGGAGTTTCGTCATGACAGCCCGCCATCAGACCCTCGATATCAATCGCACCACCTTAGGGCAAACCCTGCTGCAAAGCCAAAGTCCAGAGCCGCTGCATGAAGGCGAAGCCTTATTAGAGGTCAAGCGCTTTGCCTTGACGGCCAATAATGTGACTTATGCCGTCTTTGGCGACGTCATGGCCTATTGGAACTTTTTTCCCTCCACCGTTGAAGGTTTTGGGCGGGTTCCGGTGTGGGGATTTGCCGAGGTTATCGAAAGCCAAGTTGAGGGCCTGTCTATCGGTACGCGCGTCTATGGCTACTTACCAATGAGTAACACGCTTAAGGTCATACCCATCAAGGTGTCGGCCAGTGGTTTCTCGGACGCCACACCCCATCGCCAGGCCATGGCGGCGGCTTACAATCGTTATGAGAAAGTTGAACTGGCCGACAGTGAAACCGAAAGTCGGATCGCACTTCTCAAGCCGCTCTTTATCACCGGATTTCTGTTGGACGAGTGGATTTCACGCGAGCATGCTTGGGGAGCCTCGAACGTGATCGCCTCGAGCGCCTCCAGCAAGACCGCCTTATCCATGGCTGCCTGCCTCAAACGGCGGGGAACTTGTAAAGTCATCGGTCTGACGTCACCGCGCTCAAAAGCTTTTCTAGAAGCCAGCGGCTATTACGACCATGTTGTCACCTATGATGACTTAACAGCGCTGGCCGGCAGCGACGCTATTTATGTCGATTTTGCCGGTGATGGTGCCGTAACGCGCGGTGTCCATGAGGTGACGGGCGACGGGCTAAAGCGGTCAATTATCGTTGGTGGATCGCATTGGGACGCCAGTCGCGGCGATGGCGCGCCTATGCCTGGCCCTAAGCCGGAACTTTTCTTTGCGCCTACTCATCTCGCCCGACTGAGCGCGCAATGGGGTGGGGCAGAGTTTGGGCGCGCAGTCAACGCGGCCTTGAGTGGTTTCGTCCATGATTCTCGCGGGTGGCTAGATGTACATGAAGCCGCGGGCCTTGGCGCGGCGCAGACCTCTTGGGCGCGATTATTGGGCAATGAAGTTCCCGCCCACGAGGGTATTGTGATAACGCTTTAAACAGAAACTTCTTAGGAGACTCCTCATGATTGCCGACTTCCCCCTCGATTTTGCCCGCTTCAAGAAGATTGCACGCCCCAACCAGTTTCTGGCTTTGCCAGCAGGCTTTGCCTCACAGCAGAGCCCCGACGCGACCGTGGGCCGATTTCAAGCCAGTGTTGATGAGGTTCGCGATGCTTGGCTGGAGATTTTGCGGAGTGAGCCGCGTGTGTCTCACATCCGGCAAACCGACGGCCAAATCGAGGCCATACAGCGCAGCGCCTTAATGGGCTTTCCAGACTGGATTACCGCCCAACCCATTGATTTGGGTGACGGCCAAGCCTCGATCTGTGTGTTCAGCCGAGCAAAGTTTGGCATACGCGATTTTGGTGTGAACGAAAAGCGGGTGCTGGCTTGGTTGGCGCAACTGGCGTCCAAACTGGCCCCTGCAGCCTAAATCGATCTATCATATGGTCTGCGTTTACATTCCGGTCTTGGCACTGAACGTAATCTGATTTTAACGCACACACGCTTAACTGGCGGAAAGCTGGGAAAAGTATCTTGCCGCGCGTAACCCGTGTCCCTCGTCAGTTAAACTTGGCAACACTGTCGGTTCTGGTAATCGACGACCAGCCCTTTTTCCGCGTCATGCTGACCGAGGTTTTGCGCAGTATTGGCGTGGGCAAAGTGTCCATCGCGGTTGATGGTTATGATGGCTTGAATGCATTTTCAGCGCTTCGGCCTGATCTTGTGATCACCGATTGGATGATGCCCAAGTTAAACGGCATCGATATGACGCGCAAAATCAGATCATTTTCCGATAATGCGCTTCAGAAAGTGCCTGTGATTTTGGTGACCGCAAAGAATGAGCGCAGTCAAGTTGATTTTGCGCGCAATTGCGGCATTGACGAATTCCTCCTCAAGCCGATTTCGATAAAGTTAGTTAGTGATAGAATCCGAGAAGTAATTGAAAAGCCTAGACCTTTCGTCACCTACACGTCCTATATCGGACCTTGTCGGAGACGGCGCGCCGAACTAAAGTTTTGTGGTCCGTACCGACGTTTTGGCGATCCCCTCGCCATTGAGTGCAGTGACGAAGGTATATTGGCTGCCGGCCTGCAGTCCGTCTTTAGGGCTGGATGTGAACGCGTGCGGTCTTTGACCCAAGGCCTAACCAAAAGCCATGATAACATACGCGCCATTCATGTCGCTGTTACAGAGCTAAACGAAATTGCCTCGGAGTTGTCCGATCCGCACTTAAGTCGGGTTTGCGCGGTCTTATTGGCCTATCTTGTCTTGATGAACAAGAGCGGCAAAAGCTCACCAAGTGTCATTGTGACTCATTTAAACGCCCTGGATGTTCTCTTGCGTACGCCAGTCAGCCAAAACGCGAAGCGTGATGAAGTTCTTGCGGGACTTGAGCGTATGATGAAGCGTTCCCGAGCGGCTTGATATCGACTGTAGCTCTAAGAGCCTTGCTGTCGATAGACGGACGCAATGCGAGCAACGATTTCACGGCAGGCCGCATCTGCAGCTGGAACCGCGCCGGTATAGGCTGTAAAGCCATGGGCGAGACTGTCGTAGCTTGTGACCGCTGCCGCTACGCCAGCATCACGTAACAGCTGACCATAGGCATGGCCCTGATCGCGCAGCGGATCGTGGCCTGCGGTCACGATAATGGCCGGCGCTAGGCCCGATAGGTCGGTGGCTTTGGCTGGCGATATCCCCACGTCGTTGAGATCGGCCCCCGGTGGCAGATAATTGGCCACGAACCAGTCCATCATCGCCTTTGTCAGCGGGTAAGCATCAGCGCAGCTTTGCACAGACCCACCTTGATCGGAATAGTCAGTCACAGGATAAATCAGGAGTTGCAGCGTGGGTTGAGGCAGACCCCGCTTTTTCATCTCTAATGCCAAAATGGCCGCAAAATTTCCGCCCATGGAATCTCCCCCGGCGGCCGCGAGGCCTACTGGGCTGTCGAACTGGTCAGCATGGTTACGAACCCACAAAAAGCTATCAACGGCGTCATCAAGGCCTGCTGGCCATTGATGCTCTGGTGCCAGTCGGTACTCCACTGAAACCACCGCGCATTGAACCTGCTTGGCGATCATCGAACAAAAGGCGTGGCAGGTGCCGACATTGCCGACCACGCCGCCGCCAAAGTGAAAAAACACCATGACCGGCGCTTTGGGGTTTTGGATGGCCGGGCGATAGACGCGGGCTGGAATATCACGTCCCGTCGCTGGAATGGTCGCATCATGAAAGGCGACATCGGGCTCTATGGCCCCGCCAAACAGGCTGGTCAGAAGATCTGTGCCTGTCCGCGCAAAAGCCGGCGTTAGGGGGTTTGGAAGGGGCTGTTTCGCAGCCGCTGCTTCAATGAACTGAAACCGCGCATCGAGCTTGCGCCCATCGCGCACCTTGGCCCGCCCACCACTCACAGCGACCAAAATCGGATCGGGCAGCTTGAGCAAGAGGCTGGTAATCGTTCTCTGAAGGCTCATGATCCCAAATCCTGTTGAATGCGGGCCGCACCGCCTAGGACAAAATGGGCAGCAAATTGAGCGGCTGTATCAATATTGTCGACTTTGCCGCGCAAAATACGATCTCCAATTTCTTGGGCGATACCAAAGATCGATGCGGTTAGTAATTCAGGATCGATCGCAAATAACTGCGTATCGCTGGCAAATGTCATGATGTCCTGCTTAAGTTCTTCAAACATCCCCAAGGTTTCAGGCGTATAAAACCGAACCTGCGTCCAATCAGGCCTTTGGGCCACAGAGCGCGCAATACTGTTTTCATTCGTCAAGAACCGAAAGTAGGCGCCAAAAGCGGTGACCATATAGCGCTCGTAATCTCCGTGCGCGGCTAAACGGGCGGCTGTGAGTATCGGTTTGAAACGGGCGACACCATCATCATGTAGCGCATGGAACACTTCGTCTTTAGACTTGAAATAATTGTAGAATGTGCCCGACGCCAACTCAGTGCGCCGTATGATATCGCGCACAGTGGTGCCTTCGTAGCCCAACTCGGCAAAGACCTCTCGACCGGCTTCGAGGATAGCCGCCCGATTGGCCAGTTTGGTTTGATCGCGCTTGCCCATATGGTTGTCTTGATCGGCAACAGAGCTTGGTTTTGGGGCGGTCATCATATGCAAAGGGGAAACCTTTAAGCCTGAAAGGGCTGAAAATCGACGTGTTTCTGGCGTGAAGTTGAACGGGCGTCAACTCAGTATAAACTTTGCCAACAGTGATGGGCCGCCCCATATCATGGTCATGACCAAACCCCATGTAACAATCTGGTTCGACGGGACCTGCCCGCTGTGTCTCGCCGAGATTTCCCTTATTCGCCGCCTTGATGCCAAAAAAGGCCGCATCGCCTTTGTCGACCTGACTGGTGAAGGTAGTTGCCCACTGGACCGGGGCGATATGCTCGCGAAGTTCCACGCGCAAGAGGCCGGCAAACCGATTATCTCTGGTGCAGCGGCCTTTGGGGCCATGTGGCGCCAAGTGACTCCGTTTCAACCCTTAGGCTGGTTAACCCTATTTCCCCCCGCATTATGGATCATGAACATCCTCTATGTCCAATTTTTGCGCGTTCGGCCGCGTTTGCAGGCTTGGACGCGCGCCCGTCAGCATGTGTCATGAAGAACGCCAAAGGTAAGACAATGGCCAAGGGCGACTTGCCCGATAAGGTGTGCCCAGCTTGCAATCGGGCCTTCTCATGGCGCAAGAAATGGGCACGCGACTGGGAACATGTGCTCTATTGCAGTGACAAGTGTCGGGGTGCTGGACGTGGTGCGGGTTGATCCTATACCAACGGCACGATGAAAAAACACAAGGATGAAAAAACACAAGGGAGCGCGCAGCACGAGCTGCCCATCTTGTTCCTAAATTATTGTGTAAACAGAGAAATTGCGCAGCTAGTGCTGCGCGCTCCGCCATTACGCTAATCCGAGGTGTGTAGTATCCTAGCGCTCTTGGTATTTGTGCTAAAAAGAAGCGGCGATCCCTATGATGGGGACCGCCGCTGTTGCATTCGCGTCTTACTCAACTGAAAAATTTGAAACCTCAATCCCGGCGTGGCCGCCGTGGACGGTCTGACCGCTCTGAGCGTTCGCGGGGTTGCTCGGTTTCTTCGGGCAGACCAGCCGCTGCGCGTTCGGCTTTTTGTTTTTCTTCCAAGTCTTCGCCGGTTTCCTGATCGACCACTTTCATCGACAGACGCGTTTTGCCACGGTCGTCAAAGCCCATGAGCTTTACTTTCACGCTGTCGCCTTCTTTGAGGATTTCGCCCACAGTTGCGACTTTCCGGTTAGCCAATTGCGAAATGTGAACCAGTCCGTCCTTGGCACCAAAGAAGTTCACAAACGCGCCAAACTCCATGACTTTGACAACTTTACCATCATAGATTTTGCCAATCTCGGCTTCATCGGTGATGGACTTGACCCACTTCACAGCGGCATCGATTTTGTCTTGGTCCGAGGCGGCGACTTTGACACTGCCATCATCTTCGATGGAGATTTTAGCGCCGGTTTTTTCGACGATTTCGCGGATCACTTTACCGCCCGTGCCGATCACTTCACGGATTTTGTCAACTGGGATCGTGAAGGAAACAATCTTAGGTGCAAACGCGTTCAACTCGCCACGTGCACCGGTCAATGCATTGGCCATTTCGCCCAGAATATGTTGACGACCAGCATGCGCGCGCGTCAGGGCGATCTTCATGATCTCCTCAGTAATGCCCGCAACCTTGATGTCCATCTGCAGCGAGGTGATACCGTTGACGGTGCCCGCAACCTTAAAGTCCATATCGCCCAGATGATCTTCATCGCCTAAAATATCTGACAGGATTTCAAAGCTGCCATCCTCTTGCAGGATCAGGCCCATAGCCACGCCTGCAACCGGGGATTTGATCGGTGCGCCAGCATCCATCAAAGCCAAAGAGGCACCACACACCGAAGCCATTGAGGAGGAGCCGTTGGATTCCGTGATTTCTGACACGAGGCGGATGGTATAAGGAAACTCTTCCTTGCTTGGCAGAACCGCCTGCATCGCGCGCCACGCCAATTTGCCATGCCCGATTTCGCGACGACCAGCCCCGCCCATACGGCCCACTTCGCCGACTGAATAGGGAGGGAAGTTGTAATGAAGCATAAAACGCTCTTTGAAATTGCCATCCAAAGCATCGATGAATTGCTCATCATCAGCGGTGCCCAAAGTTGCGACCACAAGGGCTTGGGTTTCTCCACGCGTAAACAAAGCTGAACCATGAGCGCGCGGCAGCACGCCTACTTCGCTGACAATAGCGCGGATTTTATCGACGGCGCGACCATCAATTCGACGGCCTTCTTTCACAATTGCGTTGCGCACGATGTCGCTTTCGACTTCTTTGCAAACCGTCTTAAAAACAGCGCCGTCCATGCCATCTGGCTGTGTTTCTGTGGCCACAAGTGCGGCTTCGGCCCGCTTTTTGGCAGCGCCAACTGCGTCTTGACGGGCGCCTTTGTCGGCGATGCGATATGCCGCATCGATTTCCGCGCCAATCATATCCTTAACGAGCTTATTCTCCGCGCTGTGATCTTCGGCCTGAAAGTCCCAAGGTTCCTTGGCGGCTTGTTCGGCCAACTCGATGATGGCTGCGATAACCGGCTGCATTTCCTTGTGCGCAAAGCTCACGCCGCCAAGGACGATTTCCTCTGACAGCTCATAGATCTCGCTTTCAACCATCATCACAGCATCTGCCGTGCCGGCGACAACCAGATCCATGTCGCTTTCCTTGAGCTGATCGACGGTCGGGTTCAAAACATATTGGCTATCAATATAGCCAACACGGGCGGCCGAGATTGGGCCCATAAAGGGCAGGCCAGACAAAACCAAGGCCGCTGAGGACGCCACCAATGCCACGATATCGGGATCATTTTCCTGATCGTGCGACAGTGTCGTGATCACAACTTGGGTCTCGTTCTTAAAGCCTTTGGCGAACAAGGGGCGGATCGGACGGTCGATCAGGCGGGAAACCAGTGTTTCCTTTTCGGTTGGACGACCTTCGCGCTTGAAATAGCCGCCAGGAATGCGACCGGCGGCATAGAATTTTTCTTGATAATTCACGGTCAGCGGGAAAAAATCGATCCCGGGCTTGGCTGAGCGGGCGCCCACTGCGGTCGCCAGAACCTGTGTATCACCATAAGTTGCCAAAACCGCACCATCGGCTTGGCGGGCCATTCGGCCGGTTTCTAGTGTCAGGGTGCGACCACCCCACTCAATCGAAACAGTCTTTATGTCAAACATCGTCATTTCCTTCTGAGCGATCACAGGCCCTTGCCTGTGCCGCCACCTATAAACCGGCGCTTTTGCCGGGGATGGTGCCCACCCTATGTGGGAACCGCCTATTGTTTGTTATCCCCGACAAGCGAAGCGCTGATCGGGGATCGTATCGTGTGGAGCGCATCAATCTTGGTGGTCCCCGCTCTCCGCTTTGCTGCGGCAGGGATGACATTTAGATATCAATGGCACCACATTCGCAAAAAAGGGCGGCGCAATATGCACCGCCCTTTGTGATGTTGTGACCCGCGACTAGCGGCGTAGACCATGTTTGGCCAAGATCGCTTGATAGCGATCATTGTTCTTGCCCTTAACATAATCCAGCAAGCGACGGCGCAATGATACCATTGCAAGCAGCCCGCGGCGGGAGTGATTGTCTTTCTTGTGAGCTTTAAAATGCTCAGTCAAATTATTGATCCGTTCGGTTAGGATCGCGATTTGAACTTCCGGGCTGCCCGTATCATTAGGGGCGAGGCCATTTTCTTTCATGATTTCGAGCTTGCGCTCTGGTGCTACCGACATCGTGTTTCCCTTTGGGTTGGCGGCGGGTTCAATCGCTCACGCTAGGTTGAACACACGGATCGGTTCAAACCGTCCCGCGCGTGCGTCGCCTATGGCTACAACAAGGCCCTGATGGGTTGCCACTGCTGCTCGGCTCATGTCTTCGCCGGATACAAAACGGGGCCTGCGCTTTTGGCGCAACTCTTCTGCCTGATCTGGAAGAAGAACAATCCCGCGGCCTTGCCGCAACCTGAAGGCCTCTTCGTTCGTTACGGCCAGCGCCGGGATGTCGTCCAGCGCGGTCTCAACGGGCAAAAGGCTTTCGGACGCAATGTCCCTATGGCATAAGTCGGCCAATGTTTCCAGTGTGATCGCTGCGCTCTCATGGAAGGGGCCCACACGCGTGCGCCGCAGTGCCGAAACGTGCCCTTCAGCCCCCAAAGCGTTGGCCAAATCGCGAGCCAGGGCGCGGATATAGAAGCCTTTCCCGCAATGGCACTCAATAGTTGCATGATCGGCATCAGGCACTTCCACTAAAGTCGCTTCTTTGAGATAAACCGGCCGCGCCTTCATATCTGGCGTCTCGCCTTCTCGCGCTAAATCATAGGCCCGCTCACCCGCGATTTTGATGGCTGAATAAAGGGGCGGCACCTGCTCGATCTCACCGATAAAACTGGCGAGGGCGGCTTCGATCTGAGCTTTTGTCGGGCGAACGTCAGACGTCGCAATGATTTTGCCCTCGCCGTCTTGAGTATCGGTGGAGGCGCCCCATTCGATGGTAAAGCGATAGGATTTTTCCGCTTCCATCAACCAAGCCACAGTCTTGGTGGCTTCACCCAGCGCAATAGGCAAAATGCCTGACGCTAAGGGGTCCAAAGTTCCGGCATGACCGGCCTTTTTGGCGTCAAAAGCACGGCGGACGCGGCTGACCGCATCGGTGGAGGTTAGGTTCAGGCCTTTGTCGAGCACGATCCAGCCACTAATGTCCTGACCCTTTTTGCGCCGCGACATCTAAAGCCCCTCGCCCCCTTCTTGGGGGGAGCGAGGTCGGGGGTGAGGGGGGTGGTCGGGCATGTGCTCCTCATCAGATTGCACGCTTGGGTCAAGTCCCCCCTCACCCCAACCCCTCTCCCCCCCAGAAGGGGGCGAGGGG
>JBEINE010000115.1:0-9930 GCA_040378245.1 Hyphomonadaceae bacterium | reverse complement strand
TGCATAGCTTGAAGAAGGGCGGACTGGGTGCGCGGGCTGGCGCGATTAATCTCGTCGGCCATCAGGAGGCTTGTGAAGACAGGGCCTTGTTGAAACCTGAAACTGCGCCGACCGACCTCATCAGTTTCAAGAAGTTCCGCGCCGATGATGTCTGACGGCATGAGGTCAGGCGTGAACTGCACCCGTCCCCAATTCAGCCCCAAAGCGACGCCGACAGCCTCCACCAACGTCGTCTTGGCAAGGCCTGGCGCGCCGACCAATAAACCATGGCCACCTGATAGAATGGTGGCCAGCGTTAAATCAACCACGCGTTCCTGCCCAATAATGGCCCCCGCCACACCGGCACGAACCGCTGCAATGGCCTCTAGTGCGCTGTCTACCCGAGCTGTTGTCTGGATGTCGGAGGGACTTTGAGTTTGAATGGTCATTCAAGCAATCTAGCCCGACATGGGGGCCAGAGGCGAGGGGGATTTACAATGATGGTTTGCGGCGATTAGTTTAGGTTGTAGGATTTTTAGACTTGGCAATTAGCCATGGCGTTGGAATGCTCCTGAATTCCCACTGCGCCAGAAGTTGATCTAAATGATCCAATTCTTCCAGAATAGGCGGGAGTTTGGGTGCATGACCTTGTTGGGTGAGTATTTCCAAGTCATGTGAGGCTTCAAAACGCGAGACCATGAGGGGCAAGAGTCGATTTTTGCCGTGCCCATGACATTCGATCACAAGGTCGAGTTCGCGCAATTTGGGCGCTTTGTCAGGGTCCAGCAAAAACCGCTCACCCCCTTCGATATCACACCAAACAAGGGTCCGCCCGCCTGATAAATCCTCAAAATCTGCCCATGTGACTTCGCCGCCCACTTCCAGAGTAAGGCCGTTTCTCTCGCCCATCGCCTTACTGGAGACTTGGGCGGCCGCATCAGTATCGCGCGCGATAACACGTGTGGCTGGGTTTAAGCGCTTGAACCCAGTCGCGTAATAACCCTCCGCAGAGCCAACATTGATGATGGTATCATAAGGCTTTGCTCTCATCGTCTCGATAAAGGGGTGAAGTTCGGCCTCATAGCAACCCAGTAATTTTGGAATGAAGCATCCTTCAGTGCTATGATCGGAGAAAATCATCCCGGCGAAAGGCCCGGCCTGCACGTTGATCCCATAAGTCGCAACGAGGGTATTTTGTATCAATTTCGCGCGATGTTGAGCCAGTCGGCGCAAAGCGGCCTTTAATGTGTCCTTGCTGGAAGATGCACTGAGCATCTCACTAACAGCGGCGGCATAGCGATTATCAAAATCTGACATTCGTCACCTATTCTTCGCGCAAAGAGCGCTCAACATTGTCTTTGATCGGTTGAAACAAATAGGACAGGAAGGTGCGGCTCCCGGTTTTGATCATCAGGGTCGCCTGCATGCCGGGGACCAATTGACCGACACCCGCGAGTTTTTTCAACTCGGATGGCAATATTCTGACCATGGCGACATAATAGGCAGTGCCACTTTTGTCGACGGTGGCGTCAGGGGCGACCGACATCACTTCAGCATCGAGATGGGGCACTTTACTGGTGCTGAAGGCTTGAAGTGTAACTTGAGTTTTCAAACCGACGCGCACTTGATCAATGTCATTGGGTCGAATTTGGGCAGCTATAATCAAGGGCGCATTGCTGGGCACGATGTCCATCAAGGCCTCACCGGGTGCTGCGACGCCGCCGATAGTGAACTGACTGAGACCAAAGACATAACCATCAACAGGCGACTTGATTTCAGTGAGCGCTAGGGATTCGCTGACGGCTTTGAGACGGGCTTCAAGGTCGATGAGTTTTGTTTCGGCCTCTGTGCGAGCGGCGGCTGATTCAGACGCACGCTGTTGTTGCAGATTGGCAGCTTGAAGCTGAGCCTCACCCACTTGCTGGCGATTTCGACTGATTTCCGCCAGCAATTCACCTTGCCGACCTTGCACTTCCGATAATTGTCTTTGCAGGCGGTTCACTATCGCTTTGGAGGCATAACCTTTTTCCAGCACAACACGATAACCACGCAATTCTTCGCGCATATATCCCAATTGCTCTCCGATTGCATTGACTTGAATGTCGAGCCCCGACTTAACCGAATTGAGCTGACTGATGCGTTGGCGCAATATGGATAGCTGACCCTCATAGGCCGATCTTCGCGCGTTAAACACCGTGGTCTCAACATTGATGGCCGACATGACGCCGGGGTCGTCTCGACGGGCATCCAGCTCTGGTGGAATGATAAGATCGCCGCCAATCACTTCAGCTTGTAAGCGCGCAGATTGCATCAAAATCGTGTTATATTGGTTCTGGAAAATCTCGACTTGGGCCTTGTAATTTGTATCGTCGAACTTGATAAGGACCTGCCCCGCGCTGACCCTATCGCCTTCCACCACGTTGATGTCGCGAATGACCCCGCCATCGCGGCTCTTTAAGGTCTTCTTGTTCGCTTCCACTTTCACGACGCCAGCGGCCATAACTGCACCAGAAATGGGGGCGGTTGCTGCCCAAATGCCAAAGCCTACGAAGAATATGGCGATAATGGCTATGCCAATGACCATGGGCCCACGCATCTGGCGTTCGGACTGCGTCGAAAGGGGCGCATCAATGGGGCCACCAACAACGGGTTGCTCAAGCGCTTTGCCCGATTGAACAAGGCGCATCAACGGATTGGTGCCCGGCTTCATGGTTGGGTTTCCTTGGCGGGGGCTGGATTAGGCAGCGCTTTTGGGGCTGGCGCAGGCGTTTTTGCTTGCGTGGCGATCTCGTTGAGACGGTCCAAGACGGCTTGTCGTGGGCCTAGCAAGTCCATCCGGCCTTCCTTCAAAACCAGCAATTTGTCGGCATCAACCAGCATGCTGGGCTTATGAGAAACCACGACGACCGTCTGTTTGGCCTTTTTCATCTCACGAAGCGCGGCCAGAAGGGCCTGTTCGCCCTCACCATCAAGATTGGCGTTGGGTTCATCCAATACGATCAGAGCCGGAGAGCGCAGCATGGCGCGTGCTAAACCGACACGCTGGCGCTGCCCCACTGACAACACCGTTCCGTTCGCGCCAAGTTCGGTGTCATAACCTTTAGGGAGACGCACGATCAGCGCATGGGCGTTGGCTTTGGTCGCCGCTTCGATGATTTCCTCATCGGTTACATCTTGTTGAAATCGTGCGATATTCTCGCGAACCGTTCCGGCAAAAAGTTCCGTATCTTGGGGTAGATAACCAACATATCGACCAAAGTTGAGGCGTGACCAACCAAACACGTCTGATCCATCGAGCCGGACTGCACCATTAAGCGGCGGATAAATCCCCAGCAACAACCGTGCAAGCGTCGACTTACCCGCGCCCGACGGGCCGACAATGCCTAAAAACTCGCCGGGCAATAGCGCAAAATTGATATTGGTAAGCAGGAGTTTGCCGGTCCCCGGAACCGCGTAATTTAGGCCCTCAACCGTCAATTGTCCGGCGGGGCGGGGCAAATTCGTTCCCGTCGGAGCCGGCTCATAATCTTGGAGAAGTTCGTTAAGACGATCAAAAGACGTTGCAGCTCCCACTAAAGTGGTCCAAGTCCCGACGATACGATCAACGGGTGCCAAGGCGCGCGCCGATAAGATCATGTTTGCGAACAAGAGTCCTGCCGGGATCTGATTCTCCAATATGAGCATGGCGCCCACGGCGATGATCATGACTTGAATGAAGTTTCTGACAAATTTGATGGTATCGCCAAGTGCGTCGGCGATTTTTCCGGCGTCATAAGCCTTTTGCGCCCCGGCTAATCGATGCTGGCTCCATTGATCGCCAATCGCGCCCAGCATGCCCATCCCACGCACAACTTCGGCGTTACGAAGCCCAGCTTCAGTAAAGGCATAGCCTTTGAGCGCCTCCTTATTGGCTTCCAGAATCAGCGGCCTTGCCAATCTGTCCTGCAGCACGGCAAGAGCCAAAAGGACAAGCGCGCCTGCAACGGTGACGGCCCCGACAAGGGGATCGATCACCAGCAGAACGATCATATAAATGGGCATCCAGGGAATGTCGAAGACGACAGCAATGCCAGGCCCCGTAATGGCTTGCTTGAAACTATCGAGATCCCGCAATGCCTGCGCACCGGCCTGGGGCTGACGCCTGACAATGCCATCAAATAGAGCCGCGAAGATGTGGCCCGATACGCGCTGTTCCAGCATGGTGCCGAAGGCTGCCAAGACCCGTGATTGCAGGAAGTCCAATGCCCCGGAAATCACAAAAACAAAAACCACCCCGATTGTGAGGACCAGTAATGTCGGCATGCTGCCACTGGACAAGACGCGCGAATAGACCTGCGTTGTGTAAATCGGCAGCGCCAAATAGAGAATGTTAACGCCCAAGCTAAACAAGGCCGCATAAGCAATCGCCGGACGACCCAATTGCAATGTTTTGGCCAGAATGCCTTGCTTCTTCATGCTGGTTTTTTGTTGTGTCATGAAGTGATGGGGCTTTCGAGCGTGTCTGGCGAGCGTGTTGAGCTTTGCGGCGTCAGCAATTCAGCTGATTTATATGCTAGCCGCTACCTAAGGCGTCGCAAAAAGTCAATTGATTTGTATCATATATGATGATATTCGTATCGATAATGAAGCAAGTCGACGTCTATCCAGGAATTGAACACGCCAAGGGCATCCTGAAGGCGGAGCTTAAGCGTCGAAATATGACTTATGCTGATTTGGTCCGCAATCTGTCTGACATGAACATCAACGAGACCGAAGCCAATATCCGCAATAAGATCAGCCGCGGCACCTTTACAGCTGCATTTTTCCTTCAATGCTTATTGGCGATTGGTTGCGAGCATGTGGTTGTGAAGCGGCCGGGTTAGGCGGCCGTTGTTGTTGGTTCGTCTAAGCGTACCGGTGACTTTGCATTTAGTCTGAAAACAGGCACCTTGGACCAATTAAGTATACCCGTATCGAACTAAGTAGGGATAGTCGCTCGCATTTGATGGCCTGGCTTCATTTACAGAGAGGACCTTTTTGAGGTTCCAAATATTTTTGAAGTGAGCTGGAAGCGCGAGGATATTTGCATCTCCTGATAGCGGGTTGCTCGGTTTATTCTTTGCCGACTTTGGTGTCGCGTGCGGTACGTAGACCCACAACAACGAGTAGCCAGCATCAACACAGATCTTGATGGTGTCTACACTCGTAGTCGGAAAAGTCACAGACGCCTCAACCAGCCAAGCCGTTTCTTGGTTGGCGAGCAGCTTCTTAGCGCCGTGCAAAACCTGTGGCTCAAAGTTTTCGACATCAACTTTGACCAATCTTGTACTGCTGGGGGCGATTTCGTCTAAAGGCACCATGGCAGTTGGGGTTGTTGGACTTTGCTTATCGTCAAAACCAACGTTTCCAAAGTTCATTTTTTCAAATAAAGATGTGGCTGGAAAATCAACCATGTGCCTGTCAGGACCTGCGGCAGCGTTGATAACTTCAATATTGTAGAGGTGGTTGTTCAAGGCATTGGCATAGAGAATTCCGGCCATCCCTCGATGTGCTTCAATGGAAATAACCCGCCACTGTGGACAGGCTTTGGCGAAAGGTAATGAAATCGACCCGATGTTTGCGCCAACGTCCATCATTGTGGCCGGCGCAAAGTCTTTGCTCATCTCTAAAAACAAATCCAAGATAACTTTTGAAAACTCGCCATTCTGAGACAGGCAAGGACCCACGATGCTATCAGTCGCGGGAAATAAAAAGTCTAATCCGTAGGCGATGGTTCTGTCCAACATAAAAATCTACTTTCTATCCTGTTAAAGGCCACGAACCAAAAATGTCGAGGTGACTCTCTTGAACATCAAAAAATTGGCAACCGTGTCAGGTACCGTTTGATATCAACCTTTAGCCTCGATAGCATGTCAGCGGTCAGACAGCCTTCTGGCTTAAGTTCAAGTGATGGACTTCTGAGTGGCCTTTATTCGCTCCTTGTCCCGGAGGTGATATCCGGTTTTTATGTCAAAAGCGCGTATGACGACCTTAAGGCTAACTGACAAGGTTGGCTGGACAAGCCAGACCAGTATAGGCACAGACCCGCGACATTAACCTCATGCAGAGAGCGTCATGGCCGACCCGAATTTTGGCATTTTTTATGTGGGTGACGGCTACTCAACTAGCAAAAAGATCATGGGTCGCCAGAGTGCGGGAAAATCTCTCATTCGGGGCTTAGCGCGCAAATGGCCCCAGTCGATCATTTCAGGGTTTGGAACCGGGGTGCCTTCCGCAAATGCCATGGTGGCTCAATTAAAGGGCGAAGGCTTTGCCGGTAAGGTGCGTTGGTATGAAGCTGAGGCCAAGTCAGCACCGCATGGGATGAATGCTCTATATTATCCAGCACCCCCCGTTCAATCTCTGGCTCAGAGCCGAAATCGCCTAGGCGCAACATCCTACAGCATTTTCGGTGTCACCCATACGTTGTCGTCTGCGGGGGCCATGGACCAGATCGGGGACCTGATCATGCCGCCTTTTCAGCCCTGGGATGCCCTGATCTGCACATCTTCAGCTGCCTTGGGCGTCGTGGACAGCCTCCATGATCAAGCGCGCGAGTGGTGGCAGCGCACCACCGGGGCGGTTCGCTTCAACCCGATAACGAAAGTGGTCATCCCTCTGGGTGTCAACGCGCCTGATTTTGCCGCTAATGCACAGCGTCGCGCGGCGATGCGCACCAAGCACAATCTTAGTCACGACGATATCTGCTTCTTGTTCGCGGGGCGGATGACCTTCCATGCCAAGGCCAATCCCGTCGCACTTTACCAAGCCTTGGAGGCGGCCAGTGTGCGCCTCAACAAACGCCTCGTGTGTCTTGAGGCCGGGGTCTATCCTAATGACGGAACCCGCAAAGCCTTCGATGAAGCCAAAGCTCTTTTGGCCCCGTCGGCTCGTTTCATTGCTGTCGATGGCAATGATCAAGGGGATTATGATGAGGCATGGGCTGGGGCGGATGTGTTTGTGTCCCTCTCCGATAATGTCCAAGAAACCTTCGGCATTACGCCTTTAGAGGCTATGGCCGCGGGCCTTCCGGTGATTGTCAGTGATTGGAATGGCTATAAGGATACAGTGCGCGACGGCGTCGATGGTTTCCGTATTCCAGTCACCATGCCACGTGCGGGCAGCGGGGCTGATCTCGCCGCGCGCCATGATCAAGAAGTCGACACCTATGACTATTATATAGGCCGCCTCAGCATGACGACGGTCATTGATGTCGGCGTGTTGACGCAGCGCATCGTCGATGGGGCCGACAGCGAGAGTTTACGCAAAGCATTAGGCGCTTCGGGCCAGAGACGCGTGGCTCAAGATTTTGATTGGCCCGTTATCCTAACTCAGTATAAAGAGCTTGCCGATGAGTTGGCTCGGAAACCACAAAGCGGCGCGGGCGACGCCA
This sequence comes from Hyphomonadaceae bacterium, assembly GCA_040378245.1. GTDB lineage: Bacteria > Pseudomonadota > Alphaproteobacteria > Caulobacterales > Aquidulcibacteraceae > Aquidulcibacter. Next base: position 2,540 of record JBEINE010000115.1, on the reverse strand, counting down.
AAGCCCAACCAAGCCGCAACAGGCCAGACCCTTATGCCCTATTTGCCCATTACCCGACCTCAACGCTGGGCCCCGACACGGAAATCAGCCTGAACCCAGATAATCAGCACAGCATTGAAACCTTGCTCAACCTCGGCATCGCCAGCTATGTGATCAATCCGGTGGTTCTGCCCCGTGAGGCGATCATACGCACACTCCATGCCGCAGAGCGTCATGAGACATTAGCTCATCTGATAGCTTCACTGCCCGATCAGGATGCGACGATAACCACGCGTGCCTTGATGTGGCTGGCCAAAATGGGCTTAGTCATCCTAGGGCCCAAACTTTCTTGATGTATCACTATTTATTTGACCGAGGTGTAATGTGGTAAAGCGACTATCGATCTTCAGCCCATCTGTCGGCTCGGGCCTTGGCAAGAATGTATTTGGCAAGGACGTCGCCAACCACGCCCTGTTTCGGTCGCTCTTACTCTATGGCGGACTGGACCAACTCGATTTCCTCAATCCCAACATTGCCCCGGCCGACAAAATTAAGGCGAGCCTGATTGGTGATACGCCGTGCCAGACCCGTGTGGCCTCCTTTGGGTATCCGTCCACAGATAGTCCAAGGCAATCTGGAACCCTGATGCGGGGCACCGCAGACATTATCAATCTGTCGTGGGATCGCCGCCGCAAGCACGCCACAAGCGCCTATAGTATTATCGGCCTGATCCATACCGTCGCGCCACCCAGTATTCGAGACTATATCGGTCAAGCGCTTGTCGCCCCCGTGATGCCGTGGGACGCGCTGATCTGCACCTCGCCATCCATCCAAACCGCCATGGGCACCATGTTTGAGGAATGGCACGACTATCTGGGCGCGCGTTTCAACGGAACGGCCAAAAGTGCGCCCTTGCTACCACTTGTCCCGCTGGGCGTGGAAGCGCACGACTTTGCCCCAACGCCCTCCACGCCCCATGATAGAGCGAGCTTGCGCCAAGAACTCAAAATCGGCGCGGATGACATCTTGGTCCTCTGGGTCGGCCGACTATCCTTCTATGAGAAAGCCTTCCCCCAACCGATGATGCTCGCCATTCAGGCCGCCGCCAAGTCCAGCGGCAAGCGCGTCCATTTTGCCATGGCCGGTTGGTTCCCCGATGAAAAGGGCGACGAAAAGAATTATCGCCACGCAGCCAAAGTCTATGCGCCAGACGTCATCTTCCATATCATTGACGGCAATGACAAACCGCGCCTGCGCCGCGCATGGGCCGCCGCCGATGTCTTCATCTCCCTTGTTGACAATATTCAGGAAACCTTTGGCATAACGCCGATAGAGGCCATGGCGTCGGGCCTGCCGGTTGTTGTCAGTGATTGGGACGGCTATCGCTATACGGTCCGCGACGGTCAAGATGGCTTTTTGATCCCAACCCTTATGGGCTCACCATCTGACCTAACCGATGAACTTGTGACCCAGCACATATTCATGGTGAAAAGCTATCAGCAATATGTCGGCATTGTCGCTCAACACACCGCCGTGCATATCGGCATTGCCGCGGCCCGTCTCGCCGATCTGTTCAATTCGCCCAGCTTGCGCAAGCAAATGGGCGAGGCGGGGCGCAAGCGCATCCTTGATACCTTTGACTGGCGCGTTGTTGCCCCTCAATATATAGAGCTTGCCACACATTTGGCAGAGGTCCGCGCTGCCGGTGTGACACAGGCCCCCGCCGCCCCCATCCTGTTATCAGGCCCAAATCCCTCCCGCTCCGATCCCTTTGCCGCCTTCGCCAACTTCCCCACCGCACTTCTCACACCAGACACGCTCATCACGCTCGACCCCGGTTTCGATGAGAGTGCATTTGAGGCGTTCGGCACCGTCGCGCTGACGTCCTTCGCAGGCAATTGGCGCGCCAATAAAGAAACGACGCTGGCCTTGATCGCCGCCTTACGCAATCAGGGTCCGATGACCTTCGCGAGCTTATGCGGATCAGTGCCTACAGGCCCTGTGCCCACAAATGTCGCAATAACTCGCGACCGCGTGCAACTCACCGTCCTTTGGTTGGCAAAAATGGGTGTCTTGACGTGGGCTTGACGACCTGGACTTAGATTTTGGATGAGAAGAGCACGAACCCAACGCAAAAATCGTGCGCAATTGTTGTATTTTCGTCGCAGTTAGGGCGTTGGAAAAATGCGGTTATTTTAAGGCGATCTCACAAAATAGAATAGACTTTCCTTGCGCCGCCATTAACGCCCCAGATTTGTTTGATTGAATTGCCACTTGATTAGTCTCTTCGGTAACAGCATTCCAATGCTGTCCAACCGGTTTCAAATGCAGATTTTTTCGCTTTAAATTATTGTTATTAAAGCGTTATTTTTCTTATTCGTGCTGGGCCCATGATTGTCCGCCTCCAGCCTATTGCCACGCGCCCGATCCGTCTGACGGCTGAATGTGCATTAAATCTTTCGCCCCGCAGGGGAAAACGCAGGTCGTTCTTGCCCAAAAAACTTTATCCATAACAAGGCAAAAAAAAACACTAAATACGCCTTGTGCCGATTTGAATCAGC
>JBEINE010000143.1:0-7622 GCA_040378245.1 Hyphomonadaceae bacterium | reverse complement strand
GGCGACGGTCTTTGAACCGCCCCAGCTCCAATGCCTCCATTACCAAATCCTCCAACTAACAAATCAAAAGAATCAGATAGCAGAACAATGCGCAAGCCCAGTTGTGTGAATGCCATAGCGTCCTACGGGGGAGGGGCTTTAGTTTATTGCGGGACAAATCCCCCTCCATCCCACCCCCCAAAAACGTCCGCCATAATCCGGCGATGTCGTTTTCTCTGGCCCCTTTTATCTTTGCGCTGTCTCAAGCTTCCCAACTCCGCGCCCGGGTGATTGGGGCAGGCGAGCTCATGGGTAGGCCGGCGTTTGTGAGAAAAGCGGTGGCAGCGCGCTTGCGCAAAGGGGTTCGGGCGTTGGAAGCTTTCTTGCGACGTATCCTGATTTTGATGGCGCTGGATATTGAGCCTGATCTGGTTGCCCAAATACAGCCTGAAAACTTGGCACGCGCGAAAGAGCGGAAAGTGCGTGCGAGAACAGTGTTTCTGCGGATTTTTCCCACGCCTAATGGGGCTCACACTTTTGACTTTAAGCAACGCTTTGGCGCGCCCTGCGCGTCAGAGTTGCCCTCACATGCCGCCGCATTGCCACCCGTAACAGTGCCCATTGGCCATTGGTTGCAGCAGCTGGATTATCTTCAAACCATCATCGGTGACCCCATTGCCAGGGCGCGGCGATTGGCCTTCACTCTGGCACGTAGCCGCCATGGCCTGTTGATGGCTCCACATCAACACCCCCGTGTGATGCGCGGCTGTGGCACAGAACCCAACGCCATTTATGATGCCATGGCGTTTCAAATCATGCAGAAAAGCCGATCAAGGCCACCTCCGTTACCCCCGCCACGTCGCTGGCCAAAGCCCATGATCACAGTCTTGTAACGATGCCCCCGCTTTGGCGATGTTGCGGGGTCGCGGTCTGCTGCGCGCTCCGACACCCCCCACTCAAATCCCTTCGCCGTCCTGACCTTCGCGTTCATTCCTGCGCCGGACGACAATATTGAGGCTCTCAACTAGCACTGAAAAGCCAATGGCCGCATAAAGATAGGCGCGATCAATGTGATAGCCAAAGCCGTCTGCAACCAGAGCCATGCCCACAATCAACAAAAAGGCCAGAGCCAGCATTTTGGTTGTCTCATATTTTTCAATAAAGGCTGAGACGGCCTCGCTGGCAAACATCATGACCGCAATAGCAATCACCACCGCCGAAATCATAATCGGCAAGTCGCTGGACATGCCAATGGCTGTTACGATGGAATCAATCGCAAAAATCACATCAATGACGGCAATCTGCGCGATCACCAGCCATAAGGACCCCGACTTTGTTTTGGGTCCGGCGTGGTCTGCAAGACTTTTGGCGCGGACCATTTCGTCAATCTCTTGGGTCGCTTTATAAATCAGATAAAGACCACCCAGCAAAAGGATTAAATCACGAGCCGAGAAGCCGTGCCCCAAGAGGGTTATGAGCGGCTTGGTCAGGCCCGCTAGCCAGACCAGCATCGACAATAGAATGATGCGCAATATCAAAGCGGCAGACAATCCGACCCGGCGCGCGAAAGCCTGTTGTTCGCGAGGCAATTTGGACGCGGCGATTGAGATAAAGATCACATTATCAATGCCCAGCACGATCTCCAGCAAGGTCAAGGTCAAGAAAGACGCCCAACCCGTTCCCGTTGTCATCCAAGCAAACCAATCACCCACAATCACATTCCTTCACAAACTTTTGATCTGTCTGTTTAGGCGGGCTGCAGCTGAGGTGCAAGGTGATTGCCGTCGCTGTCTTTTGGGGTCTATCCTCTTTTCATCGGCCCCGATGTAGATTAATGTTATAACAAATTGGCCTCTTCAAAAAGGATTATTCATGTCTGCTGCCTCTGCCGCCACATTGCGCAATTATGATGCTCAAGAGCTACGGCGTTTGGACGTCGCCCATCATTTGCCAGCACAGGCCGACTATGCCGAAATTCGCGACCTTGGTGGCTCGCGCATCATTACCCGCGCTGAGGGCTGTCATTTCTGGGATGTGGACGGGAAGAAATATCTCGATGGCATGGCGGGGCTTTGGTGTGTTGGCGTCGGCTATGGGCGCACCGAATTAGCCGATGTCGCCCACGAGCAAATGTTGGAGCTGCCTTATTATAATAGCTTTTTCAAGACGGCCACGGTGCCGGCCGTGCGGCTTGCCAGCAAGATCGCCGAGATTGTCGGCGGTGAGCTTCAGCACGTCTTCTTTAATTCATCAGGCTCTGAAGCCATTGACACCATGTTTCGCATGGTCCGCCATTATTGGGCGATCCAAGGCCAGCCATACAAAAATATCTTCATCAGCCGCACCAATGGCTATCACGGCTCCACCGTTGCGGGCGCGAGCCTTGGCGGCTTTTCCACCATGCATGCCATCGGCTCCCTGCCCATTCCAGGGATTGAGCATGTCACCCAGCCCTATCAGTTCAATCTCGGCTTTGGGGAGGATGAGGAAGCCTTTGGCGCGCGATGCGCACAAGAGATTGAGGATCGCATTCTAAAGGTTGGTGCGCATAATGTCGCAGCCTTTGTAGGTGAGCCGATTCAAGGGGCGGGCGGCGTGATTATACCGCCAAAAGGCTATTGGCAAAAGGTTGAGGCCATTTGCAGGAAATACAATATCCTGCTGGTGGCGGACGAGGTTATTTGCGGGTTTGGTCGCACTGGGGAATGGTTTGGCCATAATGCTTATGGCTTTACGCCCGATATCATAACGACCGCCAAACAATTATCGTCGGGTTATGCGCCTATCTCCGCCACGATTGTCAGCCGCCAGATTGTCGAGGTTTTGCGCGAAAAGGGCGGGGATTTTGTGCATGGCTATACCTATTCGGGTCACCCAATGTGCGCAGCAGTGGCTTTGCGCAATCTCGAAATCATTGAGCGCGAAGACCTTGTAACGCGCACAAGGGAGGATACCGGGCCCTATTTTGCCGAAGCCCTAAACCGTCTGGTCGACCATGAGCTCGTCGGCCAAGTCCGCTCTAAGGGTCTCATCGGCGCGGTTGAAATCGTCAGTGAACCTGGTACCAATCATCGCTTTGGCGGCAAAGAAGGCAAGGCAGGGCCCATTGTGCGCGACGCCTGTATCGCCAACGGCCTGATGGTGCGGGGCATTCGCGACAGCGTGGTGATGTGCCCACCTTTGATCATCAGTCATGATGAGATCGACTTCATGATGGCTACGATCCGCAAATCTTTAGACCAAAGCTTGCCCAAATTGCGGGCGCTAGCTTAAGTCTCCACACGCGGGCCGTCGGAGCGGGGTGAAAGCCTTTGGTTTTCGCGTAGTGCTTTCAAACGCTGCGAGGGCATCGCCGCACTTGAGGCTTGGACGAGACCCGCGCGCATATCCGCGCGCTTCTCGTGAATGGCGACCAATATTTTGCCCATCGGCACACCCACTTCAGCCAGAACAGCCTCACCAAGCTGCAAGCTGGCCTCTAGAGTCTCAGGCACCGCTTCGCGCACACCTAGGCTGTAAAGATGCATGGCGTGTTCGCCATCGCGGGCGCGCGCTACAATCGGTAAGTCAACGCGCTCTAAATGCGCCGCCCTTACAACGTCGTCGATGGCCGCACCGCCATTCATGGTAACGACCAAGGCCTTTGCGTGATCTATGCCACAGACGCGCAAAAACTCCCCCCGCGACGCATCGCCATAATAGACCTTACGCCCATCCTTGCGCGCGCGCCTCACGCGCTCAATATCTGCATCCACAGCCACATAGGGTATGCCCTGCTGCTCTAACAAATCGACAGCCACGATCCCGACGCGGCCATAACCTGCAACAATGACGTGAGGCTGCTGCCCTGCAAGGGCCGCCGTCACCAAGTCAGCTTCGGGTTGAAGAGATGACCCCGCCTTCCCTGAAGAACTTTGGCTTCCCCACTGGGCTAAAAACGGGATCAAGCACATGGTAATCGCGGCGACCAACAGAGCAAACTCAGCGTCAGATTGTCCGACAACTTCAATCGACACCGCCAGTGCCAGCACCACAAAGGCGAACTCACCGCCCGGTCCCAAAACGAGGCCGGCCTGTATCGAGCTTGACCGCTTAATGCCAAATAACCGACCGGCGACACTGATAATCAGCGCTTTGACCGCGATCAAGGCGATAACCGCTGCGACTATCTCAAGGGGTCGCTCCAGCGCTTTAAAGATATCGACGCTCATGCCGACTGAAACGAGGAATACGCCCAATAATAGGCCCTTAAAGGGCTCGATGGTTGCTTCGACCTCGCGCCGATACTCGGTCTCAGCCAGCAAGAGACCGGCCAAGAACGCGCCCAGTGACATGGATAGGCCAGCCGCGACGGCCCCTAATGATGTCGAGACGATGATAAGTAGGCATGCAGCCATGAATATTTCAGGGCTGCGCGTTCGAGCCGCTTGTCGAAATATGGGCCGTAACACCAATCGACCCCCGACGATGGTCACACCGATAGCTACAATCGCGATCAATAAGCTATTGAAAAAACCCGCGATGCCTAGCCCCATTCGATCGGGCGCCAACATTGAGACCGCAAAGAGGATCGGAACGACCGCAAGGTCCTGAAACAACAAGATACCAAAAGCACCCCTGCCGGCAGGCGTGGTCAATCGTTTCTGCTCGGCCAAAGTTTGCAGTACAATCGCCGTTGATGACAATGCCAAAGCGAGACCGATCACGACGGACGCCGAGCCATTTACGCCCAAAGCGAAATAGCAAACTGAGAATATCACCAGAGACGACAACCCAACTTGCACGCTGCCAAGTCCAAACACAATTTTGCGCATGGTTTTCAGGCGATCAATGGAGAGCTCAAGGCCAATGGCAAACATCAAAAACACGATGCCAAACTCGGCCATGGTCGCAATCGAGTCTCGGTCTTGAATGGTAAAACTGTATAGCCACGGCGCTGAAACGGCCAATCCGCCTAAGCCTGAGGGCCCAAGAAGCACGCCACACAGTATAAAGCCCAGGACAGGACTAATCTTCATGCGATGAAACAGGGGCACGACCACCGCCGCTGCCACGAGAATGATCACGGGGTCTTTGAAGGCCGCACTATCAATTGGACCTGCCATATAGACCTCCCTTCACCCGCTGACCTTTGGTGCCGACCGCCAATGACCGAACCAATGCATGGTTACCCAGCACAATAGTTTAGCCCACGAATCTATCCTTCTTTAACAATTTTAGTGAATAAACAAAACATGATGAGATGCCCGCACGCCGCACGCACCGAAAAATTAACTTGGGCCAAAAGCTTGATGCTGCTGGCACCTTTAGTTTTGGCCCCCCTGGTTACCACGCAGGCCCATGCCGCTGGACCAAAAAAATCTGAGGCGAGCGACACCCCTTTTATAGGCCAAACCCAGATCGCTGTCACAATCGTGCAGGCCTCTCGACCCGCGGGTGTATTTCAGGCGGACATTGGTCTGTTGATCAAGGAGCCAGCGGGGCGTGTGCGCGCCAAAGCTTTGCAGCCGATCCTACGCGACAGATGGAGGCGCACGACGCAGGAGTTTGCCAATAGTTACTTTGTAAAGGGCCGCGTTCCAGATGCTGAGCTTCTGGGTCAGAAGCTGCAAACCGCGACAGATGCCATTCTGGGCAAAGGCGTCGCGCGAGTGCTCCTTACAGCCCTTGTTGTTCGGTGATCTTTTGCGCGACCCATTTCGGATGAGATTTGCAGCTTTGGCATTGTCGCCACACTCAGCGCGTCCGTAAGAGCGCACAAACTATAGCGCGTCTGGTTCTTTTAGAACCAGGTTGCGCGTCTGGCTGTCTGCTTTAGGCTCTGTTTATCACGCTTTTTTGGGTCAAAAAAGACGGGACAGACCCTAGAGCGACCTGAGCGCTTCCCTTAGGAGGGGCGGCGCTTTAGGGTTTGCTGGCCAGCTCGCGGTTAACGGCTTCTGTCTGACGCATGACGCGCAGAACATTTCCTGACCAGATTTTTTCTAGGTCTGCCTCTGAATAGCCTTCCGCCAATAGCCGCTCGGTGATTTTCCAGACGGTGGAGGCATCTTCCATACCGATCACGCCGCCGCCTCCATCCCAGTCCAACCCTATCCCAACGTGGTCGACGCCAATTAGTTTGAGGGCATGGAGCAGGTGGGCCATGAAATCCTCAAAGTTGGCGCGATTCTCTGGATATTCAGCATCGATTCGAAGCCGTTCCAGCCGCACTTCCTCCTGTTGTGCCGCTGTCATTGTGGCTGGCGATCCGAATTTTGACCGTAAAGCGGTGACAGCCGCCAGCCGCTCCGGGCTTTGCGGCAGGGCGCGCAAATAGGAGCCAAAGGCATTCATTTGAATGACCCCACCCTTTGCCGCTAGGGCTTTTAAGCGGGCGTCATCAAGATTGCGCGGATGGTCATAGATCGCCTTACAACCACTATGAGAGGCGATGATGGGCGCTTTCGATAATTCCAGCATCTGGTCAAGGACCAGATCCGAGGCATGCGATTGATCGAGCACCATGCCCAGTCGATTGGCTTCAGCAACAAATTGCTTGCCAAGCGGGCTGAGCCCATTCCATTCGACTTTATCAGTTGAGCTATCGGCCAGATCATTGGTCATAAAATGAACAGGCCCGATCATCCGGATGCCCAAATCATAGAAAGTCTTCATAAGGCTTAAGTCTTTGCCGAGGGGATAGGAATTTTCCATCGACATAAAGACGACCCGGCGTCCCGATGCGGCTATCGGGGCGGCATCATCGGCTTTAAGTGCCAGTCCGAACACGGACGGATTGGCAGCGACCATTTCGCGGATCACAAAGGCGCGGCGGATGCCAGCGTCGCGCGCCGCCGTCAAACCTTCAAAGGTGCGCGGGCCTTGCGCGGTATAGACCACCCACATGCCGCCATCGAGGCCACCTTCCACCATGCGCGGGACATCAACTTGGGAAAAATCGCGCTGCCAATCATTGCGATTGAGGATCGAAAATCCTGGCCGCGCGACGACCGCCGGCGTATCCAAATGGGTATCGAGCGTCAAAAGCCGCTCGTGAATCGCGCGCGCTTGCGCCGGAGTCAGCGGGCGTTCCTGAGCGGGGGCTTGCGCATTCGTGGCGCACGCGCTCAAGCTGATCGCGCCGAAAGCCGCAAAGATGAATGTCGTCAAAGCCTTTGTATGTCGCACGGCGGTGGTCTCCCCTAAATCGCTTATAATTGAGGGGCCTCGTAAGTTTACCCCCCATATCAGCGTGCTTTCCCCCAGGCTATGACGGAGAGCGCGCATCCTTCAGTCTCAACAGCTTTTCATAGTCGTTTCAGCAGGCCCAACTAGAAGTCTGCTGAAACGGAAAGCTGATAGGTTCGCGGTTATCCCAGCTGGAATTTGTCGGTGTGTTGGTCGTTATTGTGATCGTGCCCAGATAATCCTCATCAGTGATATTGTCGACATTGATTGGGAAGCGCACATCTTTGAACGGACCAACCGAGCTTGCGTCCCCACGGTCGATGTAGCCATTCAACGAAATTCGGGCGTGCGCTGCCCACCGCCTTCGACAAGAAACGCACGGAACCCGAGCCGACTTTTAGAATGATTTTTTCGCCCGCAAGTAGAAGAACCGGCCCTGCCAGTCCACGGGTGAATCGGAACGATAAACCCGC
>JBEINE010000222.1:0-4113 GCA_040378245.1 Hyphomonadaceae bacterium | reverse complement strand
GGCTTGCCCAAAACGGCTGCACTGGTGGGGGCAGCGGCTGGCGTCGTCGCCGCCTTGGCAGCGCTTACCGCACCCATGCCGACACCAACACTTGCCAAAATAGTCCTTCGATCAAAGTCAGTCATGCTAAAGCCTCCAAGCTTTGTGTCCAGATTGCGGGTTCAAGAACCACGAGGCTAAGATATGCGCCAATTTGAAAAGTCGAACACCCCCAAAAACGCAAATGTGACCAAAATCAGCTGTGCAGCAGAGATGGCACGAGGCCCTAACGGCGTGGCGGGGGAATGACTTTGCGCGGCTCCGCCAAGCGACGATCAAGATAAATGGCGGCGCGGTCGCGCAGCAGATCAAGTTCATTGCGGTAGAAGTGGTCAGCCCCCTCAATCTCCTCCCACTCAACGAGCTCGCCCTTTTGAGTGCGGATTTTCGACGCTGCCCGCTCCAAATCGCCCGGTGGCGACACTTGGTCGCGCGAGCCATAAAACATCATGCCAGACGACGGGCAGGGAGCCAGAAAACTCAGATCATAATGATTGGCGGGGGTCGCAACGGCGATAAAGCCATCAATCTCAGGTCGCCGCATCAGAAGCTGGAGTGCGATATAGGACCCAAAGCTATAGCCTGCGACCCATGTCAGAGGCGCCACAGGATTTTGCCCCTGCAACCAATCCAAGGCGCTCGCTGCGTCTGACAACTCGCCTTGGCCATTGTCGAAATTGCCTTGACTACGTCCGACGCCACGAAAATTAAACCGCAAAGTCGAAAAACCGCGCTCAACAAATAATTTGTGCAGCATGACCGTCACCCGGTCCTGCATGGAGCCTCCGGCCTTTGGGTGGGGATGTAGGATCAGCGCGATGGGCGCCGTTTCGGATTCGGCTTGATTATAGCGGGCTTCAAGGCGCCCAGCGGCACCAGTAAGAATAAGTTCGGCCATGATGCTCAGTTTAATTCTTGACCAACGGGGTCGGGAATACTAGGTCCTGATCAGGACAACGACAGGCTCACTAGCATAGTCCTTCGTGAAAAAGCCAAGAATTTCCGCAATGGCGCTGCAAAGCCCAGTTTGGCTTATGATATAGGTGAATGTGGTATGGAACTATCGACGAGGGGCCGGTATGCCGTGATGGCGATGGTGGATTTAGCCGAGCAAACCTGCACGGGCAACCTTGTCACTTTGGCTCAGATCGCCGAACGCCAAGAGATCAGCCAATCCTATCTGGAGCAATTGTTTGGCCGCTTGCGCAAAGCGGGCTTGGTCACAGCGACCCGTGGCCCCGGCGGTGGATACCGCTTGGCTCGTCAGGCCAAGGAGATCGCGGTCAGCGACATCATGCGGGCCGTGGACGAGAAATTGCGCGCCACCCGCTGTAGTGCCGAGACGCGCGCAGGTTGCTTGTTGGACAATAAGCGCTGCGCGACCCATGATTTGTGGGAGGGCCTGACCCAACATATTGCGCATTTTTTCGGCTCCGTGACATTGGCTGATGTCATTGATCGCCAGATCGCGGGACCTCTTCGGGTCGGGGCTGCGGCATGAGCCGACTCTATGCTGATCATAATGCCTCTAGCCCGCTGCGCCCGCAGGCACGCGCGGCGATGATGGCGGTGATGGAAGGTGCGGCCAATCCTTCCGCCGTGCACCGCGAAGGCCGCGCGGCCAAACGCATTTTGGAAGATAGCCGGGAGCAATTGGCGGGGGTTCTGGAATGCTTGTCCGACGCCATCACATTCACGAGCGGTGCGACTGAAGCGCTCCATATCGCCATGGATAGCGCCAAGGCCATGGGTCTCGATGGGCCGGTGTTTCTCAGTGCGGTCGAGCATGATGCGGTTTGGGTCTATGCTCAGCGCCTGTGGCCAGATGCCCAGATCGTGCCGGTGAATAGCGATTGTGTCATTGATGTGGACTGGCTCAGTGACAAGCTAAATGGAATTGTTGGCCGCCCGCTTTTGATCGCGCAGGGGGCGAATAATGAGACGGGGAGCCTCCAGCCCTTAGATCGCCTGTCCACTATGGTGCGCGGCCTCGGTGGCGCAATTTTGTGTGACGGGGTGCAGATGCTTGGCAAAGTACCGGTCAGCGATTTTGCGGGTTTTGCTGACTGGTTTGTGGTTTCATCCCATAAGATCGGCGGTCCGGCGGGGGCGGGGGCCTTAGTGACGTCACCTGGCACCCCTGTTGTCAATGCGCGTCCGGGCGGTGGACAGGAGCGGGGCGCGCGGGCTGGCACTGAAAACATTGTTGCCGCATCTGGATTTGCAGCTGCGACAGCCATAGCCTGCACTGACGAGGCCGTGGCACAGTTTCAGACCCTCACACAAACTGAACGAGACGATTTCGAAGAAGCCCTAGCTCGGACCCTGCCGGCTGTCTGCGTCGTGGCACAACCAGCCAGACGGCTGGCCAATACATCCTGTGTCGCGCTGCCCAATTGGGAGGCCGCACGCCAAGTTATGGCGCTTGATTTAGCGGGCGCTGCGGTTTCGGCGGGGGCGGCGTGCTCGTCTGGCAAGGTCAAATCATCGCGTGTGCTGACCGCTGCGGGCTATGGCCCTGAAATCGCCGGATGCGCCATACGCGCCAGTTTCGGCTGGTCGACACAGCGAGGCGATGGGCAGGCCCTCGCCCAAATCTATCTCAAAGCTGGCGCGCGATACGCGCAGCCCCAAGCCGCCTGAAAGGCCATTTCCTCATGTCCGCCGTCAAAGACAGTATCTCCCGCCAAACCATCGCAACCGTCGAAGCCGTCGCCGAGTATGAGCACGGCTTTATCACCGACATTGAAATGGAAATGGCCCCCAAGGGCCTCAATACCGATATCGTTCGCTATATTTCGGCCAAGAAAAATGAGCCTGAATGGATGCTTGACTGGCGCTTGGCCGCCTATGAGCGTTGGCTCACCATGCAAGAGCCGACGTGGGCGATGGTCAATTATCCCAAGATCGACTTCCAAGACAGCTATTATTATGCCGCCCCTAAGGCCAAGATTGAACTCGATAGTCTTGACGATCTCGACCCTGAGATTTTGGCGACTTATAAAAAACTGGGCATTCCCCTGCGCGAACAAGAAGTGCTGGCCGGCGTTAAAGGCGCACCGCGCATTGCGGTGGATGCCGTGTTTGACAGTGTGTCAGTCGCCACGACCTTCAGGGCGGAACTTGCGCAGTCGGGCGTGATTTTCTGTTCGATGTCGGAAGCGATTAAGGATTATCCAGACCTTGTGCGCCAATATCTGGGTACCGTGGTGCCGGTGACCGACAATTTCTACGCAACGCTGAATAATGCCGTCTTTTCGGACGGGACCTTTGTTTATATTCCCCCCGGCGTGCGCTGTCCGATGGAACTGTCGACTTATTTCCGCATCAATGCCGCTGACACTGGCCAGTTTGAGCGGACTTTGATCATCGCGGACAAGGGGGCCTATGTCTCCTATCTGGAAGGCTGCACAGCGCCGATGCGCGATGAGAACCAGTTGCACGCCGCTGTCGTCGAGCTTGTCGTGCTCGACGATGCGGAGATCAAATATTCCACGGTCCAAAATTGGTATCCCGGCGACAAGAACGGGCTTGGGGGTATTTATAATTTCGTGACCAAGCGCGCAGACTGTCGCGGCGCACGCTCTAAGGTGTCATGGACGCAAGTCGAGACGGGATCGGCCGTTACATGGAAATATCCGTCTTGCGTTTTGCGCGGCGATGACAGCCAAGGCGCATTTTACTCAATCGCCATCACCAATGGCCATCAACAAGCTGATACTGGCACTAAGATGATCCATCTGGGCAAGAACACCCGCTCACGTATCGTTTCCAAAGGCATTTCAGCGGGCAAGAGCAATAATACCTATCGCGGCCTCGTCACCGCCCACGCCAAAGCCTCCGGCGCGCGTAATTTCACCCAATGCGATAGCCTATTGATCGGCAATCAATGCGGCGCCCACACTGTGCCCTATGTCGAGGCCAAAACCCCACACGCAACATTTGAACATGAGGCCACAACCACACGCCTTTCCGAAGACCAACTCTTCTATTGCCGCCAAAGGGGCCTACCCCCCGAAGACGCCGTCGCACTCTTGGTCAATGGCTTTGTCCGCGAAGTGCTCCAGGAATGGC
>JBEINE010000085.1:0-12576 GCA_040378245.1 Hyphomonadaceae bacterium | reverse complement strand
TGTTTATCCCGCTTTTTTGAATCAATAAAGACGGTATAGACCTTGGTCCTTCGCGCTCCCCAGCGTTATCCTATCAGACTATTTTTATGAGTTGGACTTTAGCTACCCCTTTGGGCACTTTTGAGCTCCGAAGAATATGGTGATTAGATTGATTGATTCATATTGAATCTGACGATTAGGATTTGGCCTTTGTGCATGCTTTCCAATTGCTCGGACGACCACACAGCGCTAAGGGTTTGATATGACGCTTGCCCCTCTCAATATTGCTATTTTTGTGGCTATGGGCCTTGTATTAGCGGTGTTGATCGCCGGCATTGTTAATCTGTCGCTGACAGGTGACAAGGCGCGTTCGCGCTCCAATCAATTGATGCGGCTGCGAGTGCTGGTTCAGTTCATTGCGGTGATTTTATTGATGGCGGGCTTCTGGCTCAAAACGCGCAGCCAATAGGAAGACCAAGGGGCCTATCGGGCGGCAAGCCAATGCCGCCAAATGGCCACAAACGCATGAAAGCCGTGGGCCGTTGATCGATCGTGACTCACCTTGATCGATTTTTATCGATCACCACCCAACCTAATTGGGCGGCCCGCTTGGCGACCTTATTGGAGCTTTGGCTTGGGCCTCCTTGACGATCTGGTCGAGGGTGCGGGTTTCTGGGGCTGAATTTGTCTTAAAGTTGGGGGGTGCCGCCTCGGCATTCTCTGGACCATCAGCGGAAGGTCCAGTGGCGGCCTCACCGGCTGGGATGATGGCGGGGGTTTCAAGGGGGAGGGCGCTGGCGGCTGTCTCGTCACTCA
The DNA here is from genome assembly GCA_040378245.1 of Hyphomonadaceae bacterium. Lineage (GTDB taxonomy): Bacteria > Pseudomonadota > Alphaproteobacteria > Caulobacterales > Aquidulcibacteraceae > Aquidulcibacter. The sequence goes on along the minus strand of JBEINE010000085.1, from coordinate 11,781 downwards.
GGGTCGCCGTATCTGCAACTGTGACGGGGACTTCTGCGATCGGCAAGGGGAAAGCCCGAGCCGGTTGCCCTTTAAGCGCCTCACTCATGAAAGCTTTCCAAATGCGGGTCGGCGCGGTGCCGCCCGTGACCCTATTGGTCTTGATGCCAAAATCGTCATTGCCGACCCAAACGCCCGCGACATAGCCGCCGGTAAAGCCGATAAACCATGCATCTCGGTAATCGCTCGTTGTTCCGGTTTTGCCGCCCACGGGCCTGTCAGGCAATTGAGCACCCCGCGCCGTTCCTGATGCCACCACTTGAGAGAACAAAGCATTCATGCTGCGAAGCGGCCCGTCCTCAATAGCGCGGCGTGGGTCCGGACTGGCCCGCTCCCACAGGATGCGGCCAGAGCGCGTGCGGATACGTCGGACGCCATAAGGTGTGACGGCCATGCCGCCATTGGCAAAGGGTACATAAGCGGCCGTCAGTTCTAACGGCGTCACGACCGTGGTACCCAGCGCCAAAGTCGGCTCTCCGTCCATCCGAGAGCGCACCCCTAATCGTCTTGCAACCCGAACGACATTATCGCGGCCCACCTCTTCGCCCAATTGCACGGCGATGGTGTTAACTGAGCGCGCGAAGGCCGTGATCAGTGGCATCGCACCCGCATAACCGCCGCTATAGTTTTGCGGCGACCAATTGCCAATTTCCAGAGGCTGATCTACGCGAACAGACCATGGGGTTTCACCTTTTTCCATCGCGGCCAGATAAACAAACGGCTTAAATGCCGATCCGGGTTGACGTTTAGCTTCAGTGACACGGTTAAACTCGCTATCTTGATAATTGCGGCCCCCCACCATGGCGCGCACGCCACCATCACCGGCCAGAGCTATGACGGCACCTTGGCTCATTTTCAAGGATCGACCATTGGCTCGAAGCTCATTACCCAGAGCGGCTTCGGCCGCCATTTGTGCTTTCATGTCCAGAGTTGTTTCCACGATGACATCTTCAGTCGGCTCGCCGACGCTGGCCCCGACGTCTTCAGAAATCCAGTCCAAGAAATAGGCCGCCCCCCCGCCGCGAGAGACCGTCACAAAGCGCAAGGGTTGCGATACGGCGCGCAGGCGTTGTTCCTTGGTGATGACATTTTGGGCCTCCATCACATCAAGTACGACCGTCGCACGTTCCGCGGCGCGCTGCGAGCTCGACACTGGGTTGAGGCGTGACGGGGCCTTGAGCAGACCGGCGAGCAAAGCCGCTTCAGAAATGGTCAGATTTTGCGGTGTCTTATCAAAATAACGTCGCGCCGCTTCGTCGATCCCATAGGCGCCCGAGCCAAAATAGACGCGAGCCAGATAGAGCGATAGGATTTCATCCTTGGTGAAGCGGCTTTCCAACCAGACCGACAAGAGTAATTCCTGGGCCTTACGCTTGAGTGATTGTTCTGAAGACAAAAACAGGTTCTTCGCCAATTGCTGGGTGAGCGTCGATCCGCCCTGGACGACGCGCCCAGCTCGCGCATTCACATAAAAAGCACGTGCGAGACCTTCAAAGTCAAAGCCCCAATGCTTGTAAAACTTGCGATCTTCAATGGCGAGGACCGCTTGGGGCACATAAATAGGGAGACTTTTCAAGTCGACCGGCGGGCTATCGGGCGCGCCGCGCCGATCAATGACTTGGCCGCCAATGTCGATAAAGGTGATGGATGGCCGGTCAGTCTTTTTCCACAATTCTTCGGGATCGGGCAAATCAGAAGCTACCCAAATGAAAATGCCAACACCAATGATACCGACCCACAGGACAAGGACCGAACCCCAATAGGCCAAAGTCCCAAAAAACCCGCGGCCATTCTTGCCTCGCGCTGAGTTCGGTCTTGGAGAATGAGCACGCGCAGGCTGTCTACGACGCGCCGGTGGCCCGTCGTCATAGCGCCCGCCACCCTTTTCCGAGCCGCTGCCGCGTTGTCCGCCACTTGAGTTTCGCCCACGCCCTGCCACGCGTGCACCCTTTCATTCAGACTGGACCGAGTCCTGCCGCAACTGGGTTAATTGCAAGTGAATGGGGCCATTGCAAGGTGATAAATGTGATAGCGCGTTGAACTGACAATTCAGCCATAGGGCCAACGGTGGGTGGTGAAGGCAGCTCAGCATCGCTTGGGTGGAATCGCGGTCAAAATCTGTCGATGGATCGGCCCTTGGCAAGGTCGACACCTATCTGGTTTGAGCGATGAACAAAAAACACATCATTCATTGACAAGAATGTATTGTTTATCTATATAGGCTCCATAAATTAGAAACGAAAGGTTTCCTCCCATGACGAACTCAAATAACCCACATTTATGGAGCCTGCTGTTAGCAGCAGCCTTCGTAACCACGATCCTTGTACCCGTCGGTCAATTGGCAGCTAGAATCGCTGGATACTGATCTAAATCAGGGTCTTTCCCGTCTTTTTTGAATCAAAAAAGCGGGATAAACAGATCCTCGTTTTCGATCCCGCCTCGACGTGATCGCCCTAAGCCTTTTGGCCCTTGCGCCCTGCGACATGGGTCGGGCTGGCGCTATCGTCGAGCGGCCAGCGGGGGCGTGCCTCTATGTCCAATGTGTCTGGCTGGCCCAGAGCCAGACGCTCACAGCCAACAAGGGCAATCATCGCCGCATTATCACCGCAATATTTCAACGCCGGGGCGAAAAACGCCCAGCCTTCGTCAGCACACAAGGCCTCAAGACGATCTCGGAGCGCCTGATTGGCAGCAACCCCCCCTGCCACCACAAATCGGGGCGCGCGCTCGCCGCCAATATCGACTTTTGCCATCGCCATCGCGGTGCGATCCACGAGTACGTCACCGACAGCGGCTTGGAAACTGGCACACAGATCGCTGATATCTTGGGAGTTTAGGTCGCCCAATGCCATGGCCTCACGCGCCACCGCGGTCTTGAGGCCCGCAAACGAGAAATCGCAGCTATCGCGGCCTTTAAGCGGCCGTGGCAGAGCAAACCGATCCTTATCGCCCTTTAAGGCCGCTTCTTCGACCAATGGGCCACCGGGATAACCAAGCCCCAGAATTTTAGCCGCCTTGTCAAATGCCTCCCCAACCGCATCATCAATGGTGGACCCGAGACGGTGATAGGCACCAAGACCCTCGACCCATAATAATTGGCAATGCCCGCCCGAAACCAATAAGAGCAGATAGGGAAAGGCCACATCGGCCTCTAGACGTGGCGACAAGGCGTGGCCTTCAAGATGATTGACACCCACAAGGGGCAAGCCGCGAGACAGGGCGATGGCCTTACCGGTCAAAAGCCCAACCATAACCCCGCCAATCAGGCCCGGCCCAGCGGTTGCTGCAATGCCGGTTAAAGCGTCAAATCCTAATCCCGCCTCTATCAAGGCCGCATTGATCACATGATCGGCCATGTCAACATGGGCGCGGGCGGCAATTTCAGGAACAACGCCGCCATAGGGTGCATGAGCGTCAATTTGGCTGGCGATAATACTGGAAAGGACCCGCGCCTGACCGCCCTTAAGTTCAACAACCGCTGCGGCGGTTTCATCACAGCTGGTTTCAATTCCAAGGACAATCTGATGCTCTGAATACTGAGCTGGGTGGTCGAAATGGCTGGTCACACTGGCTCCCGCTCTTGACGTTCTTATGTGCTACGGGCGAGTGAATGAACATGCAACGCCCCTTACTGGAACATAGCTTGCGCATCGGCGCGCGCGGCTCGCCGCTGTCCTTAGCTCAAACCGGACAATTACGCGCGCTTCTTGCTGAGAGCCTGCAAATTGGCGCACCCGACCTCGATCGCCTTTTGCCGATCATACCGATCACCACGACAGGCGACCGAATTCAGGATCGCCCCTTAAGTGAAGCTGGCGGCAAGGGCCTTTTCACAAAAGAGCTAGATGAGGCCCTCTTGGATGGTCGCATTGATTGCGGGATCCATTCGCTCAAAGATGTACCCACTTCATTGCCAGACGGCATCGTTCTATTGGCGGGCCCAGCCCGTGAGGATCGCCGTGATGCTCTGGTGTCGCTTAAGGGCTCGTCGCTGTCTGAGCTCCGGGATAGTGCCATCATAGGATCAGCAAGCCTCAGGCGGGGTAGCCAATTGCGCTATGCACGAGCCGATTTGAAGATCATTAACTTACGCGGCAATGTCGGCACGAGACTTGAGAAACTGCAGGCCGGACTTGTCGATGCAACTTTGTTGGCGGCCGCAGGCCTTGCCCGCCTTGATCTATTGTCGACCCCCCATGTGATGCTGGACCCACAACACATGCCTCCCGCCATTGGCCAAGGGGCGTTGGCCATTACGGCCCGCGAAGGCGATAAAGCCGTAGCGGCGGCTTTCGCGGCGATTACCTGCCCACGAACCCTGATAGAGACCACCGCAGAGCGCGCTTTTCTCACCGCTTTGGATGGGTCGTGCCGGACAGCCATTGGTGCCTTCGCGCACGTTAATGACAACGGGACGCTCAATTTTATCGGTGAGGCCTTCAGCGGCGATGCGCGTCAAAGATGGCGCGAGACGTGTCGATTAGAGGGTGCCGACGTTGCCACGGCCAACGAACTTGGCACCCGACTTGGCCTGATGATTAAGGCCCAAGCGGGCCATGGCTTAGCGGGGCAAGATCAATGATCACCTGCCTCATCACGCGCACACAACCCGGTGCCTTGATGACGCAAGCTCTTCTTGAAAAGCACGGCTATAATCCGATTTGTGTGCCCGCCGCGATCATTGTTCCCACTCAGGCGCGGATTGATACGTCAGGCGTTCAAGCCCTCCTCATGACCAGTGCGGCCGCAGCGCGATCCATCCAAGTGACACCATTGATGATGGCGCTTCCCGTTTACGCGGTCGGTGACGCCACCGCCGAGGCCGCCAAGGCCGCTGGCTTTAACACTGTGATTTCAGCTGGCGGGGACGGTGCGACATTGGCAGTCTTGGCAGCCGACTGCATGAAAGCGGGTGACGGGGCACTTCTTCATCTGCGGGGTCAGGAAGTCGCGGGCGATGTAACAGCCATGCTGAGTGCCTGCGGTTTTGAAACCCGGTTTATCGAGGTCTACCAAACCCATGACGACCCCGCCTTTCGAGCCGACATTGCACATCATCTAAAGCAATCGGCTGGCCTTGTTCTTTTTCATTCGCCAGCGGGCGCCCGTCGCTTTGCTTTGGCGATTGACGGGGCGGGCATTGATCTTAGGGGCTGGGGTGCTGCGGGCCTATCGCACGCCTGCGTGCTGCCGCTACAGAACATGGGCTTTGAAGGGACCTTTTATGCAAGCCAACCTGATGAGGCGGCTTTAGTGGACGCCATTTTTGCGTATGTGGCGCAGTCTAGGCCTTGAGTGAAATGCAATAGCGGGGTTTAACACCTTATGGCTGATGAGAAACCCACTTTGCCCCCCGCCCGTAAGACTGTTCCCGATCCAGTCTTCGACACCGATACTATGCCCAATTCAGCGCGTAAGCCTGATCTGAAAGTCGCAACGGAAGATTTTTTGGCGAGCAGAAATGCCGATGTGCCGAGCACGCCCGCCTATGCGGCCCCAAAGCCTCAGCCCGTCGCCACAACCATTTATCGCGGCGGTGTTGGATTAGTGACCGCCACCCTCTTGTCGATTTTTGCCGCTGGGGGTGGCGCTTATCTGGCATTATTCGCCCTGTCGAAGCCTGATATATTGCAGAGATCCGGCATTGCGAGCTTTTTGCCGCAAGTCCAGCCATCACCGACAATAAACATTAATGCGCAAGCGATTGATGCCTTGGCCGCGCGTGTGTCGATAGTGGAACGCGAACTTTCAACTGTGAAGCTGCGAATGGGTCCTGTCAGCGAAGAGTCGACGTCATCAGCCGCCGAAGTCGCGACACCACAGCCCGCACCTGTGGCTGACACAGGCGCAATTAAGGCTGAGCTTCAAGGCATTTCAGGGCGGGTGATCGCGATTGAAACCCGCCTCGCGGCCCTTGATCCCACTGGGGCCGCCGGTGCTATCATCGCTGGCTTGCAGGCCGACATTGCGGGCCTGAAATCGCTCGTTGGTACATTGCAACAGCAAATGGCAGCGGCTCCCTCGCCAGCTGTCACTTTTGCCGTCGTCAATCTGGCCGAAGCCGCGGCTCGCTCTGGGCCCTTCATGATTGAGTTTGAAACCTTGCGCACGGCAATGCCCAATGTCGCAGAAGTTGCCGCACTTGAGCCCTTCGCGCGAACCGGTGTCCCGACACGGGAGCTCTTGCGTGAGCGCTTTGGCGAGCTTGAGCCCGCTATCGTGGCGCAGCCAGCAGAGGCCAAATCAGAAACCGGCCTTTGGGCTTGGTTTAAAGGGCTGTTTGCCGATATGATTAAAGTTCAACCCGCACGCAATGGCGATGGTACCAGCGCTTTAGCAATATTGGAACGCGCGAAAGCCAAGCTTGATCAGGGCGATCTTGCGGCGAGCCTAGAGGATGTAGCGACGATTTCAACACCTCCTGCGCTGGTGACGGATTGGCTCAAGTCAGGGCGCAAGAGACTAGAGCTTGAAAGCCGAGTTGGCGCTGTTCGTGCCGCAATGGGTCGCGCGGTCGTGGCCCCGCAAAGCGCCTCGTTACCCACACCCCCCATCCCAGTCACTAAGGCTCCCGATATCAAAGCTCAAGGCACAAACCCATGAAACTTCTTCGCCTGATCGTGATGATCGTCTTGGGCTTGGCCTTGATCACTGGGTTTATCTTTCTGGCGGTTCAGCCCGGTCAAATTGCTTACACGGGCGGCCCTACGGAAGTCATTGTGAAACCAGCAGCGGCTGCGGCCCTTCTTCTGGTCGTGACCAGCGTTTTGATGCTGATTTGGGGGATTATTGGCTGGTTGTGGGCTTTGCCCTCTACCATCAAGCGCGCGCAAGCCGAAAACGCGCGCAAGCGGGGTATCGATAATCTAGGGCTGGCGCTTGCGGCTTTTGACGGTGGCGAGATTTCTGAGGCGCGGCGGCAAGCCCAGAAAGCCTTAGGCTTTATGCCTGACGCCCCTGGGGCCAAGTTTTTTTCAGCAAAGACGGCGATGGCGGCGAGCGATAATGCCGCTGGTGAGCGGCTTTATGGTGAGTTGACCGACACGATTGGGTATCAAGTCGCGGCGCGGCGGGGTTTGGCGGAGCTGGCCTTGGCGCGCGGCAATGCGTCCTTAGCCATTTCTCATGCGGAAGTCGCGCTGCAGTCATCGAAAAAGTCGCCTTGGCCGGCGGAGTTCTTGTTTCAACGCCGCGTCCTCGCCGCTGATTGGACGGGGGCTTTAGCGGCCCTTGATGACGGCGAGAAGCGGGGCTTGGTCGGGGCAAAAACGGCCGCAAGGCGGCGTGCTGTGGTATTAACGGCGGCTGCTCATCATGCAGAACGCATGATGGAAATGGCCCATGCACTGGACATGGCCCAGCGCGCCGTCAAAATTGCGCCAGGCTTTGCTCCAGCCGCCGTCATGGCCGCGCGCCTGCAAGCGATGGCTGGAAAATCGTGGCAAGCTGCGGGCACTCTGGAGGCAGCCTGGGAAGCCAGTCCGCATCCGGCTTTGGCTCTGGCCTATAAGGATTTGAAATCTGATGAAGATGCAGCAACACGTGGACGCTGGTTGGATGGCTTGATCCGGCTCAATTCCAGCCACCGCGAAAGCCGAATTCTCGCCGTAGAGCAGGCCATGGCCTTGGGTGATAATCTGGGTGCGATTGCCGCCCTTGAACCGCTCCTCGCGGAGCGTCCCACCTCGCGCATTTTAGGCTTGCGCGCGGCGGCGGCGAAAGCTGCGGGTGACGAAACTGGCGCACGCGATTGGCTGGGCAAGGGCGCCAATGCGCCACGTGAAGCCGATTGGTCCGATCTGGACCCAGATGGCAATGCCTTTAATTATGAAGATGCCGATTGGGTTCGTTTGATTGAATCCTATGGCCAGCGCGGTGTTATGGTTCACCCCCGCATGGAACGTTCTGATAGCGAGCGATTGGCCGCCCCAGAGCTTCTTGGCCTGACCACTGGGGCTGCAGATGCTGGGCAGGGTCAGGGCGGCGCATTTGATAATCCGCCCTCTGCTGATGATCCAGGTCTGGCGGCGTATGACGGACTGGGCGCTGACGGAGATGAACTGGGCAGAGATGAACTGGGCAGGAAAAAGAGCTGGTTGTCGTTTTAACTTACGGGACCTACTTCCCTCATGCTCCTTGTTCATTCCCGCACCTTAGAGCCCATGTCGCGCGCTGTTCGGCTGGCTTTGGGGGAAAAACGGGCGGTTTTTCATGTTCGTGAAGCCAGCCCCTTTGGTGACGGGCCTCAATCCAACGAGATACCCAATGAGGGCATGACACCAGTCTTGGTCGATGATTCTTGGGGCCACGGCGCAACCATCAGCGAAGCTATGGCCATTTTTGAATATCTGGAAGACATTGTGCCCACGCCGCCTCTTCTGCCGGGCGGCCCGTTAGAGCGCGCGGCGGTCAGGGCCATGACCATCCGCGCCACCCGCGCTCTGACGCCTATTGTCGATATATTTGTAACAGAAAAAGCCCACAAGCTCATCTCCCGCGATGGACCGCCCGATACGGCGGCCCTGCGCCATGCCGGGGCCAGCGCCCTTGAACTGCTCGATCAAATCGGCCGCGCCGCGGAAGCCGAAGGATGGATCTGCGGCAAGAAACTATCACTCGCTGATATGGTGGTCGCCGCTCATTTCTCAGTGCTGGATTTTCTCGATGCCGTCCGCTGGGACCTCGCGCCAGCCGGCAAAACCTGGTACGCCAACCTCAAACAACGCCCAGCTTTCAAACCGCTCTTGAGCGATAGTTTAGCGGGCATAAGTCCGCCGATGCATTATGGCGACCTCGACTTTTAGCGCCGCGCGCGCCCGTGTGGATGCCTTGGCGAGCGAGGCTGGCTTTAGCGCAACCCGTGTCGCTTCAGCGCACGCGCCTTGGGAGCATGGTGATCGGCTGAGTGAGGCCATCGACAAAGGTCATCATGGGACGATGGCGTGGATGGAAACGACGCTAGAGCGACGCCGTCATCCCACTGCCATGTGGGCGCAGGCCAAAAGCGCCATCATAGTGGGCGTCAATTACGGCCCTGATCGTGACCCACTTGAAGCGCTCAAACGCACGTCAAGCGGCACAATCTCTGTCTATGCGCAGGGTGATGATTATCATGACATCATCAAAAAGCGCCTTAAGGCCTTTGCGGGGGCGCTGCACCGCGACCTCTCATGCGAGGTCAAAGTATTTGTCGACACCGCGCCCTTGATGGAAAAGCCATTGGCCGCGCGCGCAGGACTAGGCTGGCAGGGCAAACATACCAATCTGGTGTCGCGAGCGTTTGGTTCATGGCTGTTTCTGGGGTGCGTTTTGCTGGATATTGAGATTGAGCCGGATGCGCCTGAAGTCGATCATTGTGGGTCTTGCACCGCTTGTCTCGATATCTGCCCGACGGGGGCTTTTCCAGCGCCCTATCAACTCGATGCCAGACGATGTATTTCCTACCTGACCATCGAACATGACGGCTCCATACCGATTGAGTTTCGCGCCGCCATGGGCAATCGCATTTATGGCTGCGATGATTGCTTGGCGGTTTGCCCTTGGAACAAATTTGCAAGCACCGCCAAAGAAGCCAAATTACAGGCGCGCAGTGAATTGCAGTCACCTGATCTCTCATTTTTGGCAGGCTTGGATGACACCGCATTTCGTCAGCTTTTTGCCAAAAACCCCGTGAAGCGGATTGGATTAGCGCGCTTTTTGCGCAATGTTGCGATTGCGATTGGCAATAGTGGGGATGTTGGCCTCATCGACAGTGTCCGCAATCTCATGTTTCATGACCGCCCTATGGTGCGCGGCGCGGCTATCTGGGCTATGCGCCAGCTCTTGGATGATCGCGAATTTGCCGCTTTGGCGCATGCACAGCGGCAATTGGAAAGCGACATTAACGTCGTGGCAGAGTGGGACGAGAGACTGTGAGACGCGCTAAACGAGCCGGCCTAAAGGCCAAGACTGGATGGATTGGGGCCATCTTCAGGCTTGTTCTATTTCTGATCCTAGTCCCGATCATCTGGGTCCTTCTCTATCGTTTTCTCCCCATCCCGGGCACTTATCTGATGGCGCAGCGGGCGATTGAGGGCGATGATACGCGGCACAACAGTGTCAGCCTCGATCAAATCAGCCCCTATCTGGTGCGCTCTGTTATCGCCGCTGAAGACGCAAACTTTTGCAGCCATGATGGCTTTGACTGGCGGGCGATCCAAGTTGCCATGAAAAGTAATCAGCGGGGCCGCAAGTTGCGGGGAGGCTCGACCATCAGCCAGCAGACCGCCAAGAATGTCTTTCTATGGCCGCAACGCTCATATGTCCGCAAAGGTTTGGAGGCTGGGTTCACTTGGCTGATTGAGATTTTTTGGCCAAAGCGCCGCATTATGGAGGCCTATTTGAATGTTGCCGAGTTTGGGCCAGGGATATTTGGTGCCGAAGCCGGCGCATTGACCCATTTTCGCAAACCTGCCAAAGACTTAACGCCTCTGCAAGCGGCGCGACTGGCGGCCATTCTCCCCAGCCCAAGGAAGTGGAGCCCGACTAAGCCCAATCGGCGCGTTGCGCGCAAGGCCAATGCCATTGTGCGCGCGGCCCGCATTGTCGACGACAATAATCTTGATGCCTGCATCTATCGACCAAAGGCACGCACCTGACTATGAACGAGCTGACCCCATTATTGACCCGCATCGCACAAGCCCTTGAGCGCTTGGCCCCGGCCCCGGCGCCTTTGCCGCCCATGGATCAGGCGGCCGTGTGGCTTTGGCAGGGCAATGCGTCAATCCTGACGCCTATTCACGCCCCCCGCCGGGTGCCTTTATCGATGATTTTGGGTAATGATGCTCAAAAGGAGCGTTTGGTTTCAAACACAAGGCGCTTTGCTGAGGGTCATCCTGCCAATCACGGGCTTCTTTGGGGCGCGCGGGGTACTGGCAAAAGCGCCTTGGTGAAGGCCGTTCATGACGAAATTGCCACGGCTTATCCGGGCCTCAAATTGATTGAAGTGGTGCGTGGAGATATTGCGACTGTACCCACCCTTGCGGCCAAGCTAGCTCAAGAAGGCTGGCAAGCGATTATCTTCATAGACGATCTATCGTTTGAGCGCGGTGATGAGAGCTATAAGGCGCTCAAATCCGTGCTGGATGGCGGGGTATCAGGCGCTCTTTCCAAAATACTTGTTTATGTGACGTCCAATCGCCGCCATCTGGTCAATCGGCCTGATGGCACGCAGCCCGACTTCAGGCCCGACGAAACCGTGGAAGAGCAAATGGCCCTGTCGGAGCGCTTTGGCCTTTGGCTTGGCTTTCATGCGATGGATCAAGCGACGTGGCTCGCTATTGTCCACAATTATTGTGTCGCACTCAGCTTAAAACCAAAGGATAAAGCGCTTGAGCGCACGGCCTTGCAATGGGCTGCGCAGCGCGGCTCACGCACTGGACGCAGCGCTTGGCACTTTATTGTTGAACGCGCCGGGGAATTGGGCAAGCCGATTGAGCTTTGATCGGTTCATCCCCTCCTTAGAGTAGACGCTATCATCTTCGGTGAAATAGGGCTCTGGAGGGCTCTTGTTTGAGTGTGCAAGAAAGCGACTTGGGACCGCTTTTGGTGATCATTCTGCTCACTAAAACTCCGGTCTCGATTTTGAAGAGCCAGCTCAAGCGCATCAAGGCAACCCCTACGGGGCGCTGCGCGACCTTGACCCGCTTGACTCGGCGCGCCAGTTATCGGAGAGCAGCCGCTTGTTTGAGGGTGTCAAGGTTC
>JBEINE010000079.1:0-13007 GCA_040378245.1 Hyphomonadaceae bacterium | reverse complement strand
TGCCTTTGGCCGCGCGCACAAAACGCCCTGCGCCATTTTGACCAATTTCCAGTGCACGGGTGTTTTCGTGGAAAATGGCGCCTGCGCCATGGGCGGCGCCAGCGAGTCCGTACAACAGCTTAAGCGGGTGGAGATGGCCAGCACTGGGGTCCCGCCAACCACCGTGATAGACCCCAGTCCCTAGGGCTCGCGCCACTTCATCCTTATTGAGGCGAAGGGGCTTTTGATAATCATAATGGTCCCCCATGTGACGGGCGTCTGCATCAAGCGCTTTTAACTGAGCGGGCGTATGAGCCGCAAAAATCTGGCCAGATTGCCAGTCAGCCTTGATGCCATAACGCGCCATGCGGCTGAGGAGATCGGCCTTTGCCGTTTCCGCCAAGGCCCATAGTTTGTGCGCATCATCTTTGCCCATCCGCGCTTCAAACCACATCTGATCATGTCGCCAGCCAGAGCAGACCAGCCCGCCATTACGACCCGATGCACCCGCACCCAGCGCATTGGCCTCAATCACGATGACCTTTAGACCCGCTTCCGCTAAGTCCAAGGCCGCCGAGACGCCCGTAAAACCCGCACCGATAATGGCGACATCGCACTCAACTTGGCCCTTTAATTCCGACGTCGGGTCAAATGGACGGGTAGCGCTTTCATGGTAAAAGGTCGTGGGACTGCTGGCGGCAGAACTCACGTGTCGAGAAGGCGTGATGGGTTGGTTCATTTTGTTATAACAAATGAACTAAAGCTGGCGCCAAGTCAAATATCGACTGGGCCAGACTGGCCCTAATGGGCAGGCTTATTCTGCAAGCGCGCCATGATCGGCATCACAATTTGGTGGACGCCAACGGCAACTAGCGCCCCGATAATCAAACCAATGACTGCAGAAATGGCCGCGCCGACCAGCCACGCGATAAAGCCGCTTGCCATCGGCACGAAGGCCGCAACTGCATAGCCCGCCTGCTTGATCATCGTCTCAGGCCCTTTGTAGCCTAGCTCATAAAGGCCGTGGGTGATGATACCGCCACCCACCCACAACATCGCGACCATGCCAATATAGGTTAGGATCTGTAGGAAAATCGGCATGCCCAACACAATTCCCCGCCCGATGGCTCGTAGAATCGGCGACTGGCCGCGCGCCATCGCGGCCCCAGCATCATCAGCTTTGACAATAATCGCGACTGAGCCATAAACCAGTGCCGTCATGCCAAGGCCCACAATCGCCAAAACGCCAGCTTGGACCCAGATCGCGGACGCCGCAACGGCGGATAGGGTAATGGCCATAATTTCTGCGGATAAAATGAAATCGGTGCGAATGGCGCTTTGGATCTTTTCATTTTCAAGCTCGGCGCTGGTTTTCCCAAGGTCTTCTTCCGCCTGTGCGCCTTGGTCATCACCAGAATGAACACCAAGAAGATCTACGACTTTTTCATAGCCTTCCAAGGCCAGATAAGCACCGCCAATCATCAACAATGGGGTGATCAACCAAGGAATAAAATAACTCATGGCCAAAGCGCCAGGCAATAAGAAAAGCATTTTGTTTTTGACGGATCCCATCGCGATTTTGCCGACAATGGGAAGCTCACGTTCAGCGGCGAAGCCAACAACATAGCGCGGCGTCACCGCCGCATCATCAATCACAATGCCCACGGCTTTGGTCATCGCTTTGCTGCCAGCTTTGGCCGCTTGCGCCGCTGCGTCATCCAAGGAGGCGGCCGCCATTTTCGCGATCAGGGCAACATCATCCAATAGCGCCAATAAACCCATGCTCACGTGTCAGCTTCCTTTTCGCCTACCGCCCAAATTCGCCTTTATCATAGCGCGATGTGATGTGGGAGTGCCAACACAAAGACGTGACGGGCGGGGTTGTTTTTCTTATCCTGTTGTCAATAGCCCTATTGATCAACCCATTTCGGACCGGCCCGAAAAAGGAGCGCGCAGCACTGGCTGCGCGCTCCGCAGCCTCTAATCAGCCCTGCGAAACTTTGACATTTGCGTCTTCATCAAGGCGAGCGCGATATTGTCTGGCAAGAGTTTGGCAAACGCGGCAATGGCTTTATTGGCACCCCCTGACACCACAACCGCCTGATTGGCCTCAACCCCATCAAAGCCAATCTCCACAACCGTGCGGGCATCTAACCACATCCAGCTGGGCATGGTATCGGTTTGAGCGCGCATGCCATTGACGTCATGAAACTCTGAACGTGTGAAGCCTGGGCACAAAGCGCTGACATGAACGCCAGTCGACTGGTTCTCAAGATTGAGCGATTGGCTGAACTTGATCAAAAAGGCCTTGGACGCCCCATAAAGTGTGGCCCCGGCGGAGCCTGGAACGTGGCCAGCCAGTGAGGCGACATTGATGATCCGGCCAAAATGGCGCGCCTGCATGCCGGGCAGGACCTTATATGCCAGCTCCAAAGGCGCTTGGACCAGCACCTGCATAAAAGCAGCATGATCTTCCCAGCTCGACGCCAGATAATGGCCTTGCAGGCCATATCCCGCATTATTCACCAGCGCATCAATGTGGCGGCCCTTTGCGTGGATGTTATCAATAATGGCTTGAGGTGCCGCTCGGTCGGCGAGGTCAGCAGCAATCGTGAGACACGTGGCACCCCATTTTTCGGTGATTTGAGCGGCTAGCGCCTCCAAACGATCAGTCCGGCGCGCTGTTAAAGCCAAATCATAGCCCCTCTCGGCATATAAATGGGCGAAAGCCTCACCAATGCCGGCTGAAGCGCCGGTTATCAAGCATAGACGTCGTGCCATAATGCGTATTCCTTTATGATCTTTACTTGCGCATAGACTGGCCTTGCTTAAACGTCCAGCATCCAGATCGACGGGCCTCCAGATACAAAGAGCGCATGTCTCTCACCTTCGAACAAGACGACGTGATACTACAGCAGTCAGGGATTGAAGACCCCCAATAAAAGGCGTAATGCCCGCGCCCACATGGTTTGCTAATATCAGGCGTGGTGCCTCCTTAGCGTTCGACCAAGGAGCCCGCATGGCGTCCAAAGAAGTTTCGGAACCCGGCCACGAAGTGTCCCAGGGTCATGGCGACAGTCCAAATCACGCAAAAACTGGGTTTTTCATGCTGGCCTTAGGGTCAGTAGGGGTTGTTTTTGGTGATATCGGCACGAGCCCTTTCTATGCGATGCGCGAAGCTCTCCATCACGCCAAAGGATCTGGCAATCATGAGCTTGCGGTCATTGGTGTGGTCTCCCTAGTCTTGTGGGCGTTGTTTTTTATCGTCACGCTAAAATACGTCGTGTTCTTGATGCGGGCGGACAACAAAGGCGAAGGTGGCACCCTAGCGCTTATGTCGCTGGCGCAACGCGCGGTGGGTAAAAAGTCCAATTGGATTTTCCTGTGTGGCGTTATGGGCGCGGCGTTTTTCTATGGTGATGGTATCATCACACCTGCCATTTCGGTTTTAGGCGCGATTGAGGGCTTGAAAATTGCGCCAGGTGTTGGGGATTTCTTTAAGCCCAACATTATTGTCGCTATCTCGGCGGTCATTTTGATCGGTTTGTTCCTTGTGCAATCCAAAGGGACCCACAAGATTGCAGTCTGGTTTGGACCGATCACCGCAATTTGGTTCCTGACATTGGCAGGTCTTGGCATCTATCATATCGCCGATGACCCCCGCATTTGGAACGCCTTTAATCCCTATTATGGCATTCGGTTTTTGCTGGAAAATGGCTTTGTTGCTTTTGTCATCTTGGGCTCCATCTTCTTAGCTGTCACTGGCGCTGAAGCGCTCTATGCGGACATGGGCCATTTTGGGAGAAACCCGATAAGGGCAGCTTGGTTTTTTCTTGTATTCCCGTGCTTGGCACTGAATTATTTGGGACAAGGCGCTTTTGTTTTGGCTAATCCGGCCGCAAAAGCCGATCCGTTCTGGATGATGGTGCCTCAAGTCGCATTCTGGCCCGTTATGGCTTTGGCTACAGCCGCTGCCGTTATTGCAAGCCAAGCTGTGATAACGGGCGCATTCTCTATGACCCAACAAGCGGTTCAGCTGGGCCTTATTCCACGTATGGAGATCAAACGTACCAGTGAGACCCAAGCTGGCCAGATCTATGTGCCCCAGGTCAATACATTCTTGTTGATCGGCGTGCTAATCCTGCTGTTTGTTTTTCAGACTTCCTCAAACCTGACATCTGCCTATGGTATTGCGATTACTGGCGCGATGTTCATGGACACATTGCTGGCGGTTCCAGTTGTGACCCGCCTATGGAAATGGAACGTGTTCCAAGCAGGCTTGCTATTGGTTCCCATCGCTTTTCTCGATATTGTGTTCTTAGGCTCTCAAGTCCTAAAAATTCCCCATGGCGCGTGGATGCCATTGGTTTTGGGTGCTGTGATCGTCATCATGATGTGGACGTGGCAAGAGGGCAGTCGCATCCTCACGGAGAAAACGCGCCGCGACGCGATCCCGCTCAAGGATTTGCTAAAGACTCTCATGGCCCATCCGCCCCACCGCGTTGCGGGCACGGCCATCTTCCTCACCAGCGACCCTTACTTTGCTCCTGTGGCGCTCATGCATAATCTTAAGCACAACAAAGTGCTCCACGAAAAGATTGCCATCTTGACGGTGAAGACCGCTGAGACGCCGCGCGTAGATGATCGTGACCGTATTGAAATAGAAGACATCACGCCGGACGTCAAACAAGTGATTGTCAACTATGGCTTTATGGAAAGCCCCAATATCCCCAAAGCCCTGACCATGTGTCGCAAGCAGGGCTTGAAGTTTGACATCATGTCGACGAGTTTCTTCTTGGGCCATCGCACGATTGTGGCTTCGGCGACATCGGGTATGCCGCTGTGGCAGGATCAACTCTTTGTCTTCCTGTCCAAGAACGCAACAAATGCTACAGACTTCTTTCACATTCCCTCTGGTCGCGTGGTTGAGTTGGGGACACAAGTTGTGGTCTAGTCGGATCCGTGAACCCGCTCGATTATTCCCACTTTCTGCTCTGGACTGGTGATCTGTGTTTTGTCGCAGGGCTGATCCTGATGGCGATATTGTCGGCCTCGGCTGCCACTAAGATCGCGCCGGGCACACGGGTTCCGATGCAATTTGGGCTGAAGGGTAAGCCGCTGTGGTCCGCACCACGTCGCTTTGCACTGTTATTTGCGCCAGCCATGGCGGCAGGGTTTGGCTTGTTTTTGACTTATATGGCCCATAGCACCGATACAGACCACCTGACGCGGGAGGCCCTGTCACTAGGAACCTCCCGCGTTGGCATGGCACTGGCCTTTGTGGTGGCGCATACGGCGCATTTGGCGATTGCGCTGAATTGGCTGAGTCGACAGAAATAGAGACTTTCAGTCGAATTAAGTTGCAGAATACACCATTTGTGGTAACAAGAGAGCATGGAAAATCTCTCTTTTGTTTCAAATCATTATCATCAATTAGCCAATACTATCTCGCTCTTTGCGATCGTTTTGATCGTAGCTACGTCATACCTTGGTTCCCAAGTCATTCCTCCCGACGCGCGTGTGCCGATGCAATTTGGAATCAACGGCAAGCCAAACTGGTTTGCTGCGCGTTGGGTGGCACTTATCTTTGTGCCAATTTGTGGCGTGGTCTACATTGCCAGCTCATGGATGATGACGCGCGACGGCTCTGGAACGCGACCTAATCACGAGTTGATCATGTTTGTTGTCCGCTCGCTGACAGCAGGCTTGTTTGTTCTTGTGCACGCGTTCCATTTGTTTTTCGCGGCGCGATATGTGGCCCGTCAAACATTATCGCGAACAACCTAATAACATGAGGCCCATCAAGCTACCCATCTCGGATTAGCGTTATGCCGGAGCGCGCAGCACTTGCTGCGCAATTTCGTCGTGAACACAATAACTTAAGGAAAAGATGCGCAGCTCGTGCTGCGCGCTCCCTTGCATTGTATCATCGAGCCGTTGGTAGGAGAAGTTTCAACGCTTTACTGGTCCCCAGAGTTGATCTGGCATGCGTGATTGCTTAACCCACGTCACTTGGCCTTTATCCTTGGACACACTCCGCAATGACCCAGCCGCAAAAAGTCAAAAAAGTCGTTCTCGCTTATTCAGGCGGGCTGGATACGTCCATCATCCTTAAATGGTTGATGGAAACTTATGATTGCGAGGTCGTGACCTTTACCGCCGATTTGGGCCAGGGCGAAGAATTGGGGCCTGCGCGTGCTAAAGCGCTGGCCGCTGGGGTCAAGGCCCAAAACATTTTCATCGATGATCTACGCGACGAGTTTGTCCGCGATTATGTGTTCCCGATGTTTCGCGCCAACACCGTGTATGAGGGCGTCTATCTTCTTGGAACCTCCATCGCGCGACCCTTGATCGCCAAGCGCCAGATTGAGATTGCCAATCTGGTTGGAGCCGACGCTGTCTGTCATGGCGCGACGGGTAAAGGCAATGATCAGGTTCGCTTTGAAGTCTCCTATTACGCGCTCAAGCCTGATATCACAGTCATAGCGCCATGGCGGGAGTGGTCGTTTCAAGGTCGCCCGGACCTGATCGCTTATGCCAAAAAGCATGGCATTGAGATCGGCATGGGCAAAGAAAACGAGGCCCCATTCTCCATTGATGCCAATCTGCTGCACACGTCTTCTGAGGGCCTCGTTCTAGAGGACCCAGACGTTGCGGTGCCCGATCTGGTGTCCAAGCGCGCTGACCGTCGCACCATCACACCTGAAGAAGCGCCCGATCATCCAACCCTCATCAAGATAGGGTTTGAGCGCGGTGACCCTGTGTCGATCAATGGCGTTGTTTACGGTCCGGCGGCCTTACTGAGCGAGCTCAATAGGATCGGGTCCCTAAATGGGGTGGGCGGCCTTGATCTGGTTGAGAACCGCTTTGTCGGCATGAAGTCGCGCGGCTATTATGAGACGCCCGGCGGCACCATCATGCTGACCGCCCACCGCGCCATGGAAAGCATTACCCTTGATCGCGGCGCGCTGCATCTCAAAGATGAACTGATGCCCAAATATGCCACTCTGATCTATAATGGCATGTGGTTCACGCCAGAGCGCAAAATGCTACAAGCCGCGATTGATGCCAGTCAGGATGACGTGTGCGGCGAGGTGACGCTTAAAATCTACAAAGGTGGCGTCTATGTGCAAGGCCGCTCCAGCCCGATGTCACTCTACAGCAAAGAACTGATCAGTTTTGACGCCGCGGGCGGCTATAATCAAAAGGACGCAGAAGGCTTTATCAAGCTCAACGCGCTACGCCTACGCATTATGGGCTGGCGCGATCAGCGGGCTGGGAAGAACGGCTAGGGTCTGTCCCGTCTTTTTTGAATCAAAAAAGACGGGATAAACAGACGCTAAATCAGATACCTCGACGCGCAACTTGGTTCCAAAAGAACCGAACGCGCGCTTGGCCGTTAAGCAAGCCATAACGACAGATGGCCCGCCGCGAACCTCAGACATGCAATGGCGATGAATGTCTGGGAGACTTTTTATCGAAGATTCAAGTCTGACGCGCTGAGTTGCCGATTAGGGGGTGACCCCGCCCCGACGCTTCTGCCATTCATTGAGAGAGTCTGCTCGACTGAACTTTGTTAAAAACCGTTAACATATGTGAATCCAGAACCCAATCCAGACGTGCATTATTGAACGGCGCAATCAGCGCTTTGTTTCAACGAACAGCCCTTGGAGGGTTCCATGAAGAAGCTTCTAGTAACATGTGCAACGCTGTCCCTGCTCGCAGGTCCTGCATTTGCACAAGAGACCATGCCAACAGATGCAAATCTTGTGGTGAATGATTTGACCCAAAAACGCATTATCACGAACGAAGCCATCTTGGTTTCGACGTTAGTTGATGCTCAAGCAACCGTCCGCTCAACACCGACCAAATTTGCTGAATCACTGGTTACCGCTAACCAGAACAACATTAGCAATCGTGCTTGCGGCAATTGCGCAGAAAAAGAGGATATCATCTCAGGCTCTGGCAATGGTAACAAGGGTGTCGTCTCGATAAACCAAGTTTCTGGCAATAATAGCAGTCAAGGTACGATTGTTTCAGTTGCCATTGATGCAGATATCCCTCCCCCTGCACCACCGCCACCTGCTGCACCACCGCCACCTGCTGCACCACCACCGCCACCACCGCCACCAACTGCTACACCAAATGTTGGTTTTGCTCATGCGTCAGCAGCCGCAACCCAATCACAGACTGACAATACGATCGATACCGTTAATCTGATTTACCGCGACGCCACGATCACTGACTCGCTCAATTCAAACCAGGGCTTGGTCTTTGCCAACCAGTCCACCGGCAACATGAACAATCAATTGAACACGTTGTCTTTGGCCTATTCCTTGGCACCAAGTGGTGTGGCCCTTTCGGAGGCGGCTCTTGGTCAATTCAGCACAGGCGGGCGTGTCGGTGAATCAACCAGCACGACTTCCGCAGCGGGTATTAACAAACTGTCGCGCATCTCCAATTCGATGAATGGCAATACCGGTATTCTGGGTGTGAACCAATCAACCGGCAATATGGCTAACCAAGCCAATATTGTCTCGATAGCGGCCGTCGGCAACAACCTTCCAACTTTCTAACCTCATACAGTTTGGAGTGAAAACCATGAAAAATAAGTATCTCGTTGCGGTCGCAGCACTTACCTTTGGCCTAGCCGCATCCCCTGCTTTCGCAGACGTTACAGCCAACTTGGAAGTAACAAAGAAAAAGACCGTCCTGATCGTTCAGCCTACAAGCATTGCCAAATCGGCTGATTTGCGGGTAGTTTATCGCGGTGCATTGACCGATGCAGCGACAGCTCAGGCGCTTGTGAACTCCAGCAATACCGATAACGTCGTCACATGGTCAGTCGATAATGACCCCAATGATGGTGTGAACACGGCTGGCAACCCTGCTGACATGCGTATTGTGCGCAAAGCCTTGATTGAAAACTCAGTCAAGGACAACACGGGCATTGGTCAGTTGAACCAAGACACAGGAAACTTTGCCAACCAAGGTAACGTTATCTCTGGTGGCTTGGATTTCGGGAAAGACGCATTCGCGAATGCTGAAGCCTATGCTGAGCAAATCACCACCGGCAATAATGCCTCCCACCGCGAAGGACCTCTTGCCCCCCGCAACGCTCCGCCAATTGATGCCACTATCAACGGCTCCTTTAGCGACAATTCGGGTGTCTTTATGGGCAACCAAAACGCGGGGAACGTCAATTCCCAGCATAATGTGTTGGCTTTGGCGGTTGCCGATAGTGCGGTCTGGGCTTTGTCGGATGCGGGCTTAAACCAAGTCAATTCCGGCAACGTCGCCTTTGAAACCAATACTGTAAAGCGCGACCAGATTCTCAATTCGGTGAATGGGAACACGGGGATTGTGTTGGTCAACCAAGCTGTTGGCAATATGAATAACCAAGCCACGGTTATCTCGATTGCGGCGCTGACCAGTGCGGTCAACTTCTAACCCAATATGACTATGGTGGCGCGCTCAGCTAGACTGAGATCCCCCACGCTGATCGCGTCGCTATAGGCTTTTCCCTCAACATTATGTTCGCAGGACATGTTGATATGGCCCATCAATTCGACCACCATTCCATTAAAGCGCGGGGGATGCCACGTGGCTTTCTCGCCGCCATTGCCTTGGCCGCATTGTGGACCTTGCCATCACGCCCTGCAGAAGCCGACGAAGTTGAAGATATGCTAGTCCGCCTTGCCGCGGCGGCTGCACGCCAAAGTGACTCTGCCTCTGTAACCAATGTTATCGGCGCAAACGGAGTTATTGGCGCGATCGTTTCAGGTTCGGGTAATGGATCGCAAGGCATTATGGCGCTGAACCAAGACGCCGGACCGCGTGGTGCCACGCAGGCCAATATCGTGATCGTAGCCCTATCAACTGGGCTAAATTCTGCCGCCTTGGCAAGATTATTGGCGGAGCAAGTCCATACTAACGACGAGCCGCTCCCCGACTCTCTTGGCGTTGGCACATCTGACATGGCCGCTTTGGCGATTGTTGACAGCTATCGTAACGGCACTGGCGTCGCCCAGATCAATCAAAGCGCGGGCGAAGGTAATGTTCAGCGCAACGCGACATTAATCGCGGTCGCTCTTGGTGGTGGTGATGCCCTTGCCATTTCAGAAGCCGATTTGTCCGCCACCAGTGCCACCAGCTTGGGGCCGGGTGCCACAGGCGGTCAGCGGGGAATTGCATCGGTAAGGGGGTCTTTTACTGATTTTTCAGGCATTGCTCAAGTCAATCAGACCATTGGAACAGGGAACATTGTCTCCAATACCATCAGTTTCACATTTGCGGGTGCGCAGGTGGGGGGTGGATGATGGCGACGACCCCTTTCATGAAGACGGTAGGTGCGCTGGCTACCCTAGTCCTTATTTGTGGCGCCGCTCCTGCCAAGGCAGATGCGCTGATGAGTCCCGTTTTCTTGCCAATCGGGCAAACAATCTATGCGCCGGTGCAATCTTTTGCGGCGTTGCGGTTTGATGGAATCACGCGCCAAACTCATGACTTGTCATGCGGGGCTGCTGCCTTAGCGACGCTGCTGAGCGGTTACTTTGGACGCAATGTGAGTGAAAAGAGTATCATCGATGCTATTCTCGCTAACGCCAATGTTGAGGATAAAGCCAAGGTCGCAGAAGGCGGCTTTTCGATGTTAGAGCTAAAGCGCCATGCCGAGGCGGTCGGGCTTATTGCTGGGGGTTTCCGTGCGCGCAGCGGCGCGGATTTGCGAAGCCTCCGAGCCCCCGCAATCGCATTGGTCACCAATCGTGGATACAGCCATTTTGTTGTAATCCGCCGGGTCATTGGCGATGACGTCTTTATTGCCGACCCTGCTTTTGGCAACCGCGTCGAACCATTGGCCCAGTTCACCAAAAGCTGGAACAAAGTTTTTCTTGTCGCGGTTGATCCCCGTCAAAGTCAACTCCCACAAGAGAGGCAGCTTGCGATGCAAGCCTTTCGAAACGCGAGCCCTCAGGGACGCGACTCAAGAGGCATACAAGCAAGCCTCAATCGACCCACGTCTATCCCGCTTGGGAACGTAATCGGCGAATACTGACATCAACCCTACAGGAGGCAATCATGAAGACGCACATCAACAACCTCAAAACGACACGCAGCACACGCAAAACACTGGCTGGAGCCTTGTTGTTATCGATGTCGGTTTTGCCGGCTAACTTGGCTTTTGCAAATTCTGATTTATCGTCAGCGTTTGATTCTGGCACCCAGTTTGAGGCGATGAACGATGCCGATATGGCAGAGGCGCGCGGTGGCTATCGCGGGGTCTCCTTTGGTGTCTATTTTAATGGCTCTGTCTCATCGCCGGGCAACACAAACGAACTCCCTGCTGGTATGCGTGTGACCCAAGACGGTGACAACCGTGTTCAGCTTCAGGCCGCTCTCGGTGATTTAGGCGGTGCAAGTGGTCTGTTCCAATTCACAAATGTCGTAGGCGATATGAACGTTGTGAATAATTCCATTGTTATCAACGTAATGATCGTACCCGATCTTCCCTCCGATGTGGCAGCGGCTTGGCGATAAGATACGATGTGGGGGATTTCCGTGATGAATAGACATACATTGTCACTGCGTGCGACAACGGCCATCTATGGCTTAGTGAGTGTTCTTGCGCTGAGCCTGTCAACACAAGCCTTAGCGCAAACCGCGCCGCCGGTGCCGCCAACACCGGCGGTGGTGCCGCCAACATTTGTCCCTTTAAGCCCGCTTGAAATTTCTCAATTGCGCCAATTGGTCATTCAGCAACAAACCCGTCTTGACAACCAAGAGCGGGAGTTACTGCGCCAACGTCGCTTGATCCAAGCCCAAAGTGAAGCCGCCCACGCCAGCAATTTGGCTGTGCCGCCCGTGCCCGAGGCCGGTCCCCCACCTGTTTCTGTGGCACAAGGTAGTCAAAATGCGGAGTCCCAACCGTCGCTCAATCCTGCCGCTGCCAGAGTTGCTAGTCCCGCTCCACCAACCCAAGTTGCAAGTGCAGATGCGGATAGACCAAGGTCACAACGCCAAGCCGACCAACTTCTCCTTGATGCGGGGGGGGTCTTGTTGCCGCGATGGCGCTGGCAGATTGAACCAGGTCTGGACTGGACGCACATCTCATCGGATCGCGTGAATATCAGCGGTTACACCGTGTTTAACTCAATCGTGATTGGCACCATTCGTGTAGACGATGTGTCACGCGATATCGGCTCCTTTTCGTTGAGTGGACGTGTCGGCTTGCCCAGACGCACCCAGCTCGATCTGCGTATTCCCTACCAATACCGCGTGGATCGCGAAACACTGGGTGTGGGTACCTCTGATTTGCGAGATCAATTGACCGAAGGGGGGCATTTAGGTGATATCGAAGCTACCGCATCTTGGCAGCCCTTAGTTGCGCGCGGTGTCATTCCAGCCACAATTTTGCGCTTGCGCGCTAGATTTCCAACCGGTGAAAGCGCGTTTGAAATCCCCCGCATTTCGACAGGTGCCGGCGGGCAAACCAAACTCATTCGCCCCCCCAGTGGCAGTGGACATTATGTCTTGGAGCCTGGTTTCACAGCTGTCTGGCGCTCTGACCCCCTTGTCTTATTTTTGGGCGGGTCGCGCTCGTTTCCGATTAAGCGTGATTTCCCTGTTTTTGGCAGCATTGAGCCGGGCGAAACGACCTCATTCTTTGCGGGCTTGAACTTGGCTGTAAATGAACGTTCTTCCCTCAATCTGTCATTTAGCAACCAACTTACAGCGTCTACTCGCCAAAATGGCTTAAAGCTGATTGGGACACCAACTAATGATGCCCGTCTCGGCATTGGTGGCAGTTTTGGTCTCAGCGAGTCTCAATCTGTATCAGTTACGCTTCAAGTGGGCCTAACCGATCAATCACCTGCCTATGCCATTTCAATTGGGATTCCGATATCGATTGGGAGGCCAACGGGAACCTAGGGCGCGTCTGGTTCTTTTAGAACCGGTTTGCGCGTCTAGATAGTTGATTTAGCGTCTGTTTATCCCGCTTTTTTGATTCAAAAAAGACGGGATAGGCC
>JBEINE010000070.1:0-14350 GCA_040378245.1 Hyphomonadaceae bacterium | reverse complement strand
GGCCGCGTAAGCTATAAACAATGCGAGTGCGAGTTGCCGTGTCAATTGTGCATTTTCCACGCGCTCAGCGCCAAGCGCGGTAGTCCTCGCGACCACATTTTCTAAGACCAACGCAATATCCTGAACTTCCTCCTGATCAAGGCGCTTAGCCGCACGCACCAATTCAGCAGCACTTTCTAGAAGATCGATGACAAATCCGGAATTCGAATGACCCCTTCCTTGTGCTTGGATCGTCACCTCCGCTGCCATAGCAATTCGGCGCGCCAGTTTCGCAAGCCGATCTTGATCGACCTTTCGGCGCGCGGCTTGCAGGAGCTTGGCCTGAGAATCAAGATCTAGTTTCAAGCCTAACACCCGGTCTCGCAGGATGTTGGGCGGATCAAATGGTTCTGGCGTCATGCCGATGAGGCTCGTCCTGCCGCGATCAGGTCCGACATAATCCGATGTCACCACAAAACTCTTGCGGCAGGTGATGAGCGATCGAATCCGAAGCAATGTTTGCTCAGCCGAAAAGGGCCGCAATACAACATCGTCGCAGCCGCAATTCATCAGATCAGCGACCCGATCACTTTGTCCAGCCCATAGGGTCGCAATAATGGGTACAAATGGGTTCGCGCCAGTTTCGCCCAATCGCTGGGCGCGCAAGAGATCAACGATCTGTTGGGTTTTGTCGGTCGCTTCAATGAACAAAACTGCGACATCCAAGTCCTTCAGTCGAAGGCGGAGGTCATCAAGCGTGGTGATCCCGTCAATCTTTCGAAAGCCCACGCCATGCAAAACTGATCGGGTCACCAGCATGTTGCCCCGCACTGAATCGTAAACAAGAGCTGTCGCTTCAGAAAGTTTTTGGGTATACACGCGCGCGCCACCTACTGAGGAGACAGCATCCCTAACAGCAGTTAGTTTCCAACACGTTAGCCGATTTAACAGATTAGGCTTGGCTTTGAATGATCCCCAGGAAAGCTTCCGCCGTAAGGCTCGCACCACCAACGAGCACACCATCCACATGAGCAATGCGCATTAAGTCCGCAGCGTTCTTAGCCGTGACGGAGCCGCCATAAAGGAGGCTAACGGCCTGGCCTTCGGGCTCTCCAAATCGGATGAGAAGTGCCTGTGCGATGGCATGATGCATGGACCGAACTTCAAAGGCGGTCGGTATACGACCGCTGCCGATTGCCCAAATGGGCTCATAGGCGAGGCAGATTTGTTTGGCCGAGGCATTAGCGGGAATTGACCCTTGGACTTGTTCTAGAACAAAGGCCTCGGCTTGATCGGCGTCGCGCTGAGCCTGCGTCTCACCCACGCAGATAATGGGTGTGAGACCCGCTTCTATGGCCGCCCGGGCTTTGGCTTGCACAAATGCATTGCTCTCGCGGTGGTGATGCCGCCGCTCTGAATGCCCAAGGATCACAAAGGTCGCCCCCGCGTCCACCAACATGGGCGCAGAAACATCACCGGTGTGAGGCCCAAAATGCCCAGAATGACAATCCTGCCCGCCAAGGCTGACGGGTGCATCGCCCAAACTGGCGCGCATTGGTGACAATAAAGTCGCTGGCGGACATATGACGACCCGAACGCGACCCTGATCCATCGCCGCAACACCGCTGGCAATGGCAGATGCCTCAGCCAGACTCGCGGAGATTCCGTTCATTTTCCAATTTCCAACAATCAGTTTCGTCATTCGTTTACCCAGTGCATTCAAACTCTTCACCCAGTGCATTCAAATTCGATCCTAGAGCATCTTGCGCAAAAATCTGAAACAGATTTTCGCAAAAACGATGCTCTGATCCGAAGTTCTGGCGCGAGCTGAGCGCTTCACAGAACAAGCGCGGCGCTCTAGCATCGTCGAAAGGACATAACAGGGGACCTCAATCACAAAATAGCTGACAGGCTGTAAGGCTTGCCTCTCTCTGCCTTGCCCCGCCCTTCAACGATCCTTATGCTAAAATCTCAGCCATTTGGGATTATACATGCTCACCTTATTCCGCAAATTTGCTCGTTCCTGGGTCTCAGCGATTCTGATTGGCTTGTTGATCATCTCGTTTGGCGTTTGGGGCATAAGCGATGTGTTCAACGGCGCGACCGCAGATGGTGTGGCCAAAGTCGCTGGAAAAACCATCAGTCAACAAGAATATCGCGCCGAATTTGATCGGCTGCTTAAGCGCGCAAAGGCCGAGGCCAACCGCGATGTCACGACCGAAGAAGCCCGCAAAGAAGGCCTTGATAGTGCTGTTCTTGAGCGCATGGTCGGCGATAGGGCGTTTGCCGCTTTCACCGATAGCCTTGGCTTGGGCGTCAGCAAGAGCGTTGTGCAAAGCGAGATTGCCAAGATTCCAGGTTTTCAGAACTCGGCCACACAGCGCTTTAGCCAGGACATTTACCTTCAGGCCTTAGCCGAAAATGGCTTTACGCCTCAGGCCTTTGAGGCCAGTGTCCGAGGGGACTTGTCGCGGCAAAGTCTGACGCTGGCGGCCAGTTCAGGTTTCCGTGCGCCCCGTGTGTTCGCCAGCCAAACCTTGGCCTATGGAACCGAACGCCGGGCTGTAACGGTCGTGCCAGTGGCAGCGAGTTTGGCAGGCCCACCGCGCCAGCCCAGTGAGGCGCAGATTGCTGCGTTTTATCAGGAAAACAAAGCTGCACTAACTCGACCAGAGACCCGCGCCCTGACGCTGGCGATTGCCAGCCTTGCCGACTTTAAGGCCAAAGCTGTTATTGATGAAGCTCAAGCGCGCCAGATATTTGCGACCAATAAAGCCCGCCTTTCCACTCCAGCTAAACGCTCCATCATTCAGATATCGGCTCCTGATAAAGCCAAAGCCGATCAGGCAGCGGCGCGCTTGCGGGCCGGAGAAGCACCAGCGGCGATTGCAACTGCACTAGGCCTTGGCGCGCCCATCATCTTGAACGAGGTCGCGCAAACTGGGATCCCTGATGAAAATGTTGCAAAAGCGGCATTCCTTGCGGCCAACGGCGCGATAGAGACAGTCGCTGCAAAACTGCAGCCCTTTGCAGCTTTCAAAGTAACAGGTGTCACGCCGGCCAAAGAAGCCCTCTACGAAGAGGCGGCGACTGAAATTCGCGATCAATTGCGCGCGACCGCTGCGGGCGAGGCGATGACGGATGCGACAGAGGTCTTTGATGCAGCCATCAGTGACGGCGCCACACTCGACGCCGCGGCTGCTAAAGCTGGCTTTAGGACTGTCAAGATTCCGGGGCTTTTGGCCGATGGTCGCAGTATTGCGACTGGCCAACCCATTGCCGAGCTCGCGTCGGCACCCGCTATTCTACGCGATGCTTTCTCGGGCGCTAAGGGCGATATCAGCGATTTGACGAGCTTGCCCGGTGACATTTACATGTCCGTCCAGATTGACACCATAACCCCCGCCGCGGCGCCGCCTCTAGCCAGCATTAGAACGGAGCTCGTAAATGAATGGCTGCGTCGCGATATCGGTACGCGCCTCAAAGTGCGCGCTGAGCAAATCCTAGCCGAGGCCAAAAAGAGCACGTTGGAAGCTGCTGCGGCGAAATTTGGCCTGCCAGCTTTACGTCAGGAAGCGCCCTTACAACGTGGGCAAGGCGGGCAAAACCTGTCTGCTGCCGTGTTTGGTGCCAAGAAGGGCGATATTGTTTTGGGGCAGACGGCCAATGGGGTTGAATATGCCATCGTGCGTATAGACGAAGTTTTACGTGATGATGATGCCACTGTTCCCGAGCGCATGGCGCAAGCGGAGACAGCCGTGCGTGCCAGCGTTCAACGCGATCTGGTCGCGGCCTTGGAGCGTGTGGCACGTGATCGGGCAAAAACCCAACTCTACCCTGACATGATGCGGCGGGCGCTGGGTGATACAGCTGAAACGGCTGGGGGCGCAGGCAAAGCTCCTGCCGCTCCTGCCGCGCCACCAAAAACGCCTTGACCTCTCGTGCTGGCCATTGAACCCGACTTTGAGACCTTCGCGGCGGCCTATAATGTCGGCCGCGGCATTGCTGTTGTGGCGCGGCGGATCGACGATCTGGAAACCCCCGTTTCGGCCTTGGCGAAACTGGGCTCAGACAAGCTCGGGTCATGTCTGTTTGAAAGTGTTGAAGGTGGGGAAACACGGGGACGCTATTCCATCGTGGCCTGTGACCCTGATCTGATCCACCGTGTCGATGATCATGGTGCCAGCTTCGCGACTCGAGATGACGAAGGCATTGTTGGACCCTTTACGCCCTATCACCTTCCGCCCCTAGAAGCCTTGCGAAAACTCTTGGCCGATAGCGCATTAGATTTCCCCAATGAGCTGCCACCACCGGCTGCAGGTATATACGGCTATCTAGGCTATGAGACAGTGCGCCATATCGAGCGTTTGCCACTGACCCAACCCGACCCCATCGGCGTGCCTGAAACATTATTGGTACGACCACGTCTGGTTATCGTGTTTGATGGGGTTAAGCAGGAATTATGGCTCGTGACTCCCGCAAGGCCACAAGCTGATATGGATGCGCGCGCTGCCTATGAAGCCGCACGGGAGCGTCTGTCGGCGCTATGGGCCAAACTGGACGGCCCTACGCCTCTGCGTGTGCCAAGTGCCAGTGCCCGTCCTAGCCCCTTGGGTGAAGCCATCGCCAACATGTCTCCAGAGTCCTATATGACTGGGGTCGAAACGGCACGAGACTACATCAAGGCTGGCGACATCTTCCAAGTCGTGCCAAGCCAGAGGTTTTCAGCACCCTTTAGTGGCAGCGCTTTGTCGCTTTATCGGTCGCTGCGTCGAACCAATCCGTCACCATTTCTATTTCTGCTGTCGATGGACGGATTTAACATCGTCGGCTCAAGCCCTGAAATCCTTGTGCGATTGCGTGATGGCGTGGTCACTATGCGGCCCATCGCCGGGACGCGCCCGCGCGGCGCGACTGCGGCTCTGGACGAGGCGATGGCCGAAGAGCTGTTGAATGATCCAAAGGAGCGTGCGGAGCACCTCATGCTGCTTGATCTCGGTCGCAATGATGTAGGCCGTGTGACAAGCTCTTTACGCATGACCAACCAAGGCCCACCGTCACTTGGGAAGGGGGGCGTGCGCGTGACGGAGAGCTTCAAGATTGAGCGCTATAGCCATGTGATGCATATAGTCTCTAATGTTGAAGGCCATCTCAAGCTCGGATTAGACGCCTTGGACGCGCTCTTGGCTGGTTTTCCCGCTGGCACAGTGTCAGGCGCCCCCAAAGTTCGGGCCATGGAGATCATTACTGAGCTAGAGCCACATGCGCGCGGTATTTATGGCGGCGGGGTCGGCTATTTTTCGGCCGGCGGCGATATGGATTTGTGCATTGCACTGCGCACTGGCGTCCTCAAAGACGGTATCCTGCACGCTCAAGCCGGTGCTGGCGTGGTCATGGATTCAATAGCCCTCAATGAGCATATTGAATGTGTCAATAAGGCCAAAGCTCTTTTGCGCGCCGCCGAAGATGCAGGACGTTATGAGGAAACGCCATGAAAGTCCTCCTGATCGATAATTATGACAGCTTCACCTATAATTTGGTGCATTATGTCGAAGAATTGGGGGCGCAAACGCAAGTTGTGCGCAATGATGTCTTGAGCGTTGATGAAGCCTTAGCTCAGGCTGTTGACGCGCTCATTCTATCACCGGGCCCCTGCACGCCCAATGAAGCTGGCATTTGTTTGGAGCTGATCGCGCGGGCACCGAGCACTTTACCACTCCTAGGCGTTTGTCTGGGCCATCAAGCCATTGGTCAGGCTTATGGCGGGCAGGTCGTTCGGGCCCAAACCATTATGCATGGAAAAACGTCCGTCATCAGCCATAATGGCACAGGCCTGTTCACGGATCTGCCAGCCCATTTTGAAGTGACCCGCTATCATTCGCTGAGCGTTCGTCGAGACACTTTGCCTGATGTCTTAAGGGTCGATGCTTGGACGCAGGATCAAGAAATCATGGCGATGAGCCATGTCGAGAAGCCGGTTTACGGCGTACAATTCCACCCCGAAAGCATCGCGTCCGAACATGGACACGCCCTGATCCAACGCTTTCTGACCTTGGCCAGTGCAGTCGGGTCATGAGTGACGCGCTTAAGCCTGTCCTTGCAAGCCTACACAATGGGTCGCGCCCCGATCCGGCGACGCTCGATGGCGCTTTTGTCACGATCTTGAACGGGCAGGCTACACCCGCGCAGATCGGTGCGTTCTTGATGGGGCTTGAGCGGGTCGGTGTTGATGGGCCGATGATTTATGCGGGCGCGAGCGCCTTGCGCGCCAATATGGTGTCGGTTCCCATGACGATCCCCTGCGTCGACGTATGCGGGACGGGCGGGGATGGCTCTCACACGCTCAATATTTCCACGGCTGTGACCTTTGTGCTGGCGGGATGTGGCCTGCATGTTGCCAAGCATGGTAATCGCGCCATGAGTTCAACGTCCGGTGCCGCCGATGTGCTTGAGGCCCTAGGCGTCAACCTCGCCGCCTCTCCGAGCTTGATTGGCGAGGCCATTAGCACGATTGGTGTCGGCTTTATGTTTGCTCAAGCCCATCATCCCACCCTGGCCCATGTTGGGGCCATCCGGCGAGAGCTTGGTTTTCGCACGATTTTTAACATACTGGGGCCTTTAGCCAATCCCGCTAACGCCAGTCGTCAATTGGTCGGCGTGTTTGCTCCTGATAAGATGTTACCAGTGGCCGTGGCATTGCGCCTGCTTGGATGCGAGGCGGCGTGGGTTGTCCATGGCGACGGCGGCCTTGACGAATTGGCTGTTTCTGGGCCCAGCCAAGTGGTCGCCCTTCGCCAAGGTGAGATTGAGTCCTTCGAAGTCACCCCTGAAGATGCGGGCCTAAAGCGCGCGCCCCTATCTGATTTGAAGGGTGGTGACGCTGCATTCAATGCACGTGCACTTAAGGCCCTATTGGCGGGCGAGACTGGCGCTTATCGAACCAGTGTCAGCCTGAACGCTGCCGCCGCACTTGTTGCATTCGGTCACGCTAACACGTTGAAAGAAGGCGTCCTGATGGCCCAAGAGTCAATTGACAGGGGCCTTGCCCATAAAGCGCTTTTAGGTCTGATCAGCATCACAAACGGACATCAGTCATGAGCGATACGCTGGCCACCATCATCGCCTACAAAAAGGACGAAGTGCGCGGGCGAAAGTCAGATCAAACGCTGTCCGAACTGGAGACCCTGATCACGGGCCAATCCCCTCCCCGCGGCTTTACTGCGGCTCTGCTCTCAGCGGCTGAAACCCGCCCTGCACTCATTGCAGAGATCAAAAAGGCCAGCCCCTCTAAAGGCCTGATCCGGGCCGATTTTGACCCGCCTGCCCTCGCGCGCGCTTATGAAGAGGGTGGTGCGGCGTGTCTGTCAGTTTTGACGGATGGACCGAGCTTTCAGGGTCATGAAGATTTCTTGCTCAGCGCGCGTGCGGCGTGTGCTTTGCCCTGTTTGCGCAAGGACTTTATGATCGATGTGTGGCAAATCGCAGAAAGCCGCGCCTATGGCGCCGACGCCATACTCGTCATCATGGCCTCGTGCGATGATAGCTTGGCGGCCGATCTCGTCGCGGCTGCCGCTGATTACGGCATGGACGCGCTGATCGAAACCCATGATGAAAGTGAAGTTGAACGGGCCTTGAAACTTGATGCCAAAATGATCGGCGTCAATAATCGCAACCTCAAGACCTTTGTAACCGATCTGGATACGACGCGGCGTCTGTCGAGCCTGATTCCAACGGATCGCCTGCTGGTCGCTGAAAGTGGAATCAATACGGCTGCTGATGTGGCCACCCTAAAGGCGGCAGGGGCTAAAGCGTTTCTGGTCGGCGAGAGCCTCATGCGGCAAACCAACGTTGCTGCGGCAACTCAGGCTCTATTGGCATAAAAAAGAGGCCGCGCACACATAAGTGGCGCGGCCCTTGAGTCAGCCTCGGGGGAGGAGACATCTTGCTGCGCAGAGGCGCATCACAAAAAATGTCCGCAGACTGAGGCTCGTCTGCAGCGTGTACATAAGAAGCCTCGCAACCGAATAAAAGGCATAGTTGGCCACATCTGGAATGCAAAAACGCATAGCAAAACATGTGGACAAGCTGTGCTACAGCTCTGGTCTGTTGCTAAAACCAAAGGCGGTTGGACAGTTAACCAATAGGGTCTGTCCCGTCTATTTTGAAACAGAAAAGCGGGATAAAGTTTCTAAAAGAACCCGACGCGTTCTAAGAACTCTTCCAACTCATCGTCTGATCCAGCAGATATTGGCGAAAGGCTGCAATCCGTTTTGAACGTCGCAAATCGGCTGGATAAATGAAAAATACATCGACATTAGGGCCTGGATGCTCTGGAAAAATGCGGATGAGGTTCGGATTGGTTTGTGCCAGATAGTCCGGCAATCCGCCAATACCAAGCCCAGCCGATACCGCTCGTGTCAGGGCTGAGATGTTATTGATCGTCAAAGCCGCATCGCGCGGGCGATGTTCCTCTCGGCCCAAAGTCAAAATGAAATCAAGAACCTTCATTGGATCGCCGCCACGTGCGCCATAAGCGATAATGCGATGATCGGCCAGATCCTCAGGTGTCAGGGGCATGCCTTTGCGGGCGATATAGTCCTGCGACGCGTATAGAGATGTGGTGACGGATAAAATCTTGCGTTGAATAAGGTCGGCGTGCGTGGCTTCCCACAAACGGATCGCGCACTCAGCTTCCAATGTGGTCAGATCAAGCTCACGGTCGTCGAGCAGAAGTCGCAGCGTTACGTCTTGATAGGCGTCCATAAACCCGCCCAGACGAGGGGCAAGCCACGTGGCACCAAAGCCGATCGGAGCGGTCACGATCAATTCACCTTGGGGTCGATCACGGGCGTCCTTGAGATTAGATTCTGCGATGGCGGCAATCGTTGCCATCTGCCCTGTCGATTGCTGGAGAACCTTTCCGGGGCCCGTCAGGATCAAGCCTCGCGCATGGCGATGAAACAGGGGTACGCCTAAACCGTCTTCGAGTGCTGCAATCTGGCGACTGACCGCTGACTGGGATAACCCCACTTTATCGGCGGCGGCCGTTAGGCTGCCGGTATCTGCGGCTGCATGAAAAGTCTTAAGTTTGTCCCAGTCCATAAGTCTGAAACTGCCTTGTAATGGTCTTGCGGTCTAGTCCAGGTCGTCAGTACGATTACCGGCTGGAATCTTATGGAGACGATAGAAGTAGAGCACGCAAAGAATGAAAAGATATAGGGCAAAGCCACCAAATGGAGCCCCACCGCCGACAATTTGGCTCACAATTGCAATAAGCGCACAACCAGCCGTGAGGAACCAGTAATATGATGAGGTCGCCAAATGGCTCGCCCCGTTTCTGATGGACAATTGATAGCCATGCTTGGCATGGGCTTGGAGCACGTTTTCTCCCCGGCTCAAGCACAATATGATTGTGAGGATCACATCAATCAGCATCGGCAGGAAACATAACACAACACTAAATGGATTGGCCCCGACACGCACCGCCAAAACCCCTAGGGTTCCGCACAATAATCCAACAAATAACGCCCCAACATCGCCAGAAAACACACGGCCCAAGCCCGCATTCCACACCAGGAACCCGCAGCAAGCTCCAAAGCCGATGACCCCTAGGCTCGCCAGGTGATATGATTGAGGACCTGCCACAGGCGTCAACACCAGCAATCCTGCCAGCCCCAATAGCCCGATCCCTGAACACCCCATCGCCATGCCGTTGGCGCCGTCCATGAAATTGACGGTATTGACCATCACCAAGAGCCAAAAGACAGTACCAATCGTGCCCAGCAACGAACCCAGCGGCACAATGATGTTAGGCAATAGCGTCAAAGTTTCAATGCGATCCCCCAATAGAGAAAATGCGACGACCAAAATCAACATGACTACAAGCTTCAACTTGGCACTCAGTCGATAGATATCGTCAAACAGGCCCAACACACCCGCGCCCAAGCTGACGCCTAAACACATGATGACACCCGTGTTCAGCTGTAAATGGGCTGTCCAGATCAGGAAGGCGGCGCTGGCAAAAACCCCAGCAACGATGCCAATGCCGCCAGAGGTGGGGGTGACTGTTTTATGCAGCTTACGCGCTTCATCAGGAACGTCACAGATACCAAGCGCCATTGCGCCACGCGTGGCGATCACAGCGGTTACAATCGCGATAGAACAAGCAAGGAACCACGTGACCATGGCACCCTGCTTAAGCGACGCGGTGGTGGCAAGACAATAGAGATTTACAACAGCGTTACATCAAAAGTTTCAGGCGCGACTCTGTTTCAAATGCACCCGAGCGCCGCACTCCTGTGCCACCCGAACATAGAAATGCGGCAAAGGATTGCCGCGCTCCTCTTCATCAACCAGCATCGCTTCCCAAAATGTGAGAGCCTCAAAACTGTGCGACAAACAGCTACGCTTTAGTCACCGCCGCTGTCTGTCCAAACAGCGCTTTCGCGGCCGCTGCTGCCTCTTCTTTGGTTTGCTCGGCTGGTGGTTTGCGCAGCTCGGCTCCCACCGCGTTACCGATTTTCACAGCGTCACGGGCATCGATTTTTTCAAACCACGCGTGCAGTTTTGGGAAAGCCCCAAGGTCCTGGCCAAACATTTTCGCGCCGCGAATCCAAGGATAGCAGGCCATATCGGCAATGCTGTAATCGCCCGCCAGATATTCAGTCACGCTCAACTGGCGCTCCATAACGCCATACAAACGATTGACTTCATTGGTGTATCGATCTTGACCATATTTGATCAATGTTTGGTCCTCGACGAGGTTGGGCGCATAGATACGAAAGTGGCTCGCTTGACCTGACATCGGGCCAAGGCCCGCCATCTGCCACATCAACCATTCATCGACCTTTACCCGCGCGCGCTCGTCTTTGGGATAGAATTGGCCGGTTTTGCGTCCCAGATATTGCAATATGGCTCCGCTTTCGAACACAGAGATCGGCTGTCCATCTGGGCCATTGGGGTCGGTTATGGCGGGCATGCGATTATTGGGGCTGATCGCTAGAAACTCTGGCTTAAACTGTTCACCCGCCCCAATGTTAACCGGCACCAATACATAGGGGAGCCCCATTTCTTCAAGAGCAATGGATATTTTCCAACCATTGGGGGTCGGCCAATAGTACAGATCAATCGGATTTTGCGGCACGACAGCCATGAGAATTGTCCTTGTATAGGCGAATGAGAGCTAGGTGGGGAGGCTCTGCACGGTTGCAAGGGCACCAGCCAACAGAAAACGCTGGCTTAAGACACGCGCACCATCCCGCACACGAAAAAGCCATCTGTACCCGTGGCCAATGGCGTCATTTGTAAGCCTGGACCTGCCTTATGACATTTGGGCAAAAGGCCCGTTAGATGGGCGTCGCGCACAAGGTCCCTGACTGGAACAATTGCAAAGTTGGCGTTGAGCGCGAGGAATGCCGCAACGCTATCCTCATTCTCCTCGGGCAGTAGCGAACAAGTGACATAGATCAAGCGACCGCCGACTTTGACCAGAGGCGCACCCAGCGCTAAGGCCTCGCTCTGCTCGCGTTGGCGGGTGACAAGCGCACTCGGACGCAAACGCCACTTGCTATCTGGCGCACGTCGCCACGTGCCTGATCCTGTGCAGGGCGCGTCAACCAAGACAATGTCCATTTGGGCGATCAAATCCGCCAAAACATTCATGTCGCGGCGTGGCGTACGGATTTGACAATTGCGCACCCCAGCGCGCGCAAGCCGTTCATGCATGTTGGCTAATCGTTTGCTATCGACATCATAGGCGTAAATCTGGCCGGTATTGTTCATGAGAGCGGCCATGCTCAAGGTTTTTCCGCCTCCGCCCGCGCATATATCGGCAATTTGGGTGCCCTGGGCCGCACCTGCTAGCCTGCCGACCAATTGGCTGCCTTCATCCTGAACTTCAAAGCCGCCTTTAATGAATATTTCCTCTTTGGCCCAAGGAAAGGTGCGGCCCTGTTGCCAAGCGATCCTTATGCCATCGGGGGAAAGCCTCGTTTCAATGGCCGCCGGCGCACCATCATCGCGCATTTTGAGTTGGGTGGAGGCCAAAAGCTCCGTCAAGACCGCGGCGCGATTGGTCTTGAGGCTGTTAACGCGCAGATCCAAGGGTGCCGGTGCGGCCAATGCCGCCCCTTCGTCGCCACGTTCATCACCCAAAACGCGCGCCAAGCTCGCGTCCAGCCACTGTGGATAATCGCCCATGACATGAGGCGGCGCGCCAAAAAGGGTTGCGCTCTTGAGCGCTGTCAGTTCGCTATCGGATAACGGCGCGTAAGCGTGCGTTTCGGTCAATGCGTCTTGTTCGAGGCTGTGCACATCACGCCCAAAACCCCAGCGCAGCGCACCCAACACCCAAGCGCGGGGCTCATCACTGCTCAAGCGAAACGCACTGGAATTGCGCCATCGCAACGCCCCAAACACCAAGTCACCAATCTGAGCGCGGTCGCCCGATCCGGCAAAACGATGGCTGAGACCCCAGTCTTTAAGGACATCGGCCGCCGGGCGCTTGCGGTTTTCCACATCGATCAGCACATCAATGGCGGCTTGGGCGCGGGCTCCGGCTCTCATAATTGGGGTACTTCCATAGGTTGCGATACGGGTCGCGCCAGATCGGTTGACAAGGTCACAAATGACACGCTGTGAGGCGCTTACCCGCCAACGGGATAATTGGGCGCTTCGCGGGTGATTGTGACATCGTGAACATGGCTCTCGCGCAGCCCAGCCCCAGTGATTTTCACAAAACGCGCGCGCGCTTGAAACTCAGCAATGGTCGTTGCACCCGTATAGCCCATGGCCGCACGTAAGCCCCCGACAAGCTGATGAATGATCGGGGTGACCGAGCCCT
This sequence comes from Hyphomonadaceae bacterium, assembly GCA_040378245.1. Taxonomy (GTDB): domain Bacteria; phylum Pseudomonadota; class Alphaproteobacteria; order Caulobacterales; family Aquidulcibacteraceae; genus Aquidulcibacter. Next base: position 1,530 of record JBEINE010000070.1, on the reverse strand, counting down.
TATGCGGCACTTGCCCTTCTATGCCCTCGGGCACAAGTTTCATCATATCGGTGACTTCTTTTTGGAAATAGCGATCCGCCGATCCACTCGCCATGGCACCAAGCGAGCCCATGCCGCGATAGCTTTTATAGCCTCGACCCTGATAGAGAAAGATTTCGCCGGGGGCTTCATCAGTTCCTGCAAACAAGCTCCCCAACATCGCAACATTGGCCCCTCCGGCGATGGCTTTGGCCAGATCGCCAGAAAACTTGATGCCACCATCTGCAATAATCGGCGTATTGCTGAGATAACCGACGTCGACGCAATCCATAATCGCCGTCAACTGAGGCACACCAACGCCTGCAACAATGCGGGTTGTGCAAATGCTTCCAGGGCCTATGCCCACTTTGACCGCATCGGCCCCCGCCCCGATCAAAGCGCGCGTCGCTTCACCTGTCGCGACATTACCAGCAATGACTTGAATGGCGTTTGATATGCGCTTGACCCGCTCAACGGCCTCAAGCACCGAGCGTGAATGACCATGGGCGGTATCGATAACAATGACATCGCAGCCCGCGTCGATCAAAGCCTGCGAGCGCTCAAAGCCCACATCGCCGACAGTCGTCGCAGCGCCCACCCGCAAACGGCCTTGATCATCCTTGCAAGCGGACGGGAAAGCCGTCGCTTTCTCCATGTCTTTAACGGTAATCAAGCCGACGCAGCGCTCATCGTCATCCACAACAATCAAACGCTCAATGCGGTATTTGTGTAGCATTTGGCGCGCAGTATCTTTGCTGACGCCTTCGCGCACGGTGCGCAAATTGTCGCGCGTCATCACTTCATGAACTTTTTGATCATCTCCAGCGAAACGGACATCGCGGTTGGTGACAATGCCGACCAAGCGCCCGGCTCTGCCGTCTGGGCCGCGCTCAACCACGGGAAAGCCCGACACACCACGCTGCGCCTTGATCGCCTTGACCTCCCCGACTGAGATATCTGGGAACACAGTCATCGGATTGATGACCATGCCGCTTTCAAAGCGTTTGACCTGCCGCACTTGCTCGGCCTGTTCTTCAGGTGTCAGATTACGATGAATAATGCCAAGACCGCCCGCTTGGGCCATGGCTATCGCCAGCCGCGCTTCGGTAACGGTATCCATGGCAGAGGAAATCAACGGAATATTGAGCGCAATCTCGCGCGTCAATTGGGTGCCCACATGAACCTGCCCCGGCATGGTTTCTGACGCTGCCGGCTCTAACGAAACATCGTCAAAAGTTACGGCTTCACGGATCGGCGGCGCGGTGCGGGGTGGTCTAGCGATGGGATTGGACATGACGGCTAATAGGGTAAGGTGGCGGGGGGAGTCAATGTGGGCGCTGTCTGAGAGGCCTAATGCAAACGGCCCCAGACTGAGCTGGGGCCGCTATGATAATCGCTCGCGCGCGAGAGGTGCTTATTCTGCGCCCAGATCAACAACATCCATGCCGGCGACTTCGGTCGGCAAAGGTTCCATCTCGGTTTCAACCTCAATGGCCGCTTCGGCATCTTGGT
>JBEINE010000145.1:0-7542 GCA_040378245.1 Hyphomonadaceae bacterium | reverse complement strand
GGCATGCCTTGGTGTTTCACGCCTGCGCAGATTGGCTATCGTCTGGAGCCCGAACCTTCATGGCCGCGCGCACCGTCGCGAAGGAATAAATCGCCAGCCCCGACCAGATCAGCGCGAATGTCACGCCATGAGCTGGGGTAAAATGCTCTCCCAACAGGATGCCCGACGTAAACTGGAGCGTAGGCGCAAGATATTGCAAGAGGCCCAAAGTCGTGAACGGCAGGCCCCGGGCGCCGACAGCAAATAATATCAGGGGGATGGACGTGGCTGCGCCTAAGGAGACTAATAATATCGCCATTTGGGTTGAGCCGCCCATGATCGGCAACCCTGATTTTGCAAACCACCAGATGGCCACGACAGCGGGGCCCAGCAAAATCAGTGATTCCCAGAATAGCCCAGCCGCAGGCTCGACCTGAGCCACTTTGCGCACCAAACCATAAGACGCAAACGATAGTGCCAGACCCAGCGCTACAAAAGGAAAAGCCCCCACCAGAAAGGTCTGATTTAACACCCCGGCCGTTGCCAAGCTCAAAGCGGCAATCTGCCACTTGGTTAGCCTCTCACCAAAGAAAGCGACGCCCAGCGCCACATTGATCAAGGGATTAATGAAATAGCCAAGGCTTGACTCGACAATCCGATTCTGCCCAACGGCCCAGACATATAAGAGCCAATTCCCTCCGATCAAAAGCGCAGACAGCACCAGCAACATCAGGGTTTTGTAACTCACCTTAAGTGATTTAAGCCCGCCCAGCACAATGGCTGCCAGAAAGGCGCAAGGCAGCGTCCAGACGATGCGCTGCGCGGTAACTTCAAGGGGGGGGAGGCTTGCGAATAGATGCAGAAAAGCCGGTAAAAGACCCCACATGACATAGGCTGATAAAGCCGCCCAAAAAGCGGGCACCATAACTGAGGTTTTGGGCGGCGACATGGCGATGGGTCTAGGCCTATCGCGGCCTTTGTGTCACCCTTTGTTGGCAGAAGCCTTCAAAGATTGACCCTTCGCTTCATCAATGCGACGGCTGTGAGTGAGGGCCTGCTCTAGGCTTGTACCTCGCTTTATTGGGAGTTTTGACAATGGTTGCTGCCGCTATCAATGCCGCTTCACCACAAGCCAATTCAAAGACCGAAAATAGCGGCCAAGACTTACGCCGTCCGCCTCTGGCGCTGACTTTACTTGAAGGGCGCGGCATTGTTGAATGGGCGGCGACCTATGCGGCGCGCAGCGTCTTGAACACGGCCCCAAGAGGCGATGGACATCCCGTGATCCTCTTGCCGGGATTTCTGGCCAGTGATCGCTCGACAACGCCCTTGCGCAAATTCCTCACCCATTTAGGCTATGATGCGCGCGGCTGGGGTCAGGGGCAGAACCTGGGGCGCTTTTATAAGATGCGCACGATCTTAGAAGCCTATGTCGATGATGTTTATGCACAGTCGGGCCAGAAGATATCCCTGATTGGCTGGAGCTTAGGTGGTGTATTCGCCCGCCACTTGGCTCTGGTGAAGCCTGAAAAAGTGCGCAGTATCATCACATTAGCCAGTCCCTTTGCGGTCGATATTCATGCCAATAGCGCCAAGAAACTCTATGACCGACTTTCGCAAGAAGGCCCGGCTCAGCGCGAAGACTTAGAGCGGCTTGCGGGCGATCTACCCGTGCCTAACACCTCAATCTACTCCAAGCTCGATGGGATCGTTAATTGGCAGACGTCTGTGGCCAAGTCAGCACCTAACGCAGAGAATATCGAGATACGCTTAGCCAGCCATGTCGGCATCGGGATCAATCCAGCCAGTTTTTGGGCCATAGCCGATCGTCTGGTCCAGCCCGACGGCGTGTTTAAGCCCTTTGCGAAGACTGGGCCTTTTGCACTGGCTTATGGATGATCGAGGCGACACATGAATGTGCTAATCGATTGAGCACTGAGTGCGCACCCCATATGTTATCGTGATGCACCTAAACATCGCGACCGACCCGCCAAACTATATCGCCATTCATGCCCTAACTCTCAGTGAGTTTGAATCGGCGTCCGCAACCCTTGGGCCTGATGCCATAAATGCCCGCACAGCGGATTTTAGCGGTCAGGCGGGGCGGGTCTTGTTGGTCAGCGCATCAGATGGCCATGTAGCGCGTGTCTATTTCGGGCTTGGCAAGAGTTTTGAGGCGGCGACTTTCGGTCATTTGGCCAGCAAGCTGCCCCCCGGCGATTATAAGATCGTCACCCCGATAGCGACCGACCAAGCCCAAAGCGTCCTGACGGCCTTTTTGTTGGGCGCATATGTTTTTGATCGCTTCAAAAAGAAGCCAGCCAAATCAGCGCGCCTGATACCCCCCGATGGCAGCGATGGGGTGGCGGCCAGCCGGATCGTCGCGGCGGTTAACATGGGTCGCGACCTCATCAACAGCCCACCAAACATCATGGGGCCAGAGGCGCTAGAAGCCGCAGCGCTGGAATTAGGCCACGCGCATGGGGCCGAGATTGAAGTCATTAAGGGTGACGCGCTGATCGCGCAAAACTATCCCCTGATCCATGCGGTCGGACGCGGGAGTGCAGAGCCCCCCCGCCTTGTCATCATGCGGATTGGCGACAAGAATGCATCCAAAGTCGGCTTGGTGGGGAAGGGCGTCACTTTTGATACAGGCGGGCTTAATCTCAAGCCCGGAGCCGGCATGGCGCTCATGAAAAAAGATATGGGCGGCGCGGCCTGCGTCCTGGCGCTGTTCGCATCACTGGCACAGGCCCGCCTCAATATCCGCCTGTCTGTCTATCTTCCTATCGTCGAGAATAGTGCGGACGGTCATTCGTTTCGACCCAGCGACATTATCACGGCCCGCAATGGCCTGACTGTTGAGATCGACAATACCGATGCTGAAGGCCGCTTGATCCTCGCCGATGCCGTGACCCGCGCCAGCGAGGACGGTAACGCGCTGATCCTTGATATGGCGACTTTAACCGGTGCAGCTCGTGTCGCCCTTGGCCCCGACTTACCGCCCTTCTTTACTGAGAACGAAGAACTGGCAACAGACTTGATTGTGGCCGCCAAGGATACGGGCGATCATCTGTGGCGGCTACCCTTATGGCGACCCTATGAAGAGGATTTGGACAGCCCAGTCGCCGACATCAAAAACTCGGGCAGTACTTTTGCCGGAGCCATAACGGGCGCGCTCTTCATCTCAAAGTTTGTCAACACGGCCCAGAATACGCCGCTTTGGGCGCATTTTGACGTCTATTGCTGGAACCCTAAGGACAAACCCAGCGGCCCGGCTGGGGGCGAGGTTTACGCCGTTCGGGCGATTGACGCTTTCTTGCGGGCGCGGTTTTGCGACTAGCGCTGCCACAGCGTCTAGATGTGGATAAGATTTCGCAGGCACTGAGAAAGTCTGCGCTATTCTATTTCCCAAATCAGGTTTAGCGTTAACTATCAATTAGGAGACTCGCCCTACACCACATGTAGCGGGGAGTTCGGCTTTCGCCACAGGATATAGGGGAAAACACATGGCGTTTGGTGATAGTGGTACTGGTGTGGGCTTGGTGACACCATCCCATAGCTACAAGCCGTTTCGTTACCCTTGGGCTTTTGATTTCTGGCAACGCCAACAACAGGTGCATTGGTTGCCAGAAGAAGTCCCCCTCGGTGAGGATTGCAAGGATTGGGCGACCAAGCTCAATGATAATGAGCGCAATCTTTTGACTCAGATCTTCCGATTTTTCACCCAATCCGATGTTGAGGTGAATGACAATTATATGGAGCGTTACGCGAGGGTCTTTAAGCCGACTGAAGTGAAGATGATGCTGTCGGCCTTCTCCAATATTGAGACGGTCCACATCGCCGCTTATGCCCTTCTTTTGGAAACAATCGGCATGCCCGATAGCGAGTTTGGCGCTTTCATGGAATATGAAGCCATGCGCGACAAGCATAGCTATATGCAGGATTTTGGCGTCGACACCGAAGAAGACGTCCTGCGCACTTTGGCGATGTTTGGCGGCTTTACAGAAGGCCTGCAATTGTTCGCGTCTTTTGCGATGTTGATGAATTTCCCCCGCTTCAACAAAATGAAAGGCATGGGCCAGATTGTGTCATGGTCAGTGCGCGACGAAAGTCTGCATTGCGAAGGCATGGTCAAACTCTTCCATACCTACGCTCGCGAGACCGGCAAATTGTCCAAAAGCGTCAAGGACGACATCGTTGATTGTTGCAAGACGGTCGTCGGCCTCGAAGATAAGTTTATCGATCTGGCCTTTGACATGGGCCCTGTACAAGGCATGACACCTGACGATATCAAAGCCTATATTCGCTACATTGCCGACTGGCGCTTACAACAGCTTGAATTACCAAGCGTTTATGGCGCTAAAGAGCATCCGTTGCCATGGCTATCGCCACTCTTGAACGGCGTGGAGCACGCCAATTTCTTTGAAGCCCGCTCAACTGAATATTCCAAAGGCGCGACAAAAGGTGACTGGCACGGCGAAGACGGGGTCTGGGCCATGTTTGACCGGATGCAGAAGAAACGTTTGGTTGAGAGCGTTTAGGGGGTAGGCACTTTTCTTTGAACACTGGGCAGTCTTCAGGATTGTCGGTCTGAGACGGCCTTTACTGATGGCTGTGACACATCAAAGGCCTCTTTCGATTATCCTTGGGCGATTTGGCGCGTCAACAATAACCCAAGGGTTTTGGTGAACCAGAATGGGCACCAAAACCCTTCCCAAGCAACGCAACTAAAGGGTCGCGCAAATCATCGAATTTTTGATTCCGTGCGGACAGGGCGCCCCCTAACCCCGCGCCGGCAAGCCACGTGCCAGATTGGTGCATTGAGCGACCCAATTTTCGCGGTAAACACGGCTTCCAAACGTCGGCAGATGTTCAGCCAGCCACGCAACTTGCTCAATCGTTAAGGTCGCGATTTGGTGGAAGTAATAAATGCCCTGCTCATTTAGCCATGCCTTGTTTTTGGGGCCTACGCCGTCAATCAATAGCAAGTCATCGGGTGGACCCAGTGGGCTTAGCCGCGGTGGGGCAATGGCGCGCGCGGTGGCCGCCAAAGTTGCCGCCTCCATTTCCGCGCCCGACAAAGAAGCTAGGCTTGATGGCGTAAAGTTCTGATTAGTAATAGCTTCCGCTTCGGTTAGGTCCGGCATTGAGGTATCGACCCCATCCTCCCCTTGGGCTGGGTCTAAAGGCAGGTGCAATCCGGCCTGACCCTCAAGAAACGTCACCCGCGCCTGCAGATAGCGATTGCGCCACTTCATTGTCGCAATGTCTTCAGCGTTTAGGGACTGGTCAATTTGTACCTTTGCCTTCGCGGCGGCCAATTCATCAGCTTTGGTGCGGGCCATTGCCAGTTCCCGCTCAAGGCCAATAATGCGTCGCTCATAGTCAGCAATTCCAGCCTGTGACGTTGTTCCGGCCTCAACAGAAGCAGAGGTTACCGCTTCTGTGGTCTCGGTGGCAGGTTCACGTTGCAGGTCTGAGCCTGATTTACCCGCCGCGATGCGACCAACAAGATAGGGGATCAGCGCACCCACAAGGGTAGCAAGCACCAAATAGGGCCAAACGTGCGAGAGTGTGTTCATGGGTTTGTCCTAGCTTGGGGGTCAAGAATTGAAGCGGCGTTGCGAGATATTAGCGCCTAAACTGAACTTCCGCTCCCAAGATACGCCAATAAACCAGTTAACAAGCTCAGAAACTGCAGCGATCAGCCAATCGGCTCGACAATTTTGCCAAGGATCGGGCTAAAGACAATTGATGATTCATGATGTCACAAGTCCACACAATAGCCTAGTCAAACTCGCCAAGTCGCTCGACCGCAAAAAAGCGCGCTCGGAATCAGGCTTGTTTCTGGCCGAAGGGGCTCGGCATATCGCGGAGGGATTGGCGCTCAACTGGACATTGGAGGCCATGCTGTTTTCCACTGCGGCGGAATCTCGACCTGCCGTGCGTGAATTGGCCGCGCAGGCCGATGCAGCCGGCGCTCATGTCGTGCGCGTATCCGACCGTGTGTTGGAGGCCGTGGCCAAGCGCGATAATGCCCAGTCCGTCATAGGGCTCTTTAAGCAAAGACTGGTTAGCTTGGATGACCTTGTAGCGGCACCTTTCATTATCGCGTTAGAGCGTATCAAAGACCCCGGCAATCTAGGAACGATCTTGCGCACACTGGATAGCGTCGGCGGCGGCGGCGTTATATTGCTGGAGGAGAGCTGCGATCCGTTTTCGATTGAGGCCGTGCGTGCCAGCATGGGTTCAATTTTTGCGGCCCCCGTGGTCAAGACTAATTTTGACAGCTTCAATGCATGGCGGATGGCAGAGGGCTTTACGCTGGTGGGCACGACGCTCAAAGGCTCAACCCGCCACACTGACACCCAATTTGGCGAGAAAACGGCTCTTTTGATGGGGAATGAGCAATCAGGGCTTCCAGATAACTGGGCGGATCAATGTGACGCGCTCGTGCGCCTTCCTATGGCTGGGCGCGCCGACAGTCTCAATCTTGCCATTGCAACGGCTGTCACAGCTTATGAAATCTGGCGACAAAAAGCATTTCGAGGCGCACGTGACTAAAAAGCCCCCAATTCAAACAACAAATCGGACAGCACCCATTCTGATCGCCGATGATTGGACTGACTATGAGCTGCTTGATTCAGGCGACGGCGAGAAACTGGAGCGCTTTGGGCCTTATGTGTTCGTGCGCCCTGACGCTCAGGCTTTGTGGCCGCGCCGGTTGAGCGAACGGGAGTGGACGTTTGACGCCGCTTTTTCAGGTCAAGAGAGTGAGGAGATGGGGCGATGGCGCTTTATCAAGCGCGTGCCTGAAACATGGCCCATCGCTTGGGATGGCATTGCTTTTCATGCCCGCTGCACCCCTTTCCGTCATTTAGGCCTCTTCCCAGAGCAAAGCGTACACTGGCGTTGGTGTCGCGATTTGATCCATGCCCGCGTCAAAAAATCAGCCAGCGACCAACCTAAGGTCTTGAACTTGTTTGGCTATACTGGGGTTGCCAGTCTGGTGTGTGCCAGAGCGGGTGCCGCAGTGACCCATGTTGACGCCTCAAAAAAGGCGGTTGGCTTTGCCCGCGAAAACCAAGCGCTCGCCGGCCTTGATGACAAGCCGATCCGCTGGATTGTTGATGATGCGCTTAAATTCGTGGAACGCGAAGTCAGACGTGGCAATCGCTATGATGGCATCATCCTCGACCCGCCCAAACATGGGCGTGGACCCACTGGAGAGATTTGGAAGTTAGAAGAGGGCTTGGGCAAGTTATTGTCGGCCTGCAATGCTCTTCTGAGCGACAACGCGCTCTTTTTAGTGGCGACGGTCTATGCGGTCCGCCTCAGCTTTCTGGCGCTTGATAACAGTCTGTCAGCGGCGCTGGGGTCGAGGCCAGGGGTCCGCGAAGCCGGAGAGATGGCCATTCCTGAATTGGGATCGCAGCGTCTTTTGCCGACAGCGATTTTCGCGCGTTGGTCTGGTGTGGCCTAAGGGCCTTAAAGGAGCGCGCAGCACGAGCTGCGCATATTTGCCTCAAGCTATTGTATTGACGTCAGAATTGCGCAGCT
>JBEINE010000014.1:0-28243 GCA_040378245.1 Hyphomonadaceae bacterium | reverse complement strand
TCATTTCATTTTGCAGCAGACAAAAACCAACTCCAGTCGATGTCCATACGCGCACTCGACAAGCTCATTGACGATGAACCTAACCCAGGTTACAAGCCCTTCACGAGCGTCATGCATCCCCATCCGGACGGCAGCTGCGATTCCTTGGTTCGATATACGGATTGATACGAGGACCACTCTTTGCCATTACGCGCTTCGTTTCGGGAGAAGCGCTGACGCATTATAGGCCCATAAGTTTCAGGCCCAAACGAAACGTCCATTGAAATCAGAAGAAAAGCCCTCCCTGCGTTTAGCGGGGAAGGCTGAGTTGAGGTCGGGACAGAGGAACTGAAAAACCATGTTGTCGGCTGAGCTACGGTCCGCAGACCCTGGTGGGGGGGCTGGGGCTGTCGAGAAACCAGAACCTGCGATAAGTTCCGCTACTCAACCGACACTGGTCTTATCGAACTCGCTTGTGGCGCGATCTAGTCGCAAAAGAGGCAGAACAAAGGCGTAGCATTAAATGACTGTCATGAAATGCAGTTCATCGGTCGCTTTGGTTAGGCTAGCAACATTGAGTTTTGACCGGAACGTCTCTAGGTCACCGCTATGGACTTTGCGAAAATGAACGGCCTCGGCAATGAAATCTGCGTGCTGGATGCGCGCAAGGATAGTATCCCGCTGACCAGCGAAGTTATTGCTGCCCTTGGCAATGCTGAAACCGGCATTGGCTTTGATCAGATCATGATTTTGCAAGCGCCCAAAAACCGATTAGCAGATGTATTCACCCAAATCTGGAATGCCGACGGCACCCAGGTGTCGGCGTGCGGCAATGGCGCGCGCTGCGTCGCTTGGTATCTCATGCGCGAGACAGGGCAAGATCATATCGTTATCGAAACCCAAGCTGGGCTGTTGGGCGCATCGCGGGCGGGCGTGTCCTCTGTTAGTGTTGATATGGGTGAGCCGCGACTCGAATGGGACCAAATTCCCATGTCGGAGCGCATGGATACGATGCGGATTGAGCTTCAAGTTGGCCCCATTGATGATCCTATCATGCATGGGCCGGGCTGTGTCTCAATGGGCAATCCTCATGTTGTCTTCCTTGTCCCTGACATTGAGCTTGCGCCCATCAAGGAAGTGGGGCCGATGATCGAACATCACCCGCTTTTCCCCGAAGGGGTGAATGTCGGCTTTGCTCAGATTATGGCCCGTGATCACATTCGTCTGCGCGTCTGGGAGCGTGGGGCCGGCCTCACAAAAGCCTGCGGCACCGGGGCCTGCGCGGCGCTGGTGGTCGCGGTTCGCCGCCGCCAAGCTGATCGGTGCGCGCGGGTGCAGCTTGATGGTGGCGATTTGATGATTGAGTGGCGCGCCAGCGACAATCACATCATCATGACCGGCCCCGTAGAATGGGAAGCCGACGGCACAATTGGGGCGAGTATTCGTTAAAGGCTCCAAAGATCGATCACAGTGCCTGCCTTGACCTGACCATCCCCAAAGGCCAACACCTGCGCGCACTTGGATCAAGCGCTTAGGGAGAGTGTATTTTCATGGCGAATGTTGTGGTAGTGGGCGCACAATGGGGCGATGAAGGCAAAGGCAAGATTGTCGACTGGCTCAGTGATCGCGCCGACCTAGTTGTGCGCTTTCAAGGCGGCCACAATGCCGGGCACACCTTAGTTGTCGGCAATAATGTCTATAAATTGTCGCTTTTGCCATCGGGCGTCGTCCAGGGGAAAATGTCAGTTATTGGCAATGGCGTTGTGGTTGATCCCTTTGCACTCTTGGCAGAGATAGAGACATTGCGGGCCCAAGGGGTGGCGATTGACCCCTCTATTCTCGTGCTCGCCGATAACGCCACGCTCATTCTGTCTATCCATCGCGATCTTGACACCGCACGCGAAGCCAATGCCGGCACGAAAATCGGCACAACTGGGCGGGGCATTGGACCCGCTTATGAGGATAAGGTTGGGCGCCGGGCCATACGCGTTGCCGATCTTTCTGACCCCGTGGCGCTTGCCAGCAAGATTGACCGCTTGCAGGTCCATCATGATGCGTTGCGGGTTGGTCTTGGCCTGCCCAAGATTAACGCTGAGGCCTTAAAGGCCGAACTCTTGGAAATAGCCCCAAAGGTGCTGATGTACGCCCAACCCGTCTGGAAGCTGTTGGATGATGCGCGCAAGCGGGGCCGGCGCATTCTGTTTGAGGGCGCGCAGGGCATTTTGCTGGACATTGACCATGGCACCTATCCTTATGTCACATCTTCCAATGTGGTCGCTGGGCAAGCGGCAGCAGGTGCTGGCATCGGCCCGGCTGCACTGGGCTATGTGCTGGGGATCTGTAAGGCCTATACGACGCGGGTAGGCGACGGCCCCTTCCCGACAGAGCTAGACGATGAGATCGGTCGTCGCATCGGAGAGCGCGGGCATGAGTTTGGTACGGTCACCGGCCGTAAACGCCGATGTGGCTGGCTCGACGCAGTCCTCGTGCGCCAAGCGGTGGCTGTAGGCGGGATAACGGGTTTGGCCCTCACCAAACTTGATGTGCTCGATGGGTTTGAACAGCTTAAAGTCTGCACTGGCTATCGCATCGGCGACCGTGCATTTGATTATTTCCCCTCAGGCCTCACCGATCAGGCCCGTGTTGAGCCGATCTATGAATATCTGGACGGGTGGAGCGAAACCACACGAGGTGCGCGTTCTTGGAAGGATCTGCCTGCTAATGCCATCAAATATGTTAAACGTATCGAAGAATTGGTCTCATGCCCTGTTGCCATTCTCTCTACCAGTCCTGAACGCAACGATACGATTTTGGTCAAAGATCCCTTTGAGGGGTGAAACAATTTTGCGGGCACCTCAGCTATAAGGGGCTTTCAACCGGACATAGCTTGTATGAATGACCCCGTGAAACCACCGCTTTGGAAAAAAGGCGACCCGCCACTCGACATCGGTTGGGATGATGAGAATGAGGACCTTCCCCCTCGCGAACTCAGCCCCGACGAACAAGCCCTGCACGTCGAAAACATGGCCGCGCTCAATCGCATCATGCGCGCTTACGCCATTTTGAAAATCGGACTGACGGCGCTGGTAATTGTGATCTTCATTAGAGTGTTTGGGGGGTAGCCAAAAGCGCGCAGCAATTCACCTCACCACCCAACCCAACCTTGTTCTTTGCCAGTCCGCAAATCCTGACCCGGGCGCTTGCGGGTGAAAGCCAGCGCCAGCCCGATGGTAATCGCAGAGCCCAAGATTGAGGAACCACCATAAGAAATGAAGGGCAAGGTCATGCCCTTGGCTGGCATCAGATTGAGATTGACCGCCAGATTAATGGCCGCTTGATACCCAATCAATGTGAAAAGGCCCGTGGCGGCCAATTGTGGGAAGGTTTCGCCTTGACGATTGGCGCCTTGTAAGCCCCGCGCCACCAATGCAGCGAACAGAGCGATCAGGCCGACACTGGCGAGCAGACCAAACTCCTCCGCGGCGACCGAATAGATAAAGTCAGTGTGGGCGTCAGGCAGAAAGTCTTTGATTGAGCCTTCGCCCGGCCCTTTACCCAAAAGATCGCCCGATGCAATGGCATCTAATGCCCGTTCGGTTTGATAGGTCTCCCCGGTCTCTGGATTCAAGAAGCTATTGACGCGCTTTTGCACATGATCGAACGTGACATAAATCGCCCCACAGCCAACAAGGGCGGCTCCAAAAAATCCAATAATCCAGACCCAAGGCATGCCGGCCACAAAAAACACCGTGAGGAAAGCCAAAGTCAGAAGTCCCGTCTGGCCAATATCCGGCTGAAGGATCAAGAGGGCTACAGGCACAGCATATAGCGCCAGCGCCACGCGCGCGGCTGGAAAAGTGGGATTTTCGATCTTTTTTGAAAACAGCCAAGCGGCAATCACCACCAAAGCGGGCTTGAGGACTTCTGATGGCTGAAATGAGAAACCGGCGAAGCGTAGCCAGCGCTGCGCGCCCTTGGCTTCATGCCCGAACATCAAAATGTAAGCCATCAAAAGTACAGCGATCGCATAAAAGAGGGCTGCCGCACGTCGCGCCCCAATGGGCGTTAAAAATGATAGGCCAATCATACAGCTGGCCCCCAAGCAAACAAATAAAGCCTGACGCAACACGAAATAATATTCGTCACCAATGCCCAAACGATTGGTTGCCGCCCCTGATGACGCGAAGCTAAAAATCAGTCCCAGTGTCATCAAAATGGCGGCTAGTGCAAAGACGATGCGATCAATTGTTCCCCACCAGCGGGTCACCGCGGAAATATCAGTTGAAGGAAAGAAAGGTGGGCGGGCGAGATTGGCCATACTCGGCTCCTCATAATTAAGAGAGACTGTGACCGCTTGGCCTATGTGCTCAGACGATTGAGGCTTGTTAGGCCATGATCAGGGTTAAATATTCCTTGCACGCACGCCGTAAAGAAGCGTCCGCGTGCTTCAAAATCGGGAAATTGGTCAAAGCTGGCACAGGCGGGCGATAAGACGATGGTTTCTTCCTGATGACTTGCAAAAGCGTCTGCATAAGCGCGCTCAACCGCCACATCGATGGTGCTGCACTTTTCATGATCCACATGATCGCCTAATGTCAGCGCAAACTCATTACTGGCCTCACCGACGAGATAGGCCTTTCGAACGTTTGAAAACAAATGGGATAGACCCTTAATCCCGTCAGACTTGGCTTGCCCGCCCGCAATCCAACGCAGGCCCGGAAAAGCGGCGAGCGCTTGGGCTGCGGCATCCGCATTGGTGGCTTTGGAATCATTGAAAAAGCGAACACCACCAATCTGTGCAACTTCTTGCAGGCGATGTTCCAGTCCTGGGAAGCTCGTCAGGGCTTGGGTTATGCCTTGGGGGGAGACGCCAATGGCGCGCGCGGCGGCATAAGCTGCGGCCGCATTTTGTGCATTGTGACTGCCCGGCAGAGCGCGCGCTAAAGACAGGTCAGCCGCCATATGCGAGCGCCCATCGAGATTATCCCACAACATCGTGCCGAGCGCGCAAACCCCTTTGCCGAGCGCCTGACCTGACGATATCGGCACAACGACCCGTCCATTGGCGGCATTGAGGCGCGTGCACAGGGCCATCCCCCAATCATCATCAACACCGACAATAGCCCAATCGCTGGGCTGTTGATTGTTAAAGATCGCCCTCTTAGCCGCCGCATAACGGGCCATGTCGCCGTGCCGCTCTAAATGGTCGGGGCTGAGATTGAGATGTACAGCCGCATTGACGCGCAGACTTGTCACGAGATCAAGCTGATAAGACGATAATTCCAATACATAAATGGCGCCGCGCCTCGGTGCCTCAAGCGCCAATACGCCAGTTCCTATATTGCCGCCCATCCGCACATCATGCCCATTGGCTGCTAGGATATGGGCAATGAGGGCTGTTGTGGTGGACTTACCATTGGTGCCGGTGATGGCAATGATCTGAGGACGGTCAGCGGCGGTAATCGCATTGATTTCACGTGCGAAAAGCTCCACGTCACCTATGACTGGAACATGGGCCGCAGCCGCTTTGGCAACGGCCCAATGGACCTTTGGCCCATAGATGGGAATGCCGGGGCTCATGACAAGCGCACTCAAGCCATCAAAACTCTGATCTGAAAGATCAATGGGCACCAAGCCCGCTTCGATGGCCGCGTCACGACCGCTTTGCCCATCGTCCCACACCACGACCTCGGCGCCGCCAGCCTTAAGAGCCAAGGCCGCGGCAATGCCTGTGCGCGCCAGTCCTAAGACTGCGACCTTTTCGCCCTTAAATGTGCTGACTGGGAACATGATGGTCGCCCTAGCGCAATTTCAAAGTGGTTAAACCGACGAGGGCTAGAATTGTGGCGATGATCCAGAACCGGATCACAACTGTTGGCTCACTCCACCCCAATTTCTCAAAATGATGATGAATGGGGGCCATGCGAAACACGCGTTTGCCCGTCAGTTTAAAGCTGGTGACCTGCACGACCACCGAGACCAATTCTAGCACGAATAAACCACCGACAATGGCCAGCACAAACTCGTGCTTGGTGGCCACCGCTGTCACGCCCAAGAGCCCGCCTAAGGACAAAGAGCCCGTGTCGCCCATAAAGATCTGCGCAGGCGGCGCGTTCCACCACAAAAAGCCCAAACCAGCGCCGAGTACACCGCCCAATATGATCGCGATCTCGCCAACACCTTGAACAAAATGGACCTGCAGATAATTGGCGAAGACGAAATTACCGACCAGATAAGCGATCAATCCAAATGTTGCCGAGGCAATCATCACGGGCATGATCGCCAAACCATCAAGGCCATCAGTCATGTTGACGGCATTGCCAAAGCCCACAATGACAATCATGCCGAAGATAAAGGTGCCCCATCCGAGATTGAGCAAAAAGTCTTTGAAGAACGGGAACGCAATGCTGGTGCCAAATCCCTGCGGTGCGCCATCACCACTGTTTTGAATGACTGAAATGAAATAAACCGCGACCAAAGCCACCGCAAACTCACCACCCAAGCGCATAAGAGACGATACCCCGTCGGTCTTTTGCTTGGCCACTTTGGCATAATCATCCAAAAAACCGATCAGGCCATAGCCTGCCGTCACGCCCAGAACCACCCAGACGTAGGGGTTTTTCAAATCGGCCCAGAGCAAGGCAGCAAAGAAAACCGATAACAAGATCATTGCCCCGCCCATTGTTGGCGTGCCGGCCTTCTTGAAATGGGTCTCAGGACCATCAGAGCGGATCGGCTGGCCCTTGCCCTGCTTGACACGCAACCAGCCAATCATTGGCTTACCGAAGATAAACATTATCAAGGCCGCCGTGATCACCGCCGCTGCGGTTCGAAACGTGATATAATTGACGATGTTGAAGTATTGATGGAGGAACTCATAAAGCATCAAACTTCTCCCGATAGCGCGGCCAGTGCGCGCACAATTTCGGCCATTTTGGAGCCATTGGACCCCTTAACCATGATAACATCACCCGCCTTTACGGCGTCGATAACAAAAGGCGAGAGTTCGCTCGCGCTTTGCGCATAAGCGCCACGCTGGGTGGGCGGCAGGGCATCCCACAAATGTTTCATGCGGGAACCGGCACAAAAGACCAGATCGGTTTTGGCCGTTGCGACATCTTTGGCGAGGGCGGCATGATAGTCATTCTCGCGCTGACCCAGCTCCAACATATCGCCCAATACCGCAATGCGGCGCGATCCAGCCCTGCCAGCCAAGGTGGCAATGGCCTCGGCCATGCTGGCTGGATTGGCATTATAGGCCTCGTCTACCAAGGTAAAAACACCACCTTTTGGCAAGGTTACAGCTCTGGCAACGCCCCGCCCATCAATGGCCCCAAAGCCCGACAAAGCGTCTGCCGCGGATTTGAGATCGCCCCCCGCTAGCGCCGCTAAGGTCAAGGCGCATAAGCTATTGTGGACCCAATGGCTGCCAAGCTCGCCGATCCGCCAAGAGACTTGACGACCCACAACATCAGCCATGGCAATCCGGCCCGCTGTTCCCTCTACAACAGATAAGATGCGTGCGTCGCAGCGCTCGCCAGTGCCAAAGGTCACAATGTTGATCCCGTCGCGGTCGCGCGCGCGGGCGATGAGCCGGGAGGCAAAGGGATTATCACCCGGTATCAAAGCCGTGCCGCCACTCTCAAGGCCCAGAAAAATTTCCGCCTTGGCGTCGGCAATGCCCGCTTCATCGACAAAATGCTCAATATGAACAGGCGCGATGGTGGTGATGGCGGCAATATGAGGACGCACTTGGGGCGACAGACGGGCAATTTCGCCGCCGTGGTTCATCCCGATCTCAAACACGCCAAAGCGAGCATCAGCGGGCATACGGGCCAGCGTCAAAGGTACACCCCAGTGATTATTGTATGACTTGATAGAGCGATGAGTTTTGGCCGTCGCCGCCAAAGCCGTGGCGGTCATTTCCTTGACGGTGGTTTTGCCGACTGAGCCTGTAATCGCCACACGGGTGGCAATCACATTGCGCCGACGCGCCGCTGTGCCGAGGTTTTCAAGCGCCATCATCGTGTCGGGCACAATCAGCAAAGGTGCGCCTTCATCTGCGCATGAGGGGTCTGACACCAGAGCCGCCGCCGCACCGGCAGCCAACGCCGCGCGGACAAAGTCATGGCCATCTCGGTCCACCTTAAGGGCCACAAACAAGTCACCTTTGGCGATAGAGCGACTATCAAGATCAAGCCCCGCGCACTGCCAATCGCCTTGCGCGATCCCATGGACCGCCTCTGCTGCCTCCGTCGAGGTCCATAATGCCGACATAGGGGGCATGTTAATCAAGGCGACCTCCCCGTGCGAGCAAAGCCGCAGCCGCCGCTTCTTGGTCTGAGAAGGGCAGCACCTGGCCATTTACCAATTGCCCGGTCTCATGGCCCTTGCCCGCAATCAACAGGCAATCGCCCTTTTCCAGTAAGCCGACGGCTTTAGCGATGGCTTCCCCGCGATCACCTATTTCAAGGGCGCCCGGACAACCCACTAAGACTTCGCTTCGAATGCTGGCCGCATTTTCAGTGCGTGGATTGTCATCGGTTACGATCACGAGGTCCCCATATTTGGCCGCCAGCGCCCCCATCAAAGGCCGCTTACCCTTATCCCGGTCGCCGCCACAACCAAAGACTAAAACAATCCGCCCCGGTGCATGGGGGCGGGCGGCGCGCAGCAGCACGTCCAAACCATCAGGTGTATGGGCATAATCGACGAATACATGCGCACCTTCGCGCGTCGCGCCAATATGTTCCATCCGACCTTTGACGGTTTTGAGCTTACTCAGCGCCGCAAACACCGTTTCGGGGGCCTCGCCCAACGACAATGCAAAACCGGCCGCCATAATCGCATTGAGCGCCTGAAACTCCCCAATAAGAGGCATGTCGATGTTATAATCTTTCCCGTCAAAGCGCACATTAAGGCGCTGGCTCGCTGGTGTCGGCGATATCTCCACAATCTTTAGGAAAGCGCCGCGCCAGCCAACCAGTTTCAAATCTAAGCCATGGGCCTTGGCCGCATCTTCAAAGGCAGGAGCCTCAGGCGCATCGGCATTGATAATGGCTGGCTGACCGGGGGCCAAGAGATCGGTAAACAGGCGCAGCTTGGCGGCGCGGTAAGCGTCCATCGTGAGGTGATAATCGAGATGGTCTTGGGTCAGATTTGAAAAGCCACCTGCTGCCAAACGCACGCCATGCATACGACGTTGATCAAGCGCGTGGGATGAGCTTTCCATCGCGATATGCGTTATGCCCTCATCAGCCAAGCGTTGCAAAGTCGCGTGCAGGGAAATCGGATCGGGCGTAGTAAAGCCCAAATCGATCCGCCCTTTTGGACCAATCGCGCCCAATGTGCCGACGCTGGCCGCGCCATGCCCGGCATGGGTCCAGATTTGACGCAGGAAATCAACGGT
The DNA here is from genome assembly GCA_040378245.1 of Hyphomonadaceae bacterium. Classification (GTDB taxonomy): domain Bacteria; phylum Pseudomonadota; class Alphaproteobacteria; order Caulobacterales; family Aquidulcibacteraceae; genus Aquidulcibacter. The sequence goes on along the minus strand of JBEINE010000014.1, from coordinate 18,855 downwards.
GGAGCTTTTGCCATTGGTGCCAGTAACCGCAACGATGGTCTGGGGTTGACGGGGATAAAAGCGCGACGCCGCTTTTGACAGGGCATCGCGGGCATTGTCGACTGTAATGACGGGCACGCGCGCGTCTGCTAATCCCGCCTCCGCTAGAATCGCGACTGCACCGGCGCCAATGGCCTTGTCCACAAAAGTCCGACCATCGCTTAAAGTGCCAGTCAGGGCCGCAAATAAATCGCCGGGCTTGGTCGTGCGGCTATCAGAGGACAACCCCGAAATTTCGAGGTTGGCGGCGATATGGTCTGGCGCGAGGTTGAGGAGGTCACCAAGTTTCATTGCGCCTCCAAAGTCGCATTCTGCGAGCGGGGGTTAGGGGATGGAGCCAAGCGACCTTGTGTCACTTTGCCTTGATTATGCCGCGCTGAAGCCTCTTCCAGCGCTAAAGTCCGGGTTGGCGCAATACCTAAAAGGGGCGCTGCGCGCTCGATAATGCGAGCCACTGTGGGCGCTGCCGTTAGGCCCGCGGTGGCGACTCCCCCTGTCTCGACAGAGCCTTTAGGTTCGTCCAAGAGGATGAGAACCGAATAGCGCGGTTCGTTGGCGGGGAAAACGCCTGCGAAGCTTGAAACTCTGCGATTAGCATCATAGCCACCCGGCCCAACCTTCTCGCTCGTGCCAGTTTTGCCAGCGACGAGATAGCCAAGCGCATCGGCCCGCCGCCCAGTGCCTTCGGTCACCACTTTGCGCATCAGACTGACGAGCGTTTCGGAGGTCTCCTGCGTAATGACTGAACGCGAAATGATTGTGCTACCCTCGTCGCGCGCCAGATAAGTCGGTCTCACATAATGGCCGCCATTGGAAACAGCCCCGTAAGCCGCCGCAACGGCCATTGGAGAAACCGCGATTCCATGACCAAAAGAAGCGGTGGCAGCGGCAATATCGCTCCAGCGCGTGGGCAGCAGAGGCCTGGCACTTTCGGCCAATTCCCCGCCAGAGGCCTCCATCAGCCCAATCGTCTTGAAAAACGCCTTTATGCGCGGCGCGCCGACAGACCGCGCTATTCTGACTGTACCGATGTTGGAGGAGTGAGACAAAATCTCAACCACTGACATGATTTTGTTTTGTGCGTGGAAGTCGTGAATGGTTTCCTCGCCAATATGCATCGGTGCCCGCGCGTCAAATAGGGTTTCCGGCGTTATGACTTTATCCTCTAGCCCGATGGCGATGGTAAAGACCTTGAACGTCGAGCCCATTTCATAGCGCGAATTGGTCACACGATTATTCTGCTCATTAGGCGAATTCGTTTCAGGCCGATTTGGATCCATAAAAGGCCAGGATGCAGAGGCGATCACTTCGCCTGTGCGGACATCCATAATGATACCAGCGCCGCCCAAAGCGCGCTGAGCGCTAGCTTCTCTGGCCAATTCTGTTTCAACAAGATATTGAATGCGGCTATCGATCGACAGTTTGAGCGGATTTGCGTCGTCCCCCGTCATCAGGCGATCATTCATCGCCCGCTCCATACCATTAATGCCCGTACCGCTGGGCTGCATGGAACCAATCACATGTCCAGCCAAGCGCCCCATCGGATAGACGCGGTCACTCTCCTCAACGAACTCCAAGCCCGGTTGTGCCAAGGCCCAAACAGCCTGCTTTTGCTGCGGGCTCAGACGGCGTTTGATCCACTCAAACCGCGAGCGGCTGGAGAGTTTGGCCACAAGCTCACTTTCTTTGAGGTCGGGAAACACGGTCCGCAGCGCCCTCGCCGTCTCAACGGGGTCCCAGATGCGCTTGGGATCGGCATAAAGTGAGTGCGCGACGAGGCTGGTCGCCAAAAGCTGGCCATTGCGGTCGACGATATCCGCCCGTTTATAAGGCGCAATAGCATCGGCGCGGGCCGCTGTTGCGGCTTCGTCGACGGGCCGGAAGAGGCCAATTTGGATGGCTCGGCCTGCAAAACCAATCGCCCCGGCGCAAAACATGAGCGACAACATGAACGTGCGGCCGCGGGGATTTGTCCAACCGCCCTGATCGCGCGGTTCTGGGCGGGGCCATTCGGGCATAGGCGCTGTGTCGCGTGTTGGGTTCATGTTCATGGCGCGGGCCCCGACTTAGGGTCTGCTAACGGCAAAGGTGCGATTTGATCGAGATCATCGAGGCTTGCGGTTGATTGCGCCGTAACAGGCGTGAGGCCTAACTTGTGCCGCGCAGTGGCTTCCAAGCGATCAGGGCGTTCCATCCATGCAAGCTCAGCCTCAAGAAGGCGCACGGCGCGGCGCTGTGTATCAACCTCATTTTGTAGCTTTATCACGTGCTCACGCGCACTCTGGGCCTCTGCCTTGGCCCAATAGAGCGCGAAAGCCGAACCAACCAAGCCGACAAAGCCCACAATGTGGCTGCGCTGAATCATCATGCCGCCCTCTTTAGCTGGGGGAGCGGCGTTACACCGGGCAGGCCCGTGAGGCTGAAGGGTTGGGCCGGTGCGCCGGTTCGAACGGCCGCTCGCAATTTGGCGGAACGGGCGCGGGGGTTGCGCTTAACTTCCTCATCGCTAGCCGTCAGAGGTTTACGCGTGATGAGGTCAAAAGTTGGCATGGGCCCGCTGGTGACTGGTGTATGGCGCGATCCCCTCCTCTCTTTGCTGCGCGCATTAAAGAAAGACTTGACTACGCGGTCTTCGAGCGAGTGGAAGGTTACAACCACCAAGCGTCCGCCTTGGCGCAAAATCACCTCAGCCGCCGCCAGGGCCATTTCAAGCTCACCGAGCTCATCATTGACATAAATCCGCAGAGCCTGAAAAATGCGCGTGGCGGGATGGATTTGGTCAGCGCTCTTGCGGCCAATCACGCGCGACGCCAGCCCAGCTAACTGACTTGTCCGCAGATAAGGCGTGGCAATTCTATCATTGACCATCGCGCGCGCCATTCGGCGGGCTTCGCGTTCTTCCCCGTAAACTTGGAAAATCTTGGTCAACTCATCCTCGCTGAGTTGCGCCACCACCTCAGCGGCGCTGGGGCCTTCGCCGCCCATACGCATATCAAGGGGACCATCCTGCATGAAAGAAAACCCACGCTCGGCCTGATCAATCTGAAAGGACGACACACCAATATCGAGCACAATCGCGTCAAACGGCCCACCCAGAGCGGCCATTTTGGAAAATTGTGTCGCGACAATCTCAAACCGGCCAGGCATTTCGGTTTCAAGCAGTTTGCCGCGCGCGATCGCCTCAGGATCGCGGTCAAGGCCAGTCACGTGGCAATCCGCTGCCGCCAAAATCGCGCGTGTATAGCCCCCGCCTCCAAAGGTGGCATCAATAATTCTGGCACCGGCCTGCACATGCAAAGCCGTCAAGACCTCCTCCAACATGACTGGGGCGTGACCACTCATGAGGGATTGCCCTCACGCACTTTGCGCCGCGCCATCGCAAAAATACGCGGCTTCATAGCGATGGTCTTTTCACGCGCCCGCATCGCCATCGCATGGCCCATCTCCGCGCTCGCTATGCGAAAATAAGGCCCAAGGCCTTGAAAGGCTACCATTTTACCTAAAGCCGCATAGGCCACAAAGGCTTCAGGCAAGACCATGCGTCCGGCGCTATCAATGCTGAGTTTGCGTGACCCACCCATAATCGCCAAAGTCGCCGCTTCGGCCATCTCTGGATCATCTTCCGCAAGTTCTTCAGCCGATTGAGATAATGCACTGAAGAAACTGTCATCAGCGCCTTCAAGCCAAGGCCCTTCACCCGGCCATACGCGCACATAATCATCCTCACCGCCTGTTTTGAGGCCAGCGCGAAAATCGGCCGGGATGGTCACCCGCCGCTTGTCGTCCAAACTCGCATCATAGGTGGAGATGAATCGCACGTTTCGTCCTCAATACCTCAAACAAAAGGGATAGCATGGTATTTTAACCCACTCAATGGGATTTTATGGATTCGCCTGAAGTTAATGAACATAACGAAAGCGGCTTTAGACCCAAATTGGGAAAAAAGACGTCATGCCACCGTCTTTTTGGCGTGATGTCAGCCTGAACAATCGCCAGATACGAGCCCTGACCTTGCACCCCTGCCGCTTTCAAGGTTTAAGGCGGCAAGAATTTCAAAGGATTTATCTTATGCGCGTTACAATGATTGGGTCTGGTTATGTGGGCCTGGTTTCGGGGGCTTGTTTTGCCGATTTCGGGCATGAAGTCGTGTGCGTCGACAAAGACGCGTCCAAAATTGAACGCTTGATGGAAGGTATCATGCCAATCTATGAGCCAGGCCTTGACGATTTAGTCGCAACCAATGTCAAAGCAGGGCGTTTATCGTTCACCACTGAAATCACCGACGCTGTTCGCAATGCAGACGCTGTTTTCATCGCCGTAGGCACTCCGTCACGGCGCGGCGATGGGCATGCGGATTTGTCTTATGTCGAAGCGGCGGCACGAGAAATCGCCAGTGTGATGGACGGGTTCACCATTATCGTCAATAAATCCACCGTTCCAGTTGGAACCGGTGATCTCGTGGAAGCCATTGTCCGCGAAACCCGCCCAGACGGGGATTTTGCTGTTGTTTCAAACCCAGAGTTTTTGCGTGAAGGGGCAGCTATTAGTGACTTTAAGCGCCCAGACCGCATTGTGGTGGGCACAGAAGATGCGCGCGCCCGTCAGGTTATCCGAGAGCTTTATCGCCCCCTTTATCTCAACGAAACCCCGATTGTCTTTACAGACCGCCGCACCAGCGAACTCACCAAATATGCTGCCAATGCGTTTCTGGCGGTGAAAATCGCCTATATCAATGAGATGGCGGACCTGTGTGAGAAAGTCGGTGCCAATGTGCAGGAAGTAGCGCGCGGCATCGGCCTTGATAATCGTATCGGCAAGAAGTTTCTGAACGCTGGGCCTGGCTATGGTGGGTCATGTTTTCCCAAAGATACGTTGGCTTTGGTGAAAACCGCGCAGGATTATGGCGCACCTGTAACCATTGTTGAGACCACGGTCGCCGCCAACAAAGCCCGCAAACTGGCCATGGCGGACCGGATTATTGAGGCTTGCGGCGGCAATGTCAGCGGCAAGACGATTGGTCTGTTAGGTTTAACGTTTAAGCCCAATACCGACGATATGCGCGACGCGCCCAGCCTTGATATTGTCCCCGCTTTGTTGAGCGCAGGCGCGCATGTGAAGGCCTATGACCCTGAAGGCATGGAGGCAGCGGCGAGCCTATTGCCAGGCATCACTTTCTGCGAAAATCCCTATGAAGTGGCAGAAGGGGCTGACGCCTTAGGCGTGATTACAGAGTGGGATCAATTCCGCGCACTGGACTTTGATCGCATTGGGGCTGCCATGGCCGCCAAAGTCGTTGTCGATATGCGCAACATTTATAACCCAGACGAGATGCGCGAAGATGGCTTTCATTATGCGAGTATCGGGCGTGCTTAGTCGCTTTTCACAGGATTGAAAACGGCAGTAAAATCTTTCTGAAAACAACTAGGAAATCTTGGAGCGCGGTACTCCTGTGCCGCTTTTTCGTCGATATGCGGCAAAGGAGTCCCGCGCTCCGCTGCTTTCAAATCGAACCTTAAGCCTTATGAGAGGCTGAGAAAAACGCTGAGTTTCCGTCACCAAAAAGCCCCAGCGCGTCTGTACTGGGGCTTATCATTTCGGCACTATTAAGGTCTTAAGCTGCGGCCAGCTCAGCCAATTTGGACTTAACTTCCTTGCGGATTTTACGGGCGCGATCAGACATTTTGGTCTCGTCAATCTTTACGATATAGCCATCGAGGCCACCATTATGGTCAACGGAGCGCAAAGTCGCCATGGTGATGCGCAAGCGAAACGCCCGGCCCAGGCTTTCAGAAGCCAAAGTGACGTCTTGCAGGTTTGGCAAATAACGACGCTTGGTCTTTGTGTTTGAGTGGCTAACGATATTGCCGACAATCGGCCCGGTTCCAGTCAATTCGCAACGGCGCGACATGGTCATTTCTCTCTGGTTATGGCCATCTTTGAGACAGATGGCTGTGTGATCTGCAGCGAATTCATTTCCCGATCTCAGCTATCAATAGGATTGAGCAAAGCCGAGTTACCTTTTCAGTCGATGAACCTAGAGGCTGGGTGAGCAGCGCGGATAGGACTTGCCGACCAATAAGTCAAGGCGATTGGACCACTCTAGCGGGCAAACTGATGCCAAAATAGTGGCAAACATGAATTATGTTGGCCGAAGAAGCACGATGTTAGCAAGCCGTCAGTTTCAATCGCACATTCTAACCTGCCATTAACCATATTGCCGCACTGAGGCCGCAATGTTGATCGACAAGGCCTGTAAGCTGTCAGCGGCCCTGACACGGCCACGATTGCCTATTATGGATTAGTGTGTCGACGCGGGCGTTGGCACTTGGAGCGAGACATTTATGGACGGCGCGAGCACAGCTGAAGGCTTCTCTTTTCTGGCCTTATTCCTGAAGGCGGACCTTGTCGTAAAGGCGGTGATGATTGGCTTGGCGCTGGCATCCATGTGGTCATGGGCGGTGGCGATCGATAAATTCCTTCAAATCCGACAACTGGAAGCTGGCGCGCGCGCTGTTGAAGCGACATTGTCTGAGGGTCGGGGGCTAGATGGCATTGAAGACAGCCCGCGCGCTGGGGATGCGATGGCGCGCGTGGTTGCTGTGGGGCTGGCTGAAGCCCGTGTTGCCCGACGCGCCGCAGGGCTGAGCGATGGCGGCATAACCCGTGCGCTAGAGCGGATGGAGCGTGTGATGCAAGCGGCCATTGCACGAGAGCTGGCGCGCGCTGAACGCGGCATAGCTGTTCTGGCAACCATTGGCTCCTCAGCACCCTTTATTGGTTTGTTTGGCACTGTTTGGGGTATCATGAATGCATTTCGCGGGATCGCAGAATCCCGCGACACCAATCTGGCTGTGGTCGCACCTGGGATTGCAGAAGCGCTTTTCGCGACCGCTTTGGGCCTGTTGGCCGCTATACCTGCCGTGATCTTTTATAATGCCCTAGCCGGCGCGCTGGATCGATTTGCCGTGCGCCTCGATGCCCTGACAGACGACGTGATCGCGCGCGTTTCCAGACGCCTGCAGGATCAGGGCTAAGATGTCAGCCGGTCTTTCCAAAGGCAGCAGCAGGGGGCGCGGCCGACGCAGTCGTCGCTTAATGGGCGAGATTAACGTCACGCCATTTGTCGATGTGATGCTGGTTTTGCTGATCATCTTCATGGTGGCGGCACCGCTATTGACGGTGGGTGTGCCCGTCGATTTGCCCAAAACTGAAGCTAAGAGCCTGCCAACCGAGCAAGAGCCGATTTCAGTGACAATCCAAGCCAATGGCCAAGTCTTTCTGCAAAACCAAGCCATAGCCTTTGACGAGCTTTTGCCGGCGATGACGGCGCTTTCGGGGCAGACTTTTGAGCGGCGCATCTTCATTCGGGCGGCTCAGACCGCTGATTACGGCATTGTGATGCGCGTTATGGCGCGCCTGAATTCGGCTGGCTATCGCAATTTGGGTCTTGTGACTGACCCTGTTGAGCAATAGGGCCCTAGGGTGGCTGGGGCCTTCCGAGACATGAGCCCGGCTGACGGATATCGATTGCGTCTTGGCTCTGAGTCTATGGGGCCGGGCTTCCCTGTTGGTGGCGCCGCCTCATGCGTGCTTCATATTGGCCTTTTGCTCATGGCGCTGATCTCGTGGCAGGCCCGCCCACCAATCCTGCCCGAAGATGTCATCGCGGTGGATATTGTCAGCGACACCCTGAGTGTCATTGGCGACAACCAAGCGCCCGAGACCCAAGAATTGGGCGTCAATACGCCGTCTCCTGCCCCAATGCCGCAGACAACACAAGCGATGCTCCTGCCCGGCCCCAGTCCCGCTGCTGCGCCCACTGATATGCCTGTCGTGCAGCCTCTTCCCCTGCCACAATCTGCAGCGTCTCAGACGCCTGCCCCACGAGAGCCGCGCGCGCCAGCCAAGTCTGCAGCGCTGCCCTCAGCCATGGCGCCTCCACAGGTGACGCCAAAACCCGCTCCCACTGCACGTGTTGTCCAGCGCCAAACCCCGGCCGCCGCACCTATTGAGTTTGACGTGGCGGCGGCAACAAACGCAGCCTCGGGCGCTGATTCGGGCGGACGGCGGACCCCGCAACTAGCCTCACGCGGGCAGGCAGGTCGGCTCGGTAAAGCGGGGGGTGGTACGCAATTGAGTGGCGATCTGGAGGCGGCTTTGCGGGCACAAATCCAACCCTGTTGGCTAGAGCCAGCGTCTTTGACGGTGCGTAAGGATCTTTTGGTGGTGGTCAGTATTGATTTAGGGATTGATGGGCGGGTGTTGCGTGAACCCAGTGTCGTTTTCCCAGCCTCGCGGGCGGGAGCGAGCCCTAGCCTCATTGTGGCCGTTGATAATGCACTAAGGGCCGTGCGTGAATGCGCACCGTTTAATCTACCGCCTGATCGCTACGAGACGTGGCGACAGGTTCGCTTTAGCTTTGACCCACAACGTATGACGGCCAGACCATGACTTTAACCCTGAACTTGCCATTAAAACTTCATGATCTTAGGCGAGAAAGAGACATGATTAATTTTTGGTCTCTGCCCCTATTTTCAGGGCCGCGTATGACTGTTGTCATAATGGCGTTTTTGGCCGTGCTTTTGGGCAGCGGACCCGCTGTTGCGCAGCTCAGCGTCAGTGTGACAGAGGGCCATAGGCGGCCTTTGCCCATCGCGATTGCCGATTTTGACGGGCCCAGCGGGGTTGCTATTGCCGCGGCTGTGCGCTCAAATTTGGAGCGATCGGGCCTGTTTCAAGTCCAAGATCCCGCCTCCTTCCTCCAAAAAGACACCGACGTGAATGTGACGCCGCGCTTTCCAGCCTGGCGCGATATCAAATCTGAAGCTCTCGTGATTGGGCGCGGTCGTGTCCAAGACAGGCGGTTACGGGTTGAGTTTCGCATGTGGGATGTATCGGGTGAAAGCCAGATGCTGGGTCTCGAGTTCGCTTCAGCTGACGAAAACTGGCGTCGTATTGCCCACAAAGTGTCTGACGCCATCTATAAAAGACTAACAGGAGAAGAAGGCTATTTCGATAGTCGCATCGTCTTTGTGGCTGAAAGCGGCCCCTCAACGGCGCGGATCAAACGCCTTGCGGTGATGGATCAGGACGGCGCTAATCCCAGCTTCTTGACCGACGGTAAAGACCTTATTCTAAGCCCGCGCTTTAATGCGGGGGGCCAACAGATCGTCTATTCGGCGCTGTCTCAACGCGGCTTGAGGGTCTGGATGCTTGATATTGAGACGGGCCGTCGCGAAGCCATCGAGGGGACGGGCAATATGGCCTTTGCCCCCCGCTTCAGCCCCGATGGACAATCGATCCTGTTTAGCTCCGATAGTGACGGGGACAGCAATATTTTCATCAAAAACCTACGGACCGGCGCGTTGCGCCAATTAACCAATAATCCCAGCATTGACACCTCACCAGACATGTCGCCGGACGGCAGCCAGATTATCTTTACCTCCGACCGTGGTGGCAGTCCGCAAATTTATCGTATGGCGGCAGACGGTTCAGGCGTGCGGCGCTTGTCCTTTGGTTCAGGGCAATATTCAACCGCTGTCTGGTCGCCTAAGGGCGATCTGATTGCCTTTACGCGCCAATCAGGAGGTCGGTTCCAGATCGGCGTGATGAACGGCGATGGTTCGGGCGAACGCCTACTGGCAGACGCCTATCTGGTGGAGGGTCCAACATGGTCACCCAATGGTCGGGTGATTATGTTTCAGCGCGAAGCGTCACCAGGAGCTTCACCGACACTCTGGAGTGTCGATGTTTCAGGTTCCAACCTTCGTCCAGCGCCCTATAGTGCGGCCAGCTCCGACCCTGCGTGGTCGGCCAGTTTGCCTTAAGTCGAGTGCCTAAACGTCTGTCCTTAATCCCTTGTCCACATGACTAAATGTTAGAAACGGAGACTCTCATGACCCAACTTCTTTTGCCGCCCCATCGCCGCATTGGACTTTTGTTACTCGCAGCGAGTCTCGCGTTTGCCGCTGGATGCGCCAGTCAGCCAAAACCCATCGCGACCGTTGAAACGGGCAATCAAAACCAATCAGAGGCAGCGCCGCCGACGAAACCATCGCCCCAAACCGCGGCCACTCAAAGCGCGCCCCTGCCCCCAATCGCTCCCGCTCAAAACGTCGAAAATCGCGAAGTCCGCGGCGTCGTTGCTCAGGCCAGTGCAGGTGATCAAGAGACACGCGTTGCCGACACGCTTGGGCAAGCCGGTGACCGCGTTTACTTTATGACCGACCGCTATGACTTAACTGACGAAGCTCGCGCCACATTAGCCCGCCAAGCGGCATGGATATTGGCCAATCCCTCAAAGCGCGTCATCATCGCCGGCAGTGCTGATGAGCGGGGAACGCGGGAATATAATCTGGCATTGGGTTCACGCCGCGCCGCTGCGACCCGCGATTATCTTGTGGGCCTAGGCGTAAACGCGGAAAATATTGAAACGGTGTCCTATGGTAAAGAGCGCCCGATCGACCCGCGTTCCAACCCAGAAGGCTGGGCCATCAACCGCAATTCGATCACCCAATTACTCGACTAAGCTAAGCTCATGTCGATGGGCTCAAGGATGCGATCACTTGGACGCTTTATGCTAAGACAATTAGACTATTTCGGGAAAGTGATCCTCCTTGCGACATGCCTTGGCGCGTCTTGGACCTATGCGCAGGCACAGGCCCCCGTGCCTCCAACGGACATCCCGCCCGCCGTCGAGCCGGCATTGGCACAAACCACCGAAACGCTATCAGCGCGCACTTTGGTGCGTTTAGAGCAATTGACCCGAGAATTGTCGCAGACGATTGGTCGGGTCGAGGCCTTAGAAGCCACAATCGCTGCCCAAAAAAGCGAGACCGAACGCCTCGCCACAATGATTGACCAGCTTCGCGCCAACTCAGCAGTCACTGAAACCAGCGCAAAAGCGGCCTCTGAAGCGGCGCACCTCGCAGCTGTCCCAATTGAGCCCAAGCCAGAGCTCTTTGAAGCGCCGCTGCCACCCCAATTATCGCCTACCCTCATGTTAACAAATGCCCAATCAGCCTTGCAGTCTGGCGGCTATAGCCTCGCTGAGGCCAATCTAGCGCAATTGATTTGGGTCTATCCGACAAGCCCTGAGGCGTCTGAGGCGCGATGGCTGTTGGGCGAAGCCCGTTTTGTTCAAAGTGCTTGGGGCATGGCGGCGGCGGCCTATGTCGACTATCTCAAGGTCACCCCCCAAGGGCCTCGGGCATCAGAAGCTCTGATCCGATTGGCTGGGGCCTTTCGTCAATTGGGCGATAATCGCCAGCGCTGCGTGGCGCTCAGTGAGTTTAAGCGTCGCACCCCTCGCCCAGATGCAACTTTGAAAGCGCGCGCCGATGGCGAGATTGCCCGCATGCCATGTCCGGCAGCTTAGAGGCTACCCTAGACCTTCAAGCTGAGCTGAATACCTGCCTTTCAACGTGGGCGGACCAATTTGGACCCCGTTTTGTGCTTGGCCTATCGGGGGGCGGCGACAGCATGGCGCTGGCGCTTTTGTGCTCGCGCTGGATGGCGGAAAGCCATGGCCACGTCCATGCGGTGTGCATTGATCACGGCCTGCGCGATGGCTCGTGTGGAGAAGCGCGACAAAGTGTGGATTGGGCGAGAGCCCTTGGACTAACAGCACAGATCATCACGCTGAACTTGGCAACAGGCGCGTCGCGTGTGCAGGAGCGGGCGCGCGAAGGTCGGCATCGCGCGTTGGCGCAAGCGGCCGAGGCCCAACAGGCCCGCCTGATCCTTATGGCCCATACGCGTGATGACCAAAACGAAACTTTGGCCCTCCGATTGCTCTCAAAAACCGGCCTTGATGGCTTGGCAGGGATGGCAGCCCTGTCCCCCAGCCCATTTCCCAGACGCGATTGGCCCTGCCTTTTGGGTCGTCCGCTGCTGAGCACAAGCCGGGGTGAGCTGCGTGCCCTATTGGTTGACGCTGGGCAAAGCTGGCACGAAGACCCATCCAACAGCAATGTTGATTTCGCCCGGATTCGCACGCGGCAGCGCCTTTCGGTCTTGAATGGTGCTGGTGCCGATGTTGATATCTTGAGCCGGATAGCTGCCAAGGCCGCACTCTTGCGCAGCGCCCATGACGCGGCCACGCATCAGTTTTTGGATGCTGCGGATTTGCAAATTAACGCTGACCGCGCAAGCCTAAGTTTTAACGCCGTCTGCGACGCGCCAGAGTTTGTGGTTGAGCGCGCTTTGGGCTGGCTCAGCTTTGCAATTGGGGGCGGGCTACGCTTGCCCCATGTCAATAAAGTCACCCGCCTGCGAGATGCCATCAACTCCGACACTTTTCGCGGCGCAACGCTGGCTGGGGCCAGTTTCAAGCGCCAAGGCGCGCTTTTGATGATTTCGCGCGCACCTGCGCGACGCTCGCATCTATCAGAAGTCCCGGTCACGGACCGAGACATTTCAGCAAGACTGGCTAGCATTAGTCGGAATTTTGCCTTGACCGGTCACCGTCAAACCGCGCCCTCACATTCTTAACCCATGCGGCACGGCACCAATTAACATAATTGGGATCGTGTCACGTGCTAGAAGGCCTTACATCTGGGGGATAAACACCTATCTCTGAGACTGGCCACTCGACGTGCGCCAAAATTGTTGCAATGGTAACCCCCGTGTGACGATTGTTGAAAGAAAGAGAAACTCAATGAAGATGCGCGATCTGGCTATTTGGGGATTTCTGGCGCTGGCACTGGTGACGGTGTTTTCGTTCATGAACCGTCCGACAGCCCAACCCGCCGCCAATAATCTGTCCTATTCCGCCCTTGTTCAAGAGGTGGATGGTGGCCGCGTTAAACAAGTCACGATTGTCGGGGATGTGGCGCGTGGGCGCCTGCAAGACGACAAACCCTTTATAACCATGTTGCCGAACGATACCTCCTTCATTGAGAGCAGACTGACTGCAGCAAAAGTGGAAACCAATTTTGAGCAACCCCCGCGCGCCCCTTTCCTTGGCGCGCTTTTGGCAAATCTTTTGCCATTATTGATCATGGTTGGCCTTTGGTTTTTCCTGATGCGCCAGATGTCGGGCGGTGGCGGCAAGAATGGCGCGATGGGCTTTGGGAAGTCTAAAGCCAAACTCCTAACTGAGAACAAAAACCGCGTGACCTTCGAAGATGTAGCCGGTATCGATGAAGCCCGCGAAGAGCTTCAAGAAGTCGTAGACTTTTTGAAGGACCCAACGAAGTTCCAACGCCTCGGCGGCAAAATCCCAAAAGGCGCATTATTGGTCGGCCCTCCTGGTACCGGTAAAACCCTGACCGCGCGCGCTGTAGCGGGCGAAGCCAATGTGCCATTTTTTACGATTTCAGGCTCTGACTTTGTGGAAATGTTTGTTGGTGTCGGTGCGAGCCGCGTGCGGGATATGTTTGAGCAGGCCAAGAAGAATGCGCCTTGCATCATCTTCATCGACGAAATTGACGCTGTTGGTCGCCATCGCGGTGCAGGTCTCGGCGGTGGCAATGATGAGCGTGAACAGACCTTGAACCAGCTTCTGGTTGAAATGGATGGCTTTGAAGCTAATGAAGGCATCATCATCATCGCAGCAACCAACCGCCCTGATGTGTTGGACCCGGCTCTTTTACGTCCAGGCCGCTTTGACCGCCAAGTGACGGTGGGTCTTCCTGACATTAATGGCCGCGAGAAAGTGCTGAAAGTGCATATGCGCAATGTGCCCTTGTCAGCTGACGTTGACGCAAAGACAATTGCGCGCGGTTGCCCCGGATTCTCTGGCGCTGATCTAATGAACCTTGTCAATGAGGCGGCTTTGTTGGCGGCGCGGCGCGGCATGCGTCTGGTCACCATGAAAGAGTTTGAAGACGCCAAAGACAAAATCATGATGGGCGTTGAACGCAAAACCATGGCGATGACGCCCGAAGAAAAAGGCCTGACGGCCTATCATGAAGGCGGTCATGCTTTGGTGGCTTTAACGGTGCCCCACACCGACCCTGTCCACAAAGCCACGATCATTCCCCGTGGCCGAGCCTTAGGCATGGTGATGCAATTGCCAGAGCGCGACAAACTCTCGTTCAGCTATCGCCAGATGATGAGCCGTATGGCGGTTATGATGGGGGGGCGGGTCGCCGAAGAGCTGGTGTTTGGAAAAGAGGCCGTCACATCGGGTGCGTCGTCTGATATTGAACAGGCCACACGTCTGGCCCGTGCTATGGTCACACGTTGGGGATTTTCGGAAGAATTGGGCACAGTCGCTTATGGCGATAACCAGGAAGAAGTGTTCCTCGGCCATTCAGTGTCGCGCACCCAAAGTGTCTCAGAGGCCACCGCCCAGACCATCGACCGCGAAGTGCGTCGCTTGGTTGAGTGGGGTTATGCTGAGGCCACCCGTATCCTGACAGAGCGCAAGGATGATTTGGAAATACTCGCGCAGGGTCTGCTTGAGTATGAAACTTTGTCGGGCGATGAGATCATCGCATTGCTCAAGGGCATCAAGCCGGTGCGCGATGATAATGCGGGCCGTACCCCTGCGGGTCCATCATCGGCCTTGCCAGTGATCGGCAAGAAAAGTGGTGGCACGGCGCCTGAGCCGACTTTGGCTTAAGACAGACGCGATGTGTCACCCCCAACGAGCGTAGCGTTGATCGGGAACCTTGTCGGGAAGCTATGTAAACCGATGAGGTCCCGCCTCTTCGCTGCGCTGCGGGCGGGATGACAGGTTTAACTCGGAGTTTGACTTATGCCACGCCCCACAGCAATTACCGTCTCAGACGCTCTCTCCAGTCTGCAAGGCTGGAACGAGGCCACACACAAAACTGCGATCGAAAAAACCTTCGTCTTCTCTGACTTCAAAGAAGCCTTTGGCTGGATGACCCGTGTGGCGTTGAAAGCCGAGCAAATGGATCATCATCCTGAATGGTTTAACGTCTACAAGACCGTCAAAGTGACCCTGACCACCCATGATGCCCGAGGTGTGACACCGTTGGACGTGGAACTGGCGCGCTTTATGGATGCCTGCGCGGGCTGAGGCCGTATAGTCGCTTCGCTGTTTCAGGCTAACCCGCTTGCTCCTATAACACCTGCAAAAAAAGGGTTAATTTAACTCGGCGCTAACCACGGTCCTGCTTTGTAGAGGGCCAGACAGCACCAGAATGGTGCGCCACACATCACTCACATGGGAATGAGATCATGGGCGCGCGCATCAGGGCAAACTCACCTTCACCACAAGGACCCAGAGCCTCTTCGTCTTGGCGCGTACGGGTAGCCCGTGACGCTTTACTTGGCCTTGGCATATTGGCGGGTCTTTTGCTTGCCATTTCAACTCTGTCCTTTAGTGCCAATGATCCAAGCTGGAATGTAGCCAGCGCGAGCAAAATCAACAATTGGCTGGGCGTGCCCGGCGCTATGCTCGCAGACTTTGCTTTGCAGATGTTGGGATTAGGCGTAGTGCCGGCTTTGATGGCGTGTGTTGCGCTGTGCCTATTGACATTGATGCGGGGAGACCAAGGCGTCGACCGTTTGGCACTGCGTACATGGGCCGCTATTGTCGGGGCTTTGATGTTCTCAGCCGCTTTGGCGGGTTTACCCAAGGCCGCTAATTGGGTGATGGCAACTGGGCTTGGCGGTCTGTTTGGCGATTGGCTTCTTGGTTTGTTTGCGTGGCCATTTTCAGGCCTCGGTGGTGGCCGCGCGATTGGGGCGCTGTTTGCCTTTGTCGGTGCACTTGTCTGCGCGATATTGGCGCTTGCCCTGAAGCGCAGCGAGGTCGAAGCGGCTCTCGATACCGCAAGTTATCACTGGGCAAGCCTGCGTGTCGCGATCGATAGACTCACAGCCCGATCATCCAAATCGACCGCCCACAAGCCAATCAATCGAGCACGCGCATCTCATCGCGTGCCAGCAACCAAGGGATACATGGATGGCGACGATGCGGCGGCGATAGCCGCGCGCTTTGCGCCGCGCGACGGGGTTGCTGGCCAAACCCAAGACGTTTGGCGGGAACCTGAGATTCATCAAGGTGCCTATGGGGCCCCTTACCAAGCACTGACCCAATATGGCGATATTCCCATTGAGCTGCCTAAGGCTGCCAGACAATCGCCACGCGCCTCCCGCGAGGCGCAGCCTGAATTGCCAATGTATCCAACCAATACGCATTTTGAGCTGCCCCGGCTCGATCTGCTCGCTAAACCAAAGCCTCGCGTCGCCCATCATGACGAAGCGGGCCTGAAACAGAATGCGCGTTTGCTGATGACGGTGCTCAGCGATTTTGGCGTAAAGGGCGAGATCCTCAATGTCCGTCCGGGACCAGTGGTTACCCTTTATGAGCTTGAACCCGCAGCTGGGGTAAAATCCGCGCGTGTGATTGGACTAGCCGATGATGTCGCGCGTTCCATGTCGGTGCAGGCGTGCCGGATTGCTGTTGTGCCCGGGCGTAATGCCATCGGCATTGAGCTGCCCAATGCCCGCCGTGAGACCGTTTATTTGCGCGATCTCTTGTCGACCGCTGATTATGATGGTGGGCGTCAGGAGCTGCCGCTGGCTCTGGGCGAAACGATTGGCGGCGAGCCTTCAGTCGCTGACCTCGCGCGTATGCCCCACCTTCTGATCGCGGGGACAACCGGCTCTGGCAAATCCGTCGGCATCAATGCGATGATTTTGTCCATTCTCTATAAGATGACGCCAGCCCAGTGCCGCTTCATCATGATTGATCCCAAAATGCTGGAATTATCGGTCTATGACGGCATTCCCCATTTGCTGGCCCCAGTTGTGACCGACCCCAAGAAGGCCGTAGCCGCCCTCAAATGGGCCGTGCGAGAAATGGAAGAGCGCTACCGGAAAATGTCAAAAATCGGCGTGCGCAATATTGGCGGCTATAACCAACGCGCCGCCGAAGCCATCGCCAAAGAAGAAACCTTTTCGCGCACCATGCAAACGGGCTGGGACCGCGAGACCGGCAAGCCTATCTATGAGACTGAGACCTTCGAACTGACGCATCTGCCCTATATCGTCGTGGTGATTGACGAGATGGCTGATCTGATGCTGGTTGCGGGCAAGGATATTGAAGGGGCCGTGCAACGCCTCGCGCAAATGGCACGCGCGGCGGGTATCCATCTGATTATGGCGACGCAGCGTCCGTCCGTCGATGTCATCACCGGCACCATCAAGGCCAATTTCCCGACGCGCATTTCCTATAGCGTCACCTCAAAAATCGATAGCCGTACCATATTGGGCGAACAGGGCGCAGAACAATTGCTGGGCCAAGGCGACCTGTTGTTTATGGCCCAAGGCGGCAAGATGCGTCGCTTGCATGGGCCATTTGTGGCCGATAATGAAGTTGAGGACATCGTCGCCAGTCTCAAAGCCCAAGGCGGGCCTGAGTATTTTGACGATATCACCGCCGATGAGGATGATGATAATCCCTATGGTGACGGGATGCTCAGCGATGCTGGTGGCAGTGCCTCAGGCGATGATCTTTATGATAAAGCCGTCGCGATTGTGGCACGTGACCGCAAGGCCTCAACCTCTTACCTGCAGCGCCGCCTCTCCCTCGGCTATAATCGCGCCGCCAGCCTGATTGAGCGCATGGAACGCGACGGCATGATCTCCCCCCCTAATCATGCGGGAAAACGCGAGATATTGCTGCCTGATCATGGTTAAGTCGCAATTGGTTGGCAGTGGGTTCAGGTAAGTCGGGTTAACTTAGCCCCTCGCCCCATTCTTATGGGGAGAGGGGTTGGGGTGAGGGGTTTCGCCACTTGCGATATGCACGTAACAAAGCGCCCAGACCAACCGCCCCTCACCCCCAGCCCCTCTCCCCATCAGAATGGGGCGAGGGGAGCCAGACAACACTCGGTGACCTCATGAACAGACGCACGCTCCTCCTCGCCGCCCCCATAATGTTGCTGCCAGAGCTGGCCTTTGCCCAAGCTCTGTCCAAGGCCGAGCAAACCAGCATGGTTCAAGCTGTTGAACGCGCCGTCAATGCGATCACGCGTTTGCAAGGCCGCTTTCAGCAGACAAATCCCGATGGCAGTCAGGTGAGCGGTCGGGTTTGGCTACAAAGACCAGGGAAGGTGCGGTTTGAGTATGATGCGCCCTCCCCTTTGTTATTGATTTCAGACGGCACAAATGTGGTGCTGCAAGATCGTCGATTACGCACGATAGACCGTTACCCCCTGCGCCAAACGCCGCTCTATTTTCTGCTCAAAGCGTCTGTCGATTTGGCGCGCGATGTGACTGTGACCGCTGTGGCGCGCAGTGGGGGGACCTATCAGCTTGCGATGCGTGATCGTCGTCGCGAAGCCGATGGCGAACTGATTGTGTCTTTCGATCAAGCGACAAATGCGCTGGAAGAATGGACGATTCGCGACCGCCAAGGCCGCTCAACCCGGGTTCGTCTGACAGATACAGCGCCCGGTGGGGCGATAAATCCGGTGCTTTTCGCGGATCCCGGCCCTTTTAGGCGGTTTAAGCCCGGTGGTTAGGCCGCAAAATGTGACAATTGCGTCACACGCAAGAATTAAATGCTTTTAATCTTGCTATTTTTTTCAAGCGTTGCTATATTGCCACTCAGGAGATCAAAGCAGCCGATCAGCGTCGTCCCCCCGCTTGCGGATCGCACTTTGAAACCCGAAGCCGATGTCCCCTCGTTGGCTCAGACTCGACGCACGCAGCGACGACTGTCTGAACGCCCGGCCTTTATGGTCGGGCGTTTGTCGTTTTGGCCCCGAAAGTCCCACCTAAAAAGGTTTGACTGCCCCAAAGAAAGCGGTTGTCGCGATCCCGATCCAATAGCCATAAGCGATCTTGCGACCCATATTGATCGACTTTTCAAGCTGGACTTGTGCAACC
>JBEINE010000273.1:0-2475 GCA_040378245.1 Hyphomonadaceae bacterium | reverse complement strand
CGCGTCATCATTATTGCTATTGCCCGCGACAATGGCTGGTTTTGTCGCCAGTGGTCAATTGCCGGCGGGTGCACCGCAATGGCGGGTGGTTTTGCAAGAAGGCATCCAGCAGTCGGCCGCTCTGTTGTCGCACGGCCAGCCCTTGTTCATGGCGCTGTTTGCGGCTCTCATCATCTTCTTCTGTTTCTTCTACACCTCCGTGGTGTTCAATACAGAAGAAACGGCTGACAATTTGCGCAAGAATGGTGGCTTCTTGCCGGGCATTCGCCCCGGCGCGAAAACCGCTGCTTATCTCGACACAGTCATGACCCGCTTGACGGTCATTGGGGCGGCCTATTTGACGATTGTCTGTCTGGTGCCAGAGATCATGATTGCTCGCTTTGGGATGCAATTCTATTTGGGCGGGACGTCGTTGCTGATTGTCGTCTCGGTAACCATTGATACGGTGGCTCAAATCCAGTCTCATATGCTGGCGCATCAATATGAGGGCTTGATCAAGAAGTCGAAGCTCAAGGGACGCGGGCGATAGTTCTGCGCATTTGGCCTTTAGGATCAGCAATCGGGGGATAATGCTATGATGAATTTGATCATGTTCGGCCCTCCTGGTGCCGGTAAGGGCACACAATCCAAGCGTCTGGTTGAGGGGCGTGGCTTTGTGCAAGTGTCGACCGGGGATATGTTGCGCGCCGCCCGCGCTTCAGGTTCCCAGCTTGGCAGCCGCGTCGCTGCTGTCATGGATGCGGGCGCACTAGTGTCCGACGACATCGTGATTGAGCTGATTGACCACGAGATTGAGAATAATCCCGATGCAGCCGGCATGATATTCGACGGCTTCCCGCGCACGCCCGCTCAAGCTGTCGCTTTGGACGGCCTGCTTGAGAAGCATGGTCACCGGATCGATGCAGTGATCCGTTTGGTTGTGAATGATGCTGAACTCTTGGAGCGTGTAACCAAGCGTTATGAAGAACAAGGGCGCGCGGATGACAACCCGATAACGTTCGTCAAGCGTATCCAAGCCTATAATGACCAAACCGCACAATTATTGCCTTTCTACGCTGACCGCGGTTTGTTGCGGGAAGTCGACGGCATGGCGAGCATAAATGAGGTGACGCTGGCCATAGACAACGCTTTGAACCAACTCACGAGCTGAAGCCCTCGCTGTTGCTGCCACGCGTTTTGGCCAATGTTGGCCGAGTTATCCAGATGGGCCTTCCACCGCAATCATCCGAATGTCATTGACATTCGTTCGGGTTGGGCCGGTGATGATCAAGCCGCCTAAGCTCTCAAAAAGATCATAACATCGATTTGTCGCCAATGCCGCCCGCGCAAGGTCCCAGTTTGCCATTGAGGCCGCCATATAGCCCCCTGCATTTTCCTCTGTGCCATCGATGCCATCACTATCCCCAGCCAAGGCTTCAATAGCCGCCTCGGCTGGTAGTTCGGACAAAAGCGCAGTCAGATATTCCAAGTTTGGGCCACCGCGCCCATCGCTTTTAGCCTGTTTGACCGTCAACTCACCCCCTGAAAGCATTAAATGACGTCCGGGCATGTCTGTGTAGGATAAAGCCAGAGTCGCATGGTTTCTTCCCCAGTCACACGCATCGCCGCTCAGCGATCTACCAGCGTCGATAACAGTCCAACCATCGGACCTTGCGCGAACTTCAACATGCTCGAGCGCGTCTGCATTTGTGGCAATCGTATAGATACGATGCGTGGGGCATTGGGCGGGGTGATTTGAATGAATAGCACGCTTAAGCGCATCTGAGACCTCAATGCCCGCTTGGCGCAACACATCTAGCGCGACGTCTGGCTCAAACGTAGCGGCAATGCTGGGCCCTGATGCTACAAGGGCCGGATCATCGCCAGCAACATCTGAAATGACATAAGTGATCAGTTGG
Organism: Hyphomonadaceae bacterium; assembly: GCA_040378245.1. GTDB lineage: Bacteria > Pseudomonadota > Alphaproteobacteria > Caulobacterales > Aquidulcibacteraceae > Aquidulcibacter. The sequence continues at coordinate 577 of JBEINE010000273.1, read as the reverse complement.
GCCCCACGTGCTCCGGCTATCGCGCCAAGACGACCGCCTTTGATGCGCGACAGATGGCGACGAGCCAGATTGATGTCTTTGATCTCAAGGCCTGAGCGCACCAAAATGTCGGTTATGGATTGCTTTTGAGCCAAGGAGATGCCCTCCGCTGGCGCGCACAAAAGTGATGAGCCACCGCCAGAGGCAAGGAAAATGACGCGGTCATCTGGGCCGGCGCTGGCCGCTAGTTCCAACATCCGTGTCGCCGCAGTCACGCCTTGAATATCGGGGACGGGATGGCGCGCCTCAACCATTTCCACGCCTGTCAAGGATAAATCGACGCCATGACCGCGACGCGTGACCACACAGCCCTTGACCTCACCTTTGAGCGCTTCGCAGGCAACCAGCGCCATTTCGGCCGATGCCTTGCCATAACCAAGCAGGATAGTTTTCCCACGCGGTCTGTCGTTCGGCAGCGCTGCAGGGAGCGTCGCACGTGGACTGGCCTTTGCAATGGCTGATACAAAATAGTCTGTTAGAATCTCTCGATATTTCATGTCTTGCTTTTGTTGACCCCGACCCACAGCCTTCGCCATTT
>JBEINE010000243.1:0-3458 GCA_040378245.1 Hyphomonadaceae bacterium | reverse complement strand
GGGGGGGGTGGGTTGGTTTGTTGGTGGGGTCTCGCTCATTATTTGTTTCTATTTTTTTTTATATTTTTTTTTTTAAACTTAATTTTCCCGCCGGGGGGGGGCCCCGCTCCGATCTCGCGCAATTCCCTAAAGGGTCGTTTGATTGTGCAATTGCTATAATGTCCTGCCACATAACTCGCGTTCAGTGCGAAAGCAGCGCGCCCCTTGACCAAAGTCGCCCCAGCCCGCACTCCCCTCCCCATGAGCCGAGACATTGTTATCCAACTCAAAAACCTAGCCCTCAAGCGCGGTGGCGCGCCTGTCTTTTCCGGCGTGGATTTGACCTTGCGGCGGGGCGAGCGCGCTGCATTGGTGGGCGCCAATGGTGCAGGCAAGTCGACCCTGATGGCGGTTCTATCGGGCACCTTGGAGTTTGATACCGGTGATCGGATTGTGTCATCGGGCGCCCATGCTGCTACCCAGACCCAAGAGCCCGACTTTGCTGGCTTTGACCGCCTGATTGATTGGGCCGTGCAAGACGTGCCCCATGATCGCGATGAGCCGGCGCGACTGGCCGCAGCTGCCGCTGAATTAGATAGTTTTGGCCTAGACCCGCAGCGCGTCCTTGCCGGCATGTCAGGTGGGGAAGCCCGTCGGGCCAGTTTGGCGCGTGCCTTTGCCGCGGATGCTGATTTGCTGATGCTGGACGAACCAACCAACCACCTCGACATCGCAGCGATTGAAGACCTCGAAAAACGGCTGAAAAGATATTCAGGTGCAGCCTTGATTGTCAGTCACGACCGCATGTTTCTAGCCAATGTGTCATCGACCTGCCTTTGGTTGCGCTCTGGTATTGTGCGCCGCTTGGATGCATCTTTTGCCAAGTTTGAAGACTGGTCTGCCTCTATCGAAGAGCAGGATAGCAAAGCGCTTGAAAAACTCGATAAGACTTTAGAAGACGAGGCCCGCTGGTTGGCGCGCGGTGTCACGGCGCGTCGGACCCGCAATGAGGGCCGTCTGCGCCGATTGATGGATATGCGCGAAGCGCGCAAGAGTCAGGCGGCATTGTTGCGCAAAGGCAGTGCTGCGATCCAAGCCGATACGGGCAGCACATCGGGAAAACTGGTTTTTGAGGCCAAAGCCATATCAAAGGGCTTTGCGGGGCGCGGCGATGTTGTCAAAAACCTTGACTTGCGCATTGTGCGCGGCGACCGCTTAGGCATTGTCGGGCCCAATGGCGCGGGCAAATCAACGCTGGTGAAGATATTGCTGGGCAATTTGGCGGTAGATACAGGCATAACCCGCTTAGGCAAGAACCTGACTATTGCCTATATGGACCAAACCCGCGCCACTTTAGACCCAAAAGCCACTTTGTGGGATACATTTGCCCCAGCGGGTGGCGATCAAATCATGGTGCGGGGCCATCCCAAACATGTAGCCGCTTATGCCAAGGATTTCATGTTTGACGGTCGGCATTTACGTCAGCCGATTGGCAGTTTCTCAGGTGGCGAACGCAATCGGATCTTGCTGGCTCTGGCTTTGGCCAAGCCTTCCAATGTGCTGGTCCTCGATGAGCCCACCAATGATTTAGACATGGAAACGCTCGACGTTTTGGAAGACATGCTGGCCGCTTATGATGGTACCGTTATCCTCGTCAGTCACGACCGCTCTTTTCTGGACGGGGTGGTGACCGCGACTTTAGCGCCGCGCGGTGATGGAACATGGGTTGAGACGCCCGGAGGCTGGAGCGATCTGCAGCGCCAAGGCATACCGACTTTGGGACATGGCCCTGGCACTAAGCCCAAGCCTGCCATGAATGTGCAGGCCCCAGCGCAAAAAAGCGGCAAAAAATTATCCTATAAGGATGAGCGTCGTCTGAGCGAAGCGAGTCACGCCATTCCAAAACTGGAGGCGGAAATCAGCGCGCTTGAGCACCAGTTGAATGACCCCAATCTTTACACGCTTGACCCTGCATTATTCCAGAAAACCAGCGACAAACTCGTCTCCATGCGCACAAAACTGGCCAAAGCTGAAGAAGAGTGGCTGGAATTGAGCGAATTGCAAGAAAGCTTAGCCAGCGCCAATTGAGACAATTCTCACGCGCTTAATGCTAACTTAACTCAAACAGGCGATGCCATATCCAAGATACGGGAGGACCCTGATGGGCGTGCGCGCATTTACTTTGGCATTGGCTTGTGGCTTTGCAACAGTGGCTCTGGCTCAGGATAGTGGTTATCTTCGGTTTCCGGCTCCAGGTCCGGAGGCCTGCGCGACCGCTTGCTCGGATGACCGGATGTGTGCGTCCTGGTCTTTCGAAGAAAGTGCTCGGTCCTCTGGGCAACGCCAGAGTAAGGTTGATGGCAGCGGGCTATGCACATTTTCGGCCTCGACCATATCACGTCCCATCCGCGGGACTGTGTCAGGACTTCCCCGCCGCCAAACCCTGGTCAATGAGATTCCGCTGTTGTCGGCAGCTCCTTTGCAGCGCGAGCGCGCCAGCCGATCACTGACGCCTTATCCAGAGACAACTGCGACCGGCAGAAAGTCATCGCAATCTGGGGTAAAGGCTGCCCCTTTGCTAAGGAGAACCAGTGATAACTCGGCTCAGGCACGCGGTCTGCCTCAACAGTTAAGCCCGACTTCTAAGGAGCTAAACCAAAAGCCTGCTTCCCAAGCGCGTATCGATTACGAGCCTCGCACCAACGCAATCACCCCCCCACGGCAAACACTGGTGGTGGATGAAAACAGCCGCCAAGCCCAATCTGAGAGCAATCTAGCGGCGTTTCGTGGCACTGACGGTATGATTGACGCGGCCGAAATGCGCCGCGCTCAGCTCGCTGCCGCCCGCCAACAAGGCATTCCGACATATTCGGTGCAGCGAGAGTGGGAGGCCGTGGCTAAAGAGCGTCAACGTACGCTGGATGCCAGCGGAGGCCGCGCTGACCTGCTGGCCGGGTCGACCCCCGTTTCGTCGCAACTTGAAGAGCGGGTTGTCTCACGCGGTCGACGTCCGAAAAGCGTAGCCAAAGCCAGTGTTGCCCAGATTGATGAAATAGATCAGGAAGCTGCGCAAACCGACCTCGAAGATGGCGCGCCAGACCTCCGTTCTGCGCCGAGACGTGCGCGCGGTGTTCCCCGTTTAAAGCCGCCCCCACAAGTTCAGTCAAAGTCAGAAACCTATAAGCCACCATCGAACAAAGTCCCAAAAACCTATCTTTTTCAGCGTGTACGTGCTCAAGCCCTTGACCGCGAACCGCGACTATCGGGTGGACCGGGCTAGCGGCTGAAGATTTAACAGCCTTAAAACCAACGGTTTATTCATGTTTTTCTGAGATGTCATGGACCAACACTGGGGCGGGAAATGCAGACTGGGCAACGTTACGCAAAATTACTGCAACTGGCGAGTGAGAATTCGAGCGAAAAGCGTCGCGAATTGCTGTCAGATGTCACCAGTCTGTTTTTTGCCAATATCGATAATC
>JBEINE010000296.1:0-1979 GCA_040378245.1 Hyphomonadaceae bacterium | reverse complement strand
CTATGTGTCGCTGCCTGACGGTCGTGCGATCACGTTTAAAGGTGCCAAGCCCGGCAAAGTTGCCACTTTATTGATCCAGGACTTCGCCTTTATCAAACGCGTATTGTCTCAGGGCGATATCGGATTTGCTGAAGGCCTGATGGCGGGCGAATGGGACACACCAGATCTGGCGGCATTACTTGAAGTCTTTTGCGATAATCTCGATTTGATGCCGACATTGATGCTAGGCGGGCCGCTCTGGATGGCCATCAATAAGTTTCGCCACAAATTCCTCAAAAAGAATACCAAATCGGGCTCAAAAAAGAATATTCTCGCTCATTATGACCTCGGCAATGGGTTCTATTCGCGCTGGCTTGATAGCAGCATGACCTATTCGTCTGCCGTCTATGAAAATGAGGGGCAGGATCTGACAACAGCGCAAATGAATAAATATCGCGCACTGGCGCAAAAAGTTGACCTTAAGCCAGGTCAACGTGTTTTAGAAATCGGCTGTGGCTGGGGTGGCTTTGCCGAGTTTGCCGCACGCGAATATGGCGCTCACGTAACCGGCGTCACGATTTCCAACGAACAGCACAATTATGCTAAAGCTCGTCTAGAGGAGGCAGGCTTAAGCCATCTCAGCGACATTCAGCTGATTGATTATCGCGATATTCAAGGCGAGTTTGACGCTGTGGTATCGATTGAAATGTTTGAAGCCGTTGGTGAACAATATTGGGCGACCTATTTTGACAAGGTCAATGCTGTTCTGAAACCCGGCGGTAAAGCCGCTCTCCAAATCATTACCATTGATGAGCGTTTGTTTGATGAATATCGCTCACGCGCTGATTTCATCCAAAGCTATGTGTTTCCAGGCGGCATGTTACCAACGGTTACACGCCTGCGAAAAGAGGTGGAGCGCGCAGGACTAATCTGGGGCCATGCGGCGGCCTTTGGCCTGTCCTATGCCGATACTTTGGCGGTCTGGGCGAAGAATTTTCTGGCCGAATGGCTTCATATTCGTGAATTGGGCTTTGATGAACGTTTCCGCCAGCTCTGGCGCTTTTATCTGGCCTATTGCGAAGCGGGCTTCCGAACCGGACGCATCGATGTTGGTCATTTTTCGATGGTCAAGCCTTAAGTCTGCTTTGGTCTCTCCGAGAAGAATCAAACTAGGCTAAGCCATGTCAGCCTCCCCCCATCCGCGGCGCTTCTATCAATCGGCCGTACCCATCGAAACCGACGGGGGTTTTGGTGTGAGCTTGGATGGCCGCGTGCCGCGCACCCCAGCAAAAGCCAGCCTGATTGTGCCCAACCAAGCTCTAGCTACTTTGGTGGCGGCAGAGTGGGAAGCGCAGGGCGATCATATTGTGCCAGCGTCGATGCCTCTGACCAGATTGGTGAATGTCGCCATTGACCGAGCGATAGAGACGCGCGATGCCATGATTGAAGAAGTCGTCAAATATGCCGGTACTGACCTTGTTTGTTACCGCGCACCCAGCCCTCAATCCTTAGTGGTGGCACAAGCCAGCGCTTGGGATCCGCTAATGGCGTGGGCCGCAGACCGCCATGGCGTGATACTGACCCCAACTTTTGACGCAATGGCCATCCCCCAACCTGGGGCCTCGCTCAGCGCGTTGCGAAGTGCAATCGAACATTATGATCAATGGCACCTGACGGCTTTGGCTTTTGCCAATGGCCTGACGGGTTCGGCGATTATCGCTCTGGCTTTGGTGGAGCGCTTTATCGATGGCGAAGCGGCGTTCAAAGCGATACGGGTTGAGGAGAACTGGCAGGCAGCCCGCTGGGGAGCTGACCCTGACGAAGAGCACGTCGCCAACGCGCGCCGCTTGGACTTGTTGGCTGTGGGCGCGCTGGTGGCGAGTCTGAGTGGGGGCGCGGCCCACGCGCGGGGCAAAGTGTATAAAAAACAAATAATTGAAAAAAAAAAAAAACACAGAGGGGGGGGCGCGCCCAACAAGCGCCCGTGACCGAAAGGGGGG
>JBEINE010000010.1:0-30156 GCA_040378245.1 Hyphomonadaceae bacterium | reverse complement strand
TTTTAGAACCAAGTCGCGCGTCTAGGTATCTGATTTAGGGTCTGTTTATCCCGCTTTTTTGAGTCAAAAAAGACGGGACAGACCCCAGATTGTTTCGGGCCCTATCGCCCGCTTATCCGCAACTCCCCGCCATCCCAATTCCCAGCAATGTCATAAACATCGCGCAGCATCGGAACTGTCAGCGTATCACGGGCGGGGCCCGTGGCGATCACCTTGCCTCCATCCATCAAAATAATCTCGTCACAGAAGCGCGCCGCGAGGCTGAGATCATGCAGGATAACCATAACAGCGTCCCCCGCTCGGGCCTGGTTCTGCAACAGCGACAAGATATCCAAAGCATGACGGGGATCGAGGGCGGCGATAGGTTCATCGGCGATCAGGGCGGGGGCTTCGGCTGCAAACGCGCGCGCCATATGGACCCGCGCCAATTCCCCGCCCGATAGACTGGTCACGGATCGATTGGCAAAGCTCGCAAGATCGCAGCGCACCAAAGCGTCATCGACCGCATGTGCATCTTGTGGCCCCAGTCTCCCCATAGCGCCCCCATAAGCAAATCGACCCAATGCAACCGCCTCACGCACGCCGATTGGCCACACAAACTGGCGGGCTTGGGGGAGATAGGAAACGGCCAAAGCCCGGTCACGCGGGGCCATATCCGACACTGGCTTTCCCCCAATAAGAGCTTGACCCGATGTCAGCGCTTGCAGGCCCAGAAGCGCACGAATAGCTGTCGTCTTGCCCGCGCCATTCGGGCCTAGGAGGCCGATCATCGTGCTGGGCTTAAGTGATAGTGATACATCCTTGAGGATTGGCACGCCTTTGAGGGTGACGCAGGCATTGACCAAGGAGAGGCTGTTCATGTGTGAGCCTCCAAATTCCGACGGCCCGCCGCTATCATGATGAATAATGGCGCACCCACTAAAGCTGCAACAACGCCAAGTTTTAGTTCCTGATCAGTTGGCATCACGCGTGCGACGCCATCGGCCAGTATAAGGATCAATCCCCCTAACAGGGCGGAGGGTATGATGGCTTTAGCGGGATCGTGTCCTACCAAAGGGCGCACCAAATGGGGCGCAACAATGCCGACAAAGCCGACAGCCCCAGCGACGGCAACGCTGGCCCCCGTTACAAGACCCGCGCCCAAAACGACCAGAGTGCGCGCTCTGCCGACATGGAGGCCCACTGCGCTGGCGGCTTCTTCGCCCAGCGCTAGCGCGCGAAGGCCCGGCCCCGCCATGATCAAAATCGCCAGCCCCACTAACCAAAAAGGCGCAACAAATCCCAAATCGTCAAAAGAACGATTGGCCAGAGACCCCAGCATCCAATTCATCATGTCCGACAGGGAAAAAGGATTGGGCGCCAGATTGATCATTAGGGACATGAGCGCGCCGGAAAAACTTGATAGGCCGACACCAACCAGAACCAAAGTCACAACTGAGCTAATACGGGGCGCGATAAAGGCCAGTAAAGCTGTCGCGAGCAGAGCGCCCACAATCGCAGCGCCAGGCAGCACCCAAGGCGAGAGCTCAACCAATCCCCAATATATAGTGAAGGTCGCAAACAGGCTGGCCGTCGCGGACACACCCAGTACGCCGGGTTCGGCGAGAGGGTTACGCAATAATCCCTGCAGCGCCGCGCCACTGGCACCAAGCGCCAGCCCAACGCCGAGCCCGGCAATGGCGCGCGGTAGTCGGATTTGCCAGATGATCAGATGGGTTGAAGCATCACCTCCGCCAAAAAGCGCGGCGATGATCGACTCAACTTTTATGGGCGTGGGACCCAAAACACATGAGGCAACAATCGCTAGGCCGCACAATGTCAAAAGGGTTGCTGTGAGAGTCTTGGAATAGTCGCGGACGATCATTGTTTCTCTGCCTGATTGACTGCGCTGCGTAGCTGCGCCGCGCGGCCCGCTGTGGCCAAAACCTCAATCGCGTCCATGACAAACCAGCCTCCACATGCGGTGGTTGATCCATCAAGCTGGGCTATTGGCAGATCGGCTATCTGATTGCGGACAATGGGATGACGCGCCGCCGACCAGTAATTCTGATAACCTGGCGATGCGCCAAAAGACGCCACCGCGATCATGTCGGGGCGATCGGTGGCAAGGCGCTCGACTGGCAATGGGTTCCAGCCGGGCCTGTTTTGAAAATTCGTCAAGCCTGCGGTTGTCATCATCAGATCAATCATTGAGCCCGCACCGGTTGTGACCCCACCTGAAGTCAGATAGAGGGTTGTCACACCCTTTGCCGGCTGAAGCTGTGACAGCCTTGTATCAAACTCGGCAATCACGGTCTCGCCTTTCTGGGCTTGACCCATGGCTTTCGCCGCGTCGCGCACATTGGTGCGAACGGCGTCAAAATCATCGCCCCAGCCAATTTGATGGACCTTAACCCCCGCCTGCTCCAAGAAGGCTTGGGCTTGGGGACCCCCACCATAGGAGCGCACCACGAGATCGGGCTTGAGTGCCAAAATAGTCTCGCTATCAGGGCGAACACGGGCGATGCCGCGTGCCTGATCGCGCATATATGAAAAGTCCCGCGCGGCGTCGCGTGATAAAGCGACAATCTGATCCCTCTGCGCCAGCTTAAGGACAAATTGGTCGGCACAATAATCGAGCGAAACGATGCGAACGGGCCGATCAGCCGCGTTTGATGCCCTTTCGCTTGGTCTTGATGGCAGGTTACACCCTGCGACCATACCCAGCGCAAGAAGACATATGACCTTAAAATGAGGCACGGAACCCCACATAGGCTTGCTTGGGGGGAGAATTGTAACCCCTCACAGTCTGATAGGTCTCGTCCGTCAGGTTTTCGATGCGACCGTAAATTGTCCAAACGTCGCCGATTTTTTGGCTGGCTCTTAAGGTGATTAACTCATAGCCTTTCAAAAGCACGCTATTGGATGCATTGTCGAAACTGTCGCCGACAAGGGAGTAGGTCGCCGACACGTCCAGCCCAAAATCCGAGCTATAGCTCACCGTGATAAAGCCCGATTCTTTAGCCCGTCGTGCGAGGCGACGGTTAAAGTTGGCGCTACCCAGCACGTTATTGCGCGCATCCAGTGTCGAATAGCCCGCGGAGACGGAGACACGATCAGTTGGCTTGGCTTCAAAGGTTGCCTCAATGCCCTCGGCCTTTGTTCTGGCGATATTGTTATAGGTGCCTGATGGCCGTCCCACGCAGATAGCGAGAGGATTGTTGAAGCACGAGATGAAGTCTATTTGGTTGGTTGTGTCGCGTTTGAATGACGTGATTGATCCCACAATTGTGCGCCCAAAGAAGGCTCGCTCGATACTGGCTTCGACCGATGAAGCCTCTTCTGGCTGCAAACCCGCATTGCCGAAGTTTGAGAAAAGTTGAAAAGGCGTCGGTGCTTTGAAACCATCCGCGATAGCGAACCGCACAATGGTGTTGCTGTTATCAAACGAAGCCGCCACCGTCGCACGTGCATTCAGGGCGTCCCCAAAGCGATCATTTGTCGTTTGGCGTACACCAAAAGTCGCGGTCAGCCACGATGTAGGCGAGGCTTGGCCTTGGATATAGAGCGCGCCCAAATGACCGGTCGCGCGCGTGGGAATCGGGTTTGGGTTAGCCAATGATGGGCTGGCGGTGCGCATGGTCGCTTCTTCAATCTCTCCGCCCGCGACGATTTGAAAATTGGATGACAGATCAAGAGTTGACTGAATGTCGATGCGATCATTGGTGCCTGTTGCGTCAAATGTCGTTGGCACCGGCAAGCTTGCATTCGTGTTGGTCCGATCAGTCGTGGCCTGGCTCAAGCCAAAGCGGGTGCGCCAGCGCCCATCCAAAAGCGCTAATGTTCCCCCGAGATAAACGATCATTTCTTCGGTAGCAGAGCGCTCTGGCGTGTCGGTGAACACGAAGCGAGGCGGCGGGAAGCCGTCAATACCGACATCGCTGTCAGACCAAAGCAACCGTGCCTCAAGCTGGACGGCTTGGTTCAAGGTGTAATTGACGCGCAGGTGAGCCCCGTCATTCGTGAAGCTGTCGGTTTCAGTACCGCTGTCGGCAGCGCTGATACCATCGGTTTCAAAGTGGCTGATGCCCGCCGCATAGGACAAACGGCCCCTCTGTCCCCGCACCGAAGCGTGTCCGCGATACGTTTCCAGGTCACCGACTTCCAGATTAAGGCTTGCAGCAAACGGCACATTGCCCGAACGTGTGATCACATTGATGACGCCGCCGATAGCTTGGCTGCCATAAAGCGTGGATTGTGGGCCGCGCAAAACCTCGATGCGGTCGACATCGTTTGTCAAAAGATTGGCGAAATTATAGCCGCCACCCGGACTGGATGGGTCATTCAATTTGACCCCATCAATCAGTACGACGGTCTGATCACCTTCCGCCCCACGAATGCGCACGCTTGTTAGTGAACCAACCCCGCCATTGCGGCTAAAGGTGACACTGGGGACATCGCGGAGAATATCGGTAGCTGACACGGTCTGTGCACGTCTCAGGCTCGCTTCGTCGATTAATGTTACCGACGATCCTACTTTTGATTTGGCTTGCGGAGTTCTCGTCGCTGAAACAACGATGGTCTCATCGGTTTGAACAAGTCGGTCTTGAGTTGGCGTAGTTTGGGCAAAAGCGGGTGCCAAACAGCCAGCAGATGCAGATAGCCAAAGGCTAGCCGCCGAAAGGCGCTGTCTTAACGTCATCGTTTATCAGACCCATTTCTGGGCCTGGTCTCCCTGCACGCAGAAGTGGCGGGAAACGCAACATGCGCCCCACGTCCTGCTGTCGCTGCATCGGAGTTAAACTCCGGCCTCCCCGCTGACCCTGGCAGGACGGACGAACGACGGCGATGGCAGGTCTCCCGACTTACGGGTCATGGCTTTGTTTCGGCCTTCCCGAATCCAAAACGGGTTCAGTGGCACATCTCAGTTTTCACTGAGAGAAACGCGGCTATCCGCTTACGGTCGCAGGCACGGTTGCTGATTTGAGGGTATCGTCTCGCACAGCATTCCCTTTTCACCCCAGTTTCCTGAGGCACCATCTGCTCTCGGAATAAAAACGGGATTTGAATTTGTCAATGGTCGGGGCGGCACCATCCTAAAGTGCGTGCCTAAAATGCGTGCGAATGAGAGGCCCCATCGACCTACAAAACCAAGCTGTGCGCACGGAAGCCCTAAAGCACAGCCCATAGTCCGTTTCCCTCTTGCATCAGCACGCAGTTTCCTGTCTATGGCCCGTGGGCCACCCGCTCCCACCGGCGGGCGCTCATCTGAAAGGATGGGAGTATCCTATGAATGCGACTACACATAAGCCACACATGCGTCCAAATGACCCTCGATTTTCTTCGGGTCCGACGAAAAAACGCCCCAATTGGTCTCCTGACGCTTTAGCCAATGCTGTTTTGGGCCGGTCTCACCGCTCCAAGCCCGGCAAAGCGCGCCTAAGGCTCGCCATTGATCTCACACGTGAAGTCCTCAAAGTGCCTGACGATTATCGGATCGGCATTGTTGCTGGCTCTGACACGGGTGCCGTTGAAATGGCCATGTGGTCAATGTTGGGTCCAAAGCCTGTCGCGACTTTGGCGTGGGAAAGTTTTGGCGAGGACTGGGTTACCGATGCGGTTAAGCAGCTTAAGCTTGATCCCTTGGTGGTAACTTCCGCCTACGGAGAATTACCCGATCTGGCCGCCGTACCGAGCCAGACCCATGATGTGATTTTCACTTGGAATGGCACGACGTCGGGAACCCGTGTTCCCAATGCCGATTGGATCGCCGCCGACCGCGAAGGCATCACGATCTGTGATGCAACTTCGGCCGCATTCGCTCAGCCACTTGATTGGGCCAAGCTCGATGTCGTGACATTCTCTTGGCAAAAAGTGCTGGGCGGGGAAGGGGCGCATGGGATGTTGATCCTAGGGCCGCGCGCCGTGGCGCGTCTTGAGAGCTATAACCCGCCCTGGCCTATGCCCAAGATTTTCCGCATGACCAAAGGCGGCAAGCTGGTCGAAGGCATTTTTGAAGGCGAAACCATCAATACGCCGTCGCTATTGGCCACCGAGGATTATATTGACGCACTCAAATGGTCGCAATCGGTTGGCGGCTTAGAAGGCCTTCACGCGCGAGCAGATGCCAATCTGAAGGCAATTGCGGACTGGGTTGAGAAAACCGATTGGGTTGATTTTCTGGCTACAACCCCGGAAACTCGCTCTAATACGTCCGTCTGCCTGAAGGTCGTTGACCCCCGTGTCACCGCCTTGTCGGAAGATGGACAAGCCGATTTTGCCAAGAAGCTAGCGGGCCTTTTGGACAAGGAAGAGGTTGCTTTAGATGCCGCCGCTTATCGCGCGGCCCCGCCGGGCCTGCGGATTTGGTGTGGGGCGACTGTCGAGACGGATGATGTGTTGGCGCTGACACCATGGCTCGACTGGGCGTTTGAGACGCTCGTGGCTGGGCTCTAGAAGCAATTCCAACATGTTTTATCAAAGGTTTGGGTATCGCTTTGTCGAAAACCGCTGGTTTGACGACGATTTTTGCGCCCTACACCAACTTAACCGAACTGATTTCCAAAAAGGACAATGACAATGACCGAACCTAAAGTTCTGATTTCTGATAAAATCAGCCAAGCCGCCATCGATATCTTCACGCGCCGACATGTGGCGGTGGATTATAAGCCCGGTATGACCAAGGATGAGCTCATCGCTTGCATCGGGGAATATGATGGCTTGGCTATTCGCTCAGCGACCAAAGTCGATAAGGACGTATTGGCGGCGGCAACCCGACTGAAAGTGATTGGTCGGGCTGGTATTGGTGTTGACAATGTTGATATTCCCGCCGCCACAAGCCGCGGCGTGATTGTCATGAACACACCGTTTGGAAACGCCATTACCACCGCCGAGCACGCCATCGCATTATTATTTGCCGCCGCTCGCCAAATTGGTGCCGCTGATGTCTCAACCCAGGCGGGCAAGTGGGAAAAGAACCGCTTTAATGGGGTTGAGCTTTATGCCAAGACCTTGGGTCTAATCGGTTGTGGTAATATTGGCGGTATTGTCGCAGATCGCGCGCTTGGCCTGAAGATGAAAGTTGTGGCCTATGATCCTTTCTTGAGTTTTGAGCGCGCCGTTGAAATCGGCGTTGAGAAAGTTGAACTTGAGGAACTACTGGCCCGCGCTGATGCGATCACTTTGCATGTGCCTTTAACGGCCCAGACCAAGAATATCTTGTCAGCCGGAAACCTCGCGAAGACCAAGAAAGGTGTGATTATCGTCAATTGCGCGCGCGGGGGTCTGGTTGACGAAGCCGCGCTGGCGGAACACCTCAAAACTGGGCGCGTGGGTGCGGCGGCGTTTGACGTGTTTGCTGAAGAACCAGCCACCAGCAATGTGCTGTTTGGCTGCCCTAATTTCACCGCCACGCCCCATCTAGGTGCCGCGACGACTGAAGCGCAGGAGAATGTTGCGCTTCAAGTGGCCGAACAGATTGCTGATTATGTCCTGACCGGTGCCGTCACCAACGCGCTCAACACCGCTTCAGTGACCGCCGAAGAAGCGCCAAAACTTAAGCCTCTGGTTGAATTATGCGAAAAGCTCGGTGCCTTTGCTGGGCAGATTGTCGATGAGGGCCTTGAAGCCATTGAAATTGAGTATGAGGGCGAAGTCAGCGGCCTCAATATGAAGCCTTTGACGGCATCCCTATTAGCGGGCGTTTTAAAGCCCTTGCTCGCCGACATTAATATGGTCAGTGCACCAACGATCCTTAAAGATCGTGGAACGCCGTTCACTGAATCCAAGCGCGATTTATCGCCGACGTTTGACAGCATCATTCGCGTAAAGGTGCAAACCGGCGGGAGATGGCGAACCGTAGCTGGCGCTGTCATTGGTGGTCAGCCCCGCATCGTCGAGATTAAAGGTATGGCGTTGGAGGCGGCCTTCCATCCCATTATGCTCTTTATCAATAACAGCGATACTCCCGGTTTCATTGGCGCTTTGGGGACAAAGCTGGGTGCGGCGGGTATTAATATTGCCACCTTTAATCTTGGTCGGGTGGCCGAAAGTGAAGACGCCATCGCACTGGTTGGGGTTGATCAGGCGATCCCAGCCGCGATTGAGGCAGAGCTTAAAGCGCTGCCTCAAGTGCGCTATGTGAAGCAACTCGCTTTTTGATATCCTTGTACTGACGAAAATACCGCAGTCCTAAGGGGCTGCGGTTCTCATTATGCCCTTTGACGCCAGCGCAACTGTCGTCTAACTGTCAAACTCCTGACACGCTTTTGTCGTGAAATCAGCCTATCGCCCTGCGGATGTTCATTGAGGGGCGCGCGAATCAATGTCGTCCGCTACGCACAGGACCCTAGGATCGGAGAATATCATGGCTTTTACTCGTCGGGCCACTTTCGCGTCGGCCGCTGTTATCGCAGCCGCTTGTTCAGCATCCGCAGCGGAGATTGAAAACGCACTCTTTGCCCATGGTGTTGCAAGTGGCGATCCGTTGACGGACAGAGTGATTATCTGGACCCGTGTGAGCCCGAAAATGGTCACCTCTGACGTCCGCGTCAAGTGGATGGTCGCCAGCGATCCAGCGCTCAGCCAGATTGTCAAACGCGGAGAGGTGACAACCAATGCGGCTCGCGATTTCACCGTGAAGGTTGATGTCACTGGCTTGCGTCCCGGTCAAACCTATTATTATGGCTTTAAAGCCGGCGCACAGGCCTCCCCCATTGGCCGCGCTCTAACGGCACCTGCGAAGGGTGGCGAAAGCCTCAAGATTGCACTGGTTTCTTGCTCTAATTTTCCAGCCGGTTGGTTCAATGTTTATCAGGCGATTGCAAGGCGTGGTGATGTCGATCTGGTGCTGCATGTCGGCGATTATCTGTATGAATATGGTGTTGGCGAATATGCCACCGATTGGGGGAAAACCGTGGGTCGCGTACCCGATCCCCCTACTGAAACTGTCTCTTTATCGGACTATCGCCGCCGCTTTGCCCAGTATCGCTCCGACCTCGATCTACAAGCGGCCCATGCTTGTGCCCCATGGCTCGTAACATGGGATGACCATGAAACCACCAATGACGCGTATAAGGATGGTGCTGAAAACCATAGTCCCGCCACCGAGGGGACTTGGACGGCTCGCAAAGCTGCCGCACTTCAGGCCTATTACGAATGGATGCCGATCCGCGATCCAGCACCCGGCAAGGCGTTTGAGGCGATCAATCGCAGCTTTGATTGGGGTGATCTTGCAACCATCGCCATGCTAGAAACCCGTCTCTTGGCGCGGACGTTGCAATTAGACTACTCCAAAGACATTGATCTCGTCGCGATGCCGAACCCCGCCTCGCCAACAGGCACATCTATGGTCCCCGATCTCGCTGGGTTCAAAACTGCGAAACTTAATAATCCAAGCCGTGAATTATTGGGTCAAACGCAACAGGACTGGCTCGATAAGGTCCTGACCAATTCAGTTAAGTCTGGCAAGAAATGGCAGGTTTTGGGCAATCAGGTAATCATGGCGCGCGTGACCTCGCCCGATCTATCCAAGGGTTTGCCTTTGCAAGTGCGCGAAGCCATTGGCAAGTATCGGCCAGAGACTTTGGCTTTCTTCCAGCTCTCTCAATATGATGTGCCGTTTAATCTTGATGCTTGGGATGGCTATCCTGCGGCGCGCGAGCGCCTCTATGCCAGTGCCAAGAAAGCGGGTGCTCATTTGGTCGTCTGCACAGGCGACACACACGCCGCGTGGGCCAACACCCTAAAGGATCAGCAAGGCGAAGTGCGCGGTGTTGAGTTTGGCGGGACGTCGGTTACAAGCCCAAGCCTCGCTGATGCGCTTTCAGACTTTGGTCTGCAAGGTGCACTTTTGAATAAGCTTATCGTTGATAAGAATAGCGAAGTGCAATGGCATGACGAAACCAAGCGCGGCTATACTTTGGTGACCTTGACCCCACAAAGCGCGCGTGGCGATTTTATGGCGGTTGATACGGTGAAATCAAAGACCTTTATGGTCTCGACCTCATCAAGCTGGGAGACAGCTTATTCGGCTGAGCCCGCACCACTGAAAGCCGTCTAAACCTCTGATCCAAAGCGTAAGTTACCCCATCTTGGTTTGGGGAGGCGGTAAATGGACTTTGGCTCTTGCCAAAAGGCAAAAAACCACGGCTAATATGTTTCTATGAGCCTTGATCATCACGTCACTTATCGCCCCATCCGTGTCTGCAAGATTTGGTTTGAGCGTCGAGAGTTTGATGTGATTATGTCACTGTATGGTCGGGGGCAGATGTCGGGCGAGTGGCGCGATTATGCCATTGACGATGGTCCCGATAGCGTTACATTCTCACTTTTTCGCCGTGCCAGCGAGCGCCCGCTCTATCAGATCGAAAAGCGGCCAGCTTTGGCAAACCGGCAAGGCCAATGGTGTATTATGGGTGCCGCCGGTCAAGTGTTGAAGCGGGGGCATGATCTTATTGCCACCCTTGACGTACTTGAGCGTAAGTTATTGAAACTGGTCAAAAATGATGCATAAAGAATGTCTTGGATTGTTTCGTAACCTTAAATTGACGGCTTTCATTTAGGTTAAATTGGGGCGCGGCGTTTTTTGCCAGCGCCGCCCTCTTTACGCCTGAATTGTACACCAAGCACAAAGTATCATTCTTAATGATCTGGATTTAGAGACAAATATTTTGCCCCCCCACCTTCACCCCAAGACCTCAGAACTCCTCAGCGAACTTCGCGATGCTTTTCCCGGTGAAGAGCCCATTTCCGTTCAAGACCTTCTAAAGCGCTTGGAGGGCAGGGCCTTTGGGCTGTTGTTGCTGATTTTGGCTTTGCCCAATTGCATTCCAAACGTACCAGGAATCTCGACCATTTTTGGGATATTGCTCGTGGCGCCAGCACTTCAGATGATTTTTGGCGCCGGTACGCCTTGGATACCCAAGCGTATTGCCAATATGCG
Organism: Hyphomonadaceae bacterium; assembly: GCA_040378245.1. GTDB lineage: Bacteria > Pseudomonadota > Alphaproteobacteria > Caulobacterales > Aquidulcibacteraceae > Aquidulcibacter. Next base: position 19,235 of record JBEINE010000010.1, on the reverse strand, counting down.
CATTCAGCCGCGCACCCTCCGCGGCGTGATTGACTGGGCGATGCCGAGCTTACTGAGGATCGAAAAATTCATTCAACCGCGTTTGCAGTTTCTCGTTGAAAAACCTGCGACTATCTGGTTTGGCATTCAGACCCTAATTTTAGCATTTATTCTGGTTCTGCCCATTATGTTCGGTAATTGGTCACCGGGCATGGCTATCGCGACTTTAGCGATTGCGCTTCTGCAGCGTGATGGTGTTTTTGCGCTCATATCGTTTGGGTTTTTTCTCGCCAGTTGTGTGATTGTGCCTTTGGGGATCGGCATCACTCTGGCGGGACTGGACTGGCTGATTGGTACGATTTCGAGCTGGATTTTCCTGCTCTTTAGATAGTCCGGTGCTTGCTGTCAGGCTAAGCGACGCTGGCCATTGCTGTGGCTTCGGCCTCAATTTGCCCCGCCAAACCCTGCATGACCGACCGATTGACGTCAATCAAGGGCTCTATGTCGGCATTGCGTTGCATGACTTCGCTGGAATATCGGCCAACCCAAAGACTGATGGAAATGATGGAGGCTCGCAATTGATCGGGCAATGCATTACCATTTGCACTGCAATCGCCAGCCAAAAATGACCACACACGGCGGTTCCAGTCGATAGCATCCATGCGCTTGGCGACTTCGTGGACGGGGGTATTCTGGGCTTCCATCAATGCACGCGTGACTTGCGCAAAAAGCCTATATTCAATCTCACGCGGCGTTTCGACCCTGCGTTGAGCTGTTTGATAGGCTGTCAGCGACATGGACATCTCCCTCTTCCGCGAGCCTTTCGGCCTCATAATCCATCAATTTGCGGCACCGTGACAATGCCTTGTAATACTCGCCAGACATCACTTCCCGTGACATGCCGACACATTCCTCTAAAACACTTGCAACCCGCACGACGCTCATAAATTCGGTCATTCGAAGGGCAAACTCATTATATTGCTCAGCAGATTCAGAGCCTTGCAGATACATCAACATGATAGGCAGATAAATGCGCCGAACGGGCGTATTGGCCTCTTCGATCTGCATAATGTCCTTTTCACGCAGGACAGACGCCTTGTTCTGCAACAGCAATGTGGTTCGACGGTCACCGTTTTGAATAACGGCACCATTGAGAACGATTTTTTCGTTCGGTTTAAGCGAAAGTTTCAACGGCATTGCAACGCTCCTGGGGAACCTCTGCGTGTAAGAAACCTCGACCTCATGACAAGCGTCTTACAACACGCATTCCTGAAGGACCTTAAACAAGTGTGGTTAACGAATCGCTTTCAATAAAACAGGGCCCTCTGACACCTCAAGGGGGTGTGCGCACCCGCAACTTGACCTTTTGAATGCCCGCTCATACCTAGAACCCATGACGATACGCCCGATCCTGACAGTCCCAAATCCGATCTTAAAGAAAGTCTCCAAGCCAGTTGAGACCGTCGATGACGCCATACGGGCCCTGATGGATGATATGCTGGCGAGCATGTATGACGCCAAAGGCATTGGGCTGGCAGCGGTTCAAATCGGCGAACCTCTTCGCGTCATCGTTATGGACCTCGAATGGGGAAAAGAAGACCTGCCCGACCATTTTGCGCCACGCTATTTTGTCAATCCAGAAATCATCTGGTCTAGCGAAGAAACCAACACCTATGATGAGGGCTGCTTGTCAGTGCCCGAATATTATGATGGCATAGAACGGCCAGCACAGGTGCGTCTGCGTTATCTCAACCGCGATAATAAGGTGGTTGAAGAATTGTGTGACGGGATGTTAGCCACTTGCATTCAGCATGAAATGGACCATCTCGACGGGATTTTGTTCATTGATCATCTCTCGCGATTGCGGCGGGACAGAGCGTTAGCTAAGGTCAAAAAGGTGCAGCGGATGGCTCTCGCGGAATAAGGGCCGCTCAAGACATGGCCCTACGCCTGATTTTCATGGGCTCCCCCGATTTTGCCCTTCCGACTTTGGCAGCGCTGATGGAGGCGGGTCACGAGATTGTCTGCGTCTACTCACAACCCCCTAAGCCCGCGGGACGCGGCAAAGCTTTGCGTCCAACGCCCGTGCACGCCTTTGCAACTCAACATGGTTTAGAGGTTCGCACACCTCCTAGCCTCAAGTCTGATGACCAGAAAGCCGCGTTCACGGCCCTTAATGCTGATGCGGCGATTGTTGTCGCTTATGGGTTGATTTTGCCCGCGGCTATACTGGCGGCGCCCAGACTTGGGTGCTTTAACCTGCATGGCTCGCTCCTGCCGCGGTGGCGCGGCGCCGCCCCGATCCAGCGTGCCCTTCAGGCAGGGGACGCAATTACCGGCGTACAAGTCATGGCGATGGAGAGGGGGCTTGATACGGGCGACATTTATGCCACCGCGACGACCCCCATTGGCGCAGAAGATACAAATGGCACCCTACATGACCGCTTAGCCATTCTTGGAGCTTCCTTGATGGTCACCAGTCTAGAGAAAATCGCGGCTGGCGAAGTCACTTGCCAAACGCAATCAAGTGAGGGCGTGACTTATGCCGCCAAAATTGACCGCGCTGAGACGCAAATTGACTGGACAAGGCCAGCAACTGAGATTGACCGCATGGTGCGCGCCTTTTCGCCCTCTCCGGGCGCATGGTGCCTATTGCCCGATGGCGCACGGACAAAAGTGCTAATGACGCGTGTTGAAAATGAAGGCGGAAGCCCAGGCCACCTGCTCGATGATGAGCTGCTCGTGGCGTGTGGTGCAGGGTCGGTGCGCCTCTTGAGCCTGCAGCGGGAAGGGAAGGGCGCGATGGTGGCGCACGATTTTCTGCGGGGAAATCCGATCAAAAAAGGTGCAGCCTTTAGGCAATGATGTCAGGCGTCAATTGATCTTCCCAATAAGCGATTTCGTCCTTTAGGGCGAGCTTTCGTCGCTTAAGCCTGAGGATTGATATCTGGTCATAAGGCGCAATCTCTTGAAGGGCACTGATGGCGCTATCGAGTGCGCGGTGTTCCTCACGCAGGGCTTCTAGCTTGCCGCGCGCAATCGCTTGATCTGTTCCTTCTGAAAGTGACTCCCAGTCGCCAGCCATCTGTATCTCTCAAGCCATACTGGGCGTCTAATCACATGTTTTGCGCCCGCTGTGCGAGCCGTTTCAGCAGTGTTGCGAGGCTTGGATTGATTTGGCCGAGGCTGATACTGGCGAGCGCTGAGACACTGGCCTCTGCGTCCAAGATGTTGCCTGTCACGGGCAAATTGTCGAGGGCCATAAGCGTGAGGCGTTCGGCTTCCAGCTCGACCGCTTTGACCTTTTGGCGCAATAGCGCGCCCTCCTGCTCATCGACCCCAAATGGCAGCGCTTTGAGCGCCACCCGCGCCCCACGCAAGGGTTCAACGACGCACAGGCTCATGGCCCGCGCCAGCTCCGCCGCCGCATTTGCATCAAAGCCCAAACCTTGGCCGGCTCTATAAAGCGCAAAAATCAGGGCGGTGACCTCAAGGCCAAAGACATCTTGCGCCGTCAGGCAATCCGACTCGACCCCCGGCTGACGATAAAAAGCCAACGCGAAGTCCCAAATCCCAGAGGTATTCTCGTCAGACAGGCCCGACATCTTCACCCCAGCGCTTCATATCCGGCGCGTCTAGGCCAAATAAATCGAGCGCCCGGCCAACTGATTGGCTGACCATGGCATCAATGCTGTCAAATTTCGCATAAAAGGCCGGCACGGGGGGAAAGATGGTCCCACCCATTTCAGTGATGGCGGCCATCGTGCGAATATGGCCCAGATGATAGGGCGTTTCGCGCAGCATCAAGACAACGCGCCGGCGTTCTTTAAGCTGGACGTCTGCCGCGCGTGTGAGCAGGTTTGAGGTCACCCCTGTGGCAATTTCGCTCATGGTGTGCACACTGCACGGCGCGATCAACATGCCGTCAGTCTTGAAAGAACCCGAAGCAATAGACGCACCGACATCACCAATCTTATGCACAAAGCTGGCGCGCTTCTTCAACTCAGCAGAGGGGGGCAAACCCTCCGAGGCTAAAGTCAATTCTGCTGCTTTGGTTAGAACCAAATGGGTTTCCACACCAAGGGCAGCCAGCATCTCCAAAGCCCGAATGCCATAAACAGCACCAGATGCACCACTAATCCCGATAATGAGGCGTTTTGACATGCTTGTGATGCACCTTTGGGAATTATGAACAAAAAAACACTTGGCGTTTCCCCAACCACGTGTTTGCATAGCGGCCTCAACAATGAGGAGTCGTAAAATGGCACTAGAAGCCCACATCCGTGAACTCTCAGAAAAGCACTCAAAATTGGATATAGCGATCCAATCCGAAATGAGAAGTTTAGCCTCAGATGATACGTATGTCGCGGCCCTCAAACGACAGAAATTAAAGCTCAAGGAGGAGCTAGAGCAGCTTAAGCGACGAAACTGATGTTTTTTGCAAGGAAGGCCCCTTAATTGGGGCCTTTTTTGTAGGGCGATTGTGGCGGGTCTAGGCCGCAGCCTTGCTGCGCCGCAGACGTAGGGAAATTGGGCAGCTGATTTTTCTTTGAAAAATCAGGCCTTGACGCGCAAATCGTCCGCCCAACATAACGCACGGATTTTGGTGAACCAGAAGGGGCACCAAAATCCTTCCCAAGCAAAACATCTAAATCAAGATGCGCATCCTTAGATTATCAAGTCCTACTCAATGTAATCGCCTTTAAGTTTTAGAACCGCCCTGCCCAGGCGTCTATCTCTGCCAAGCGAACCGCCTTATCGCCATCATCCAAATAGCTGCCCGTAAAGCTATTCTTGGCCAGCGTCACCAAATCCTCTTTTGATAAATCAAGTGCCTCGGCAATCGCGTGCCAATTGGTGTTAAGATAGCCACCAAAATAGGCTGGGTCGTCGGAATTGATCGTCGCCTTAAGGCCCAAGTCCAGCATCTTTTTCAACGGATGGGCCTTCAGGTCATTGACGACGCACAAAGACAGATTGGACAGGGGGCAAACGGTCAGTGTCAACTCATCCTTGGCAATACGGGCGATCAGCGCTTCGTCCTCCAAAGCACGATTGCCATGATCGATGCGGTCAATGGCCAACAGATCCAGCGCTTCCCAAATGTAGCTGGGCGGGCCTTCTTCGCCGGCATGGGCAAATAAGTGCAAGCCTTGTTCGCGCGCGGCTTTGAATACATTCACAAACTTGGATGGCGGGTGGCCAATCTCTGAACTATCCAGACCGACGCCGAAAATCTTGTCCAGATAAGGCTCCCCCGCCGCCAATGTCGCAAAAGCAGCGGCTTCGTCCAAATGACGCAAAAAGCAGAGGATCAGCTTGGAGCTGATGCCTAATTGACGCTCACCATCTTCCAACGCGCGCGCGATCCCGCCAATGACCACGTCTATGCCAATACCCCGGTCCGTATGGGTCTGTGGGTCAAAAAACACCTCGACATGGGTGCAGGCATCTTGGGCGACGCGCATAAGATAAGCCATGGTCAGATCGTAGAAATCCTCTTCGACCATCAAAACACTGGCGCCCTGATAATAGATGTCGAGAAAGTCTTGGAGATTAGAAAAGCTATAGGCGGCCCGGACTTCGTCTATCGTAGCAAACGGGATGTTGATGCCATTGCGCTTGGCCAGCGCAAACATCAATTCAGGCTCTAGCGAACCTTCCAGATGCAAATGCAATTCAGCCTTGGGAAGGCCGTCGATAAAGGCGGTGCGATCAAAATGGGTCATGACAGGCCTTTTGCAGCTAGGGCGGGCTTTGTCTAGGGGTCATCACGTCGACAAGAATTACAAATCCGATGAAGTGCGTCAGTGTTTAGACAGTTCGCTTGGGATGGGTTTTGGTGCCCATTCTGGTTCACCAAAACCCTTTAACAATTGTGGGGCGGGCGATTTAGCGCGTCAAATCGCCCAAAAGATAATCGAAACAGGCCTTTGGTGTGGCTTAGCCATCAACAAAGGCTGTCCCAGACGAAAAACTTGAAGACGGCTCTGGGCTCGATCAGGTTGTGATTCAGGTTGTGATAACGTCTAGAGGCCGTACGTAATAGTGGCTGATCCCCAGTTGGGAAGCGCCCTAAGCGTCCCGCCGCAAGGCCTCGGCGGTTTCGATAGCTTTGCTGACCTCCTCCCAATGATCAGCCAACTCAAGATCGCCCGAGGCGGCGGCCTCAGCGGCGCGCATAATGGCGATTATGGCACCATCATCGCCATATTGCGCCATCAGCAGGCGAACGGCATGGGCCACAGGCTCGCTCATAGGTCCGCCAAGCCTTGCTCAAGCGAGCGAAACTGGAGGCTGACTCCGGCGTCTCGCAGGGGGTCCAAGCAGGCAGCTGGCATGGATTGGAAGCTATCACTTTTGCCCACATCGCAAGCGCGTTTCAGCGGCTTTCCGACTGTGCGTTCGACCAATCGAGTGAGCTCAGATGTCTGTGTGAGCACACCTGTGCCAATATCAAAAAACCCTTGATGCTCACCCAGCACCAAGCCGGCGATCGCGGCAACGGCGTCGTCAACATGCACCCAATCACGGCCCACTTGATCCTCGGCGTTCAAACTCAGCTGACCGCCTAATTTAGCGGCGGCCATCGCGCGAACGGGCAGGCTTGCGCAGCCACCTTCGGGGTTTTCAAGGCCGCCATAAACATCAAATAGTCGATAGCCTGCCCAGATCGGTGGGGCGTGTGACCCCGTGCCTTGCCGAGCTGCAAACATATCAAATGCCAATTTCGCACGGCCAAAGGCGGTTATTGGCTTGAGTGTCGCCATATCAGCGGGGCTGGATGAGACTTGGGCCGGGCCCCTCCCATAGATATGCCAAGAAGATGCCCAATAGATGGGGCGTTGCTTAGCGACACAAAAATCCCACACTCGTCGCGGCACCTGAAAGGCAGCCTCAAAAAGCGCATCCACATCTTGATCTTTGGGCTCACTGTCGACCGCAAGAATAATGCCTGCTATCTCCCGCCAAGCCTTATCAAGATTAGTGAGCAGATTGGCGGGGGTCCAGATATCGTCCACCGCTATTGGTACATTGGCCCATTTGCCCCTCGCAATATCGCCAAAGCTGTCGCAAATAATGACATCGTGCACACCGCCATCAATCAACCGATGAGCTAGGGCGCCACCCAACATGCCCGCGCCGCCAATTATTACAACCTTTTGACCCTGAACTGGCATAATCCATCCCAATCTGTGTAGTGATCACACATTGAGAAAACATAATGTGTGAAATTCACACAGATGTCTAGGGTCTGTTTAGCCCGCTTTTTTGATTCAAAAAAGACGGGACAGACCCTAACTCAAATACCTAGACACGCAACCTAGCTCTGAAAGAACCAGACGCGCGATAGGGCAAGGCTATTCCTTAGGGGCACCTGAAACCGGCGTCAGCAATCGATAGACAAAGTTTTGTCCGGCAAGGCGGAATGTGTTGCCAACCCAGCGCCCGCTGGCGTCATAATAAAGTTCGGTATTAGCGGGTCCACGGATTCGGTAGTGGGTCGCCTGAATAGGCCCGTTCGCGCCGGCGATTGATGCTGGGCCAACACGGGTGGCACTGATGCTGGTGAGTTTACCGTCGCGACTATTCATGATGCGTGACTGGCGAACTGTTGAGAAGCGCCACCAACTCGTGGGTATGATTGTGCTGGGGACATTGCCCTTGAAGCCAGAGCCATTAACGACGAAATTGGCACCCTCGAGTGCGCCGATTAACGTCTTTGTGCTGCGATTTTCGCGGTCCGTGCAATCAACCCTCAGCAATTGGGTGCCGCGCCACTGCTCCTCGCAGCGATGGGAATATGTAAAGCCGATGGGCCCAACGCGGCCGGCCATGTCAATGGCGATGCGCGCCGTGGTTATGCCGCCAGCCTCAGTTACCGCCACCACATGATTGCCAATTGGGCGACCATTCATGCTTATCTCAAAATCGATACGACCGGGCGTCGCGCTTGCGTCTTCGCTCATAACGGCTGCACAGACGAACGCACTGACCAACACGCAGGCAAACTTAAGCATATTGCACCTTTTGAAGAAATAGAATTCACGCCGAGAAATGCTTGACAAACCAGCCAACCGCACCTTTCAGCCGCACCGGGGCTGTTTGGGAGATAAGGCAAATACAATCGCTTGTCGCCATTGCATGGGGCTGATGCTCGCTGTCTTCATCGTGCACAACAAGGTCGCCGCGCTGATACACGCCGTGGCCATCCCCAAATGTACCCGACAATACAAGGGTGAGTTCAAGGCCGTGGTGGCCATGATGGGGAACACTGCGCCCCGCTTCCAGCTTGAGAAGTTGTGCCGCGACGCCAGGCACCGGCTTCACCAACATGCCTGCAACATTGCGTCGCCAACGACCTTGATCGAGGCTTGCTAAAACATGGGCGACATCTCGGGGTTCTTGCAATGTCTTTGACGGAGCCGCATTCTCGTCTGCAAGCCAGTCTGGTTGCGCAATACCAACTGGGTCAAGCGCATCTAAAAGGGCGCCTCCTGCCGAATCAAAGACAGACACCAAAGCGCGCGCAGGGGGCCGGACGGCCAAATGCGCCGCGACCACAAAGGCCAACCCAGTTGGCAAACTACCCGCGGCATAGTCAAACATCGCCGCCTCATAGCGGGTTTGAATGTCGGCGAGTGGAGAGAGAGCGACAGCGTTCATTGTTTAGCAGCATTCTTTTTCATGATAAACTTAGTGCATTTACGCGAGGCCCTACTGATTGGATCACAGTTTACGGCGTCTGACCAAATGCCCCCTGTTATTTTTTGCTCACGAAAGCATGCAAATCTTGACCTTCTTCACAAGCCCCCTTGCCTTATGCATCCAAAACCTTGTCAATGAGCAACAGGCAAGGAGGGCTTCGATGGTTGGCTGGAACAATCCGACGCGCATGACGTCGATCGATCCAATGATGTCAGTTGAGGCCTTGGCAAATGGCCTGTATGCGCCCGACATACGTGTTGTCGATGCATCTTCATTCATGCCGGGCACTGCGCGAGACCCCCGCGCCGAGTTTGAGGCTGGCCATATACCAGGCGCCGTTTTCTTTGATATTGATGAGATTTCTGACACCGATAGCCCATTTCCCCACATGATGCCCAGTGCCGAGAAATTTTCCAGCCGCGTCAAGAAGCTGGGCCTTGGCGATGGTTTGCGCTTGGTGATTTATGATAGCACAGGCATATTTTCCGCCGCCCGCGTCTGGTGGATGTTTCGCCACATGGGACATGAGGATGTCGTGGTGCTCGATGGCGGCTTGCCCGCTTGGCTGCGAGCTGGACATAGCCTTGAGGATATGCCCCAAATCGCGCGTGAGAGGCATTTCACGGTACAGCGCCGCGCTGATTTAATCCGCACAATGGAACAAGTGGCCGGCAAAATCGCGTCAGGCAGTGCCCAGATTGTCGACGCAAGATCAAAAGGCCGTTTTGATGGCACAGCACCAGAACCGCGGCCAGGCCTAGCCAGTGGTCATATGAGAGGCGCGATCAATGTGCCTTATTCATCGCTTCTCAATGAAGATGGCACGCTTAAGGATATAGCGTCTCTCTCTGATCTCTTTAGGACGGCGGGCGTTGATCTTTCCGCGCGGATCGTGACAACCTGTGGGTCAGGCATAACGGCATGTGTGTTGGCCTTAGGCTTGGCGCGGTTGGGTCGCTGGGATGTGCCTGTCTATGACGGATCGTGGGCGCAATGGGCAGCCACGCCCGATAATGAGATCGTAACAGGGCCATAATCATGGGTAAACTGACACCGGCGGACATCGCGGCCATGTCCCCGCAAACGCGCTTGGTTCACATGGGCCGCGACCCGTTCGCCCATGAGCGCGCGATTAATCCGCCGATTCAGCGTGGCTCTACGCTGGTTTTTGAGCATGCCGCCGATCTGTTGCGGGCTGGGCCTCATGGACCGATGAAAGGCTATGGTCTGGAAGGCTTGTCCACCCAGGATCGGCTTTGCGAGGCGGTTGCTGAAATATCCGGCGGCATTGGTGCGGTTTTGTGTCCGTCGGGTTTGCAAGCCATCACCCTTGTTTTGCTCGCGGCGACCAAGTCGGGCGATCATGTCTTGGTGACCGATAGTGCCTATGCCCCGACGCGGCGCTTTTGTGACGTTGTTTTGGGCCGATATGGTGTGACCACAGAGTATTTTGATCCCCGCATCGCTGCCGGCATTGAAGCTCTTATCCGCCCCAATACGAGTTTGATCGTGCTCGAAAGCCCCGGTTCCACAAGCTTTGAGCTGCAAGACGTTCCAGCCATTACAGCGGTGGCGCGCGCTCGCGGTGTGACGACCCTTATTGATGATACGTGGTCAGCGGGCCTTTACTTAAAGCCGTTTGAGCTTGGTGTGGATTTGTCGATGCAGGCCTTGACCAAATATCAGGGCGGTCATGCCGATCTTTTGGCGGGGGCGGTCATCACACGAGACCCCAAGTGGTTGGCGCGCCTGCGCGAGATGCATTTGATGTTGGGCGTTGGTACCGCGCCTGAAGATGCCTTTTTGATCCTGCGGGGTCTTCGGACGATGGCGCTGCGACTGGCACATCAGGATCAAGCCGCCCGCCACATGGCCCGCTGGCTCGAAGCCCGCCCTGAGGTGGCCCAAGTTCTCCATCCCGCTCTTGCGAGCCACCCCGATCACGCCATCTGGCAGCGTGACTTTACTGGCGCTGGGGGCGTATTTGCGGTGATCCTAAAGCCTGTGTCACAGGCCCGCGTGCACGCCATGGTGCAAACCTATCAGCTGTTTGCCTTGGGCTTTTCTTGGGGCGGCTATGAAAGCCTTGTTCTGGCGCACACCCAGCCCCTCAAACGCAATCATGCCAAAACCTATGCCGACGGCCCCCTTATCCGTTTCGCCATTGGCCTTGAAAGCGTCGATGATTTGCTCGCCGATCTGGAGCGGGGCTTTGGGGTGCTGTCGGAGGGTGGGGGAGCTGGCAGCGAAGCTGACTGAGGGGGTGTTTGTCCCCGCCAGCGCGATGCCTGAAGCCACGGCCCCCTCCACCCCGCTACGCGCGGTCCCCCTCCCCCGTTTGCAACGGGGTAGGAAAGCAGAAGAGGCTTGGGAAGCGCTTTGGTGCAGGTTCCGCTGCACGCAAAGCGCTAATCAATTGTGATATCGCCTGTTTGTGGCCGTCAAGGATCGCTTCGCTTCCTCTCTTGACCGCCCCAAACAGGCGGCGCGCTACAGCGGGCAGAGCGCGCCAGCTCAAGCGGGTCAAGGGTTTAAGCCCGCTGGGCGGCCCTTGATGCGCTTGAACTGGCATTGAGACTTGAGACCAGATTCTGCGTGACCACAAAGGTCACCAAAACCGATCCAAAGTGTTCTTGGCGGTGGTGGGTGTGAGGGCGGAATCGTAGGGTGCATCCATGGATGCACCCAACCGAGCGAAGCTCACGCTCACGCGGGGCGAGGACAAGGGCGAGGCGTTTGGTGGCATGCCTCCGCGCCTTTATGCTCCCCCGCCGCGCGCTCCGATGAATTGGCGCTTTAACCCACTGCGCTGAGCGCTGTCTGAACGCCCGCCTGCACGCCATGAAGTTTGGCGTAGACGCCATTGGGCTTGGCGATCAGGGCCGCATGGCGACCCTGTTCAATGATGCGACCGCGATCAAACACTAAGATCCGATCCGCATCCTTGATGGTCGACAGACGGTGGGCGATCACAATCGTTGTGCGCCCCTCCATCAAATCTTCCATGGCGGCTTGTATTTGCAATTCGGTGATGGTGTCGAGGCTGGAGGTCGCTTCATCAAAGATCACAATGGGTGAGTCGGCCAGAAAAGCCCGCGCAATCGCGACGCGCTGACGCTCCCCGCCCGACAATTTGACGCCGCGCTCACCGACCAGAGTGGCGTAGCCATCGGGTAATTTGGCAATAAACTCATGCGCGCGGGCTCGCTTCGCGGCGGCGATAATCTCATGTTCGGCCGCACCCGGTCTTGCATAGGCGATATTGTCGGCGAGACTGCGGTGAAAAAGTGCAGGGTCTTGCGGCACGATGGAAATGGCGCGGCGAAGGCTCGCTTGGCGGACGTCGCGCGTATCCTGTCCGTCAATCAGGATCGCACCAGCATCAACGTCATAGAGGCGTTGGATCAGCTTCACAAAAGTCGACTTGCCAGAACCCGATGGTCCAACAAGCGCCACACGCTCACCGGGCTTGATCACGAGGTCAAAACCCTCATAAAGCGCAGGCCCTGATTGGGCGGTCGAGGGATAGGCAAAGCCCACATTATCAAAGGTGATGGCACCACCACGGGGCACGAAATCGCGCGCGCCATCTTGATCGTCAACACCAAGTGGGGCTTGATCAAACTCAATGAGATCGGCCAGTTCTGCACTGGCGCGCTGGAGCATCCGAATATGATCACCAACTTTACGCAATCTGCCGCCCAGTTGGAAATTGGCGGTGATAACAAAGACGACATCGCCCGGGGTGGCTTGGCCCCGCGCACTCAAGCCGATCAATAAAACCAGCATCGCGGCCTGTAGCAGCAGCCAAATGCCATGTTGAATCAGGGCTAGGTCTTGCGAGCGCCCCCATGATGTCAAAGCGCGTTTTTGCCACAAATCCGTGATTGTCTTGATCAAAGTGATTTCGCGCGTCTCAGCGCCAAAAGCCTTGACCGCCGCATTATTGGACACAGCGTCGGCAATCGCACCACCCAAGCGGGAATCGGTATGCGCCGCCAGAACGTTAGCCGGGCGCACATAATGGGTCGCGAGCTGAAACGATACAAAGACATAGACGATGACCATGCCGACGAAGACAATACCGACAATAGGAAAGCGGACCAGCATGACGCCTGCAAGGCCTAAGATCACCAAAGTCAAAGGCAAAAATTGCTGCAGCAAAATGTCGGAAATATGCTCATAAGACCAACGCCCACGGGTCAATTTATGCACGGTCGAGCCGGCAAATGTATTGGCATGCCAATCAGCAGAAAATATCTGAATGCGGGCAAAGCCGTCTTCCAGCACTTTCTTCATGCTGGCCGCCGCGACTTTTTGATAGGCGCGTGTGGACAGACTATTGAATAGGAATTGCATGCCAGACATCAGGCTTAAGAGACCCACCGCCCAAAGTGCGGCGTTTACTGTATCGCTGGCCTGATTTCTTGCCACAGCCGTCAAGGCGTCGATCAGGCGACCGGCAAAAATCGGAATAGACACCTCTGCTGCCACCATGATCAGCAGCAAAGCAAAAACCAACAAAAGCTGCGCGCGTTGCAACCACCAATAGCGGCTACAAAAATCAATGACGGCGCGCCAGTTGGTGCTAGGCACCGCGGAGCGCTGTTGAGAATCTGATGGGAGGGACATTTGAAAATGGGCTAGTGTAATTGGGCGACAAAACGATGACAGCTTGATAGCCCAATCAAGGATTGACGGTCGATTTGTTTTCCCCGACCAATTCGCCCACAATAGCTAAGTGATCGCTGGCGATGGGTTCGCCCTCTAAAGCCATCGCGCAGTGGGCAAGCTCAAGCCCCCCGCCCGCAATCAAGACAATATGGTCAATCAGCGCGGATGGATGACCGCGCAGGCTTGAGGGCGCGTCGATCATGGTGCCGCTGCACTGGGCCTTATGGGTGAGAAGGCTCGCTTGTAGCCAATCAGCGCTAACAAGATCATTGAAATCGCCGCACATCAGGAGCGGGCCATCCCAATCTTCTTGGCCGAACGCCACGCTCGCGTCCCATTGCGCCGCCCGAAGCGCCCTGCTGTCTTCGCCATATAAGTGGGTTAGATGCAGCGATATCACTCGGATCGGGCCACCTGGTGTCTTAATATCGGCCCGCAACACCACGCGCCCGCCATCACGCACGCTTGTCGGCAAATCCTTAATGGCAAAAGCGGCGATCGGATAGCGGCTCAAAATCGCCAAGCCGGATGAGGACATCACGCCGTCGCGCAGTTTTTCCCGTGCCGTCGCTATCGTCCTATGTGGCAGCGCGGGTGTGCTGATCTGGGGCAGAGCGTTAAAATGTTCGTCCTGATAAACTTCCTGTAGGCAGACAATGTCGGGGTCGAGGTCTAAAAGCCCTTTGCGCACCAGCTTTAAACGACCGGGAAATTCGCCCTCATTCTTCCAGATATTGAGGGTCAGGACCCGCATCAGCCCACTCTCTGGCCATTGGTCCAAACGCCGCGAACCAGCACGTTACCATCGACGACGCGCACGCGAACAACATCGCCGCGCAGACCGACGCTCAAGGCGCCGCGATCATCAAGACCAACAGCGCGGGCGGGGGCGCCTGTCACTGTATCAATGGCCTTTTCAATCGGCCAGTTCCAAGGCCCGCCTGCCAAAGCAAAGCCGCATTCGATTAGGCTACGGGGCACATAATCAGAGGCAAAGCCAATATGCATGCCGTGCTCGACAAGCTCACTCACGGACACATTGCCCGAATAGGACCCGCCGCGAATGAGATTGGGGCCGCCCATAATGACGCAAAGCCCTGCATCCTTGGCGGCCACGGCCGCTTCTAAAGTCACAGGAAACTCAGCAATGGTGACCCCTAAGGCTTTGGCCTCGTCAATATGGGCGATGGTTTCGTCATCATGGCTCGCTAAGGGCAGATTGCGGGACTTGGCGAGCTCTGCCACATGTTGGCGATGCTTAGCGTCAAACTGAGTGACCCGCTCTTTGCGTTCGGCGATGCGGGCGTCGATCTGCTCTTGGGTCAGGCCCTCGCGCCGCCACATGGTCAGAAACTTTTCCAGATTGCGATATTGTCTTTGGCCCGGGGTGTGATCCATCAAAGAGAACAGGCCGGTCAGCGGCGCATGGGCCAGATCGTCGAGCCAATCGATCAGGACTTCAGAAGGCGCTTCGCAGCGCCAATGCAGTCGATGGCTCGCCTTCAAAAACCCCTTATCATTCGCATCATGCAAAGCCTCGGTTAGGCGGATCAAATTGTCAGGCGTGCGGGACGCCCCATAGCCAAAGGAGCCAACAGAGAGCGAGTCATAAACCGTGGTAACGCCGACACTGACACACAGCCCGTCGTGAATGATCGCCGCTGAGACCGGGTTCCAGTCAATATTGGGTCGGGGAAAAAAGTGACGCTCTAAGTTATCGGTATGAATGTCGATAATGCCTGGGATGAGATAATCACCCTCACAATCAAGGCCGTTGCCAATCCCGCCTTCCCCAATGTCGGCAATCTGGCCATTCTCTAGGCTCAATGTGCCATGGATTAAGCCCTGTGGCGTTACGATTTGCGCGTTTGAGAGATGCGTCTGCATGGGTGTCACTTTTTCTGTCTATCGGGGGGAGGGAGAAAATGATTAGTCGAGCGTGGGCTTGGGTTCGGTTTCAATTGATATCTCGACCCGGTCTGATGCCATCCGCGCTTCGCCATATTCGAGGGGAATGTCGAGTCCATCCACATTCCATGCGTGGGTGATTAACAGAGGAATGTGCCTCGGCAAGTGGAGCAATTGGGCTTCTTGAGGGGTTGGCAAACGTGCGCTGACCTTGGTTTGCTTACGCGTATAATCAAGCACGCCGCTGTCAATCAAGGTCTGAGTGATCGATAAAGACCGTTTGTAGAATAAGCCAAAATAGGGAAAGCGGTCGAAGGAAAACCAATGCCGCGCAATCGAAACAGGTTCGCCATTGGCCAGCCCCAAACGCTCAATAAAGATCGTCGGTGCGCCAGATTTTAGCCCCAGCGCTGCGGCGACATGGGGTTCAGCGGCGCGGGTGTCCAAGGTGAGTGTGCGGGTTTCTGGATTGGCCGCCTGTTGTTGCAAGGTGGTGGAGAACCGTGTCCGCCGACCAATATGATATAACAATGTGGGACGTCTAACAAAGCTTCCCCGTCCTTGAGTTGATTCGACCAGCCCCCGGTCCTGTAGGTGGGCCAAAGCGCGGCGGACTGTGTGACGGTTTGTCGAAAACTGGTCGCAAATTTGCTGTTCAGTTGGCAATTTGTCGCCGGGCACCAAACGGCGCGCCGAAATTTCTGTTTCAAACCACCTAATAATCACACGCCAATGCTGCGTTCCACGCTCATTTTTTACTGCCGCTCTATCTTCCAATATTGACATTATGCTTTATCTCGTACAAATTATTACTTTGTCACAGTAATGACATAGAAATAAGGTTGTCATCTGTCGAGTATAGTTTTATTGTAGAGCAGACAAATCGTCAACTACTTTCAAAGTTGTACATCATGACCCAATCGCAAACAGAAAAATTTGTTGAACCATCAAGCTCGGTATCCGGCGACAGAAAGGCTTGGATTTCGGTCCTCTCGAAAGCGAAATCCGATGACGTTATAGGCCTTTGGGAGCGCGCTGCGTTTCCAGACCTGCTCAATATGGCGCAAGTGCTGCGTCCACCAGAGATCGGAATGGTCATGGTGAGGGGGCGCGCGGGTGGTGCAGGATCTGCCTTTAATTTAGGCGAAATGACCGTAACACGCTGCGCCATCCGTCTTGAGGGCGGAGAAACGGGGATTGGCTATGTCACCGGTCGCAACAAGCAGCACGCCAAGATTGCCGCTGTCGTCGACGCTATGATGCAGTCGCCAGCACACGCTCAGTTGGCTAAGGAAAAGATTGTCACGCCACTGGAAACAGCCGCCGCAAATCGCAGTGCGCTGATCAGTCGAAAAGCAAAAGCAACCCAAGTGGAATTCTTCACCATGGTTCGCGACCGGAAGGGTTGATTTCATGAGCGCTCAGGCCCACGCAACACTTGATCTTGCGACCTTGCTTCCAGGGTTTGCCGATCCAACTCAAGATAGCCAGACATGCTTTCGTGCGATCATGAATGCGACGGCACAGCCTGGTACAGTCGCGCGCTTGCGATCAGCGCCCATTCCTCCCGCCGGCATCAATAAAGCCGCGGGTGCAGCCATCCTGACTTTAGCTGATCAAGACACCAAGCTGTGGCTCGATCAAGGTCTGCGGACGGGCGAGCGTGAGGGCTGGATTCGGTTCCATACCGGGGCGCCATTTACGAGCGTGCACTCAGAAGCGGCTTTTGCCTTAGTTGCGGATCTGGCCGCAATGCCTGATTTGGGTGCTTTCAATCAAGGCGACGCCAAATATCCCGATCTTGCAACGACGGTTATCATCATGGTGCCCAGTCTGACGTCAGGAACTC
The DNA here is from genome assembly GCA_040378245.1 of Hyphomonadaceae bacterium. Lineage (GTDB taxonomy): Bacteria > Pseudomonadota > Alphaproteobacteria > Caulobacterales > Aquidulcibacteraceae > Aquidulcibacter. Next base: position 2,116 of record JBEINE010000010.1, on the reverse strand, counting down.
CGGTGACGCTCAAGGGGCCAGGTATTCAGACCAAAGCGCAAATCGCGCCTGAAGGCTTGGGTTCGCAGTTTTGGGAGCAGCGCGCCGACCTCGTCGCGCACTTCCAGTTTGGTATTGATCTTCTGATCTGTGCAGATGACCAATTGGTTTCAATTCCGCGCACCACGCGCGTCTCATTTTAAGGGGGAGTTCACATGGCTTATGTAGCTGTAAAAGGCGGAGAGCGCGCGATTACCAATGCGCACACGTGGTTAGGCGAAGTTCGCCGTGGTGACACCAGCGTAGCCGAGCTCAGCGTCGCGCAAATTCGCGAGCAATTGGCTTTGGCGGTTGGTCGGGTGATGGCTGAAGGGTCGTGCTATGATCCTGATTTGGCCGCTTTGGCGATCAAGCAAGCCTGTGGTGATTTGCCAGAAGCCATCTTCCTATTGCGCGCTTATCGGACGACTTTGCCGCGCTTTGGTGCATCCGCACCGGTCGAGACCTCGCACATGGCCGTGCAGCGTCGGGTGTCAGCGGCATTTAAGGATATTCCAGGTGGCCAAGTTCTCGGACCCACGTTCGACTACACCCACCGTTTGCTGGACTTTAAGCTTGCTGCTGATGGCGAAACCGACATTGCTCCAGCCCCAGTCTCAGATGAGGCGATGCCAGAGCAATTGGCGACGATCGCCCAAGTCTTTGCGCATGAAGGTCTTCTGGAGAGCGATCCTATCCATTCAGACAAAGACGCGCCATTTGATCTGACACGTGAGCCAATGGCGTTTCCTGCCGACCGTGATCAGCGCCTGCAAGCCTTGGCACGGGGCGATGAGGGCTTTTTGCTGAGCCTTGCTTATTCCAGCCAGCGCGGTTGGGGCAGCACGCACCCTTTGTGCGGAGAAATTCGGATGGGCGAAGTCAGTGTTGGCTTTGTGCCCGATGAATTGGGTTTCGAGATTGAGCTGGCAGACGTGCCGATGACTGAATGCATCATGTTGTCGGGCTTTGCTGGTTCTGCCGAGCAGGCACCTCAATATACGCGCGGTTACGGTCTGACCTTTGGCCATAATGAGCGCAAAGCCATGAGCATGTCCATCGTTGATCGGGCTTTGCGTGGCCGCGAGCTTGGCGAAGAAGGCTCAGCGCCGTGTCAGGACGAAGAATTTGTTCTCTATCACAGCGATGTGGTCGAGGCGTCTGGTTTCGTGCAGCATTTGAAATTGCCACACTATGTCGATTTCCAAGCTGACCTGCAATTCCTGCGTCGTCTGCGCAAAGAGTTTGCTGAGGCGAAAGAACGCGCTGTCGCCAGCAATGATGAGCATGTTGCATCGGTGGCTGCACAATGAGTCCCCAGCCACTCAGCAATGTCATCGACGCCCCGCGCCCCAATAGCGTTCCTGAAGAGCGCTATTACACCTACGCTTATCTCGATGAGCAAACCAAACGGATGATCCGCCGAGCGATCCTGAAGGCCTTGGCGATCCCGGGCTATCAGGTGCCATTTGGTTCCCGCGAAATGCCGGTGCCCTATGGTTGGGGCACGGGCGGCATTCAAGTAACGGCTGCTATCATCGGCCCCGATGATGTTTATAAGTGCATTGATCAGGGTGCGGATGATACGACAAATGCGGTTTCGATCCGCCGGTTTTTCGCCGCGGTCGCCGATGTCGCAACAACCGAAGATACCGCCGAGGCCACGATCATTCAGTCCCGCCACCGTATTCCAGAGCGTCCCCTTGAAGATGGTCAAGTCATGGTGTTCCAAGTGCCCCAGCCAGAACCGCTGCGCGGGCTGGAGCCGCGCGAGACCGAAACCCGCGCGATGCACGCCTATCAGGAATATGGCCTGCAATATGTGTCGCTTTATGAGAATATTTCCGCCTACGGACGTATTGCGGCAACCGCTGGCTATCCCGTGATGATTGACGAGCGCTATCTGATGAGCCCCTCACCCATTCCAAAGTTCGACAATCCCAAGATGGATATGTCTCCGGCGATCCTGCTGTTTGGCGCTGGCCGTGAAAAGCGGATTTACGCCGTTCCGCCTTACACGAGAGTGCGCAGCTTGGATTTCGAAGATTATCCGTTTGAAACCCAAAAGTGGGAAGAAGTGTGCGCACTTTGCGGTGCC
>JBEINE010000059.1:0-15165 GCA_040378245.1 Hyphomonadaceae bacterium | reverse complement strand
GGCGGCGGAACCATAATGAGGACCCCATCGATAAGCTCATGGCGATAATTATCGTTTGCAAAAAACCCTTGATCATCGAGCAGGCGCAAGGCCTCAACCGTCATCGGAACGACTTCAGGAAGGATTTCATCAGGGCGGATGATCGCATTCATGGACATGAAGTTATCACAGAATAGGATTTTGGGAAGGTTTCGGGGCACCTCTATCAACTTCGTGTGCTAATTCAAAGGCACGGGTGTAGGCTGGCAAACGCGTATGAATGAGGCTTTGCGCAAAGCGGCGGGTCTCTCCTAAACGGGGTCACGCGACGAAGATGTGGGAGCGCTTTTCTTGCGTTCATTTAAAATCATAACAATTCATGGCATTAAGAGTTGTTTGCGGCGGACTTCTCCGCAACCGCACTTTTTGTCTGACGCCGCACCGCGGTTTTGGCGGGGTGCTATCTGCGCTGAGGTGCCAAGTCGGGCCCGTCACACCTCGCGATTATAGTGCAGCTTCACAACCATTTGCCCAGTCGCGCCAGCGACACGATCAGGAGGGAAGACAAAGCCATAGCGCCGATGGCAACCCACGGACCATAGGCATCCTTAAAGACGGTCATGGCTTCGAAATTCATACCAAAAACTGAGGCAATCAACGTAGGCGGTACGAAAATCAGGGTGGCTATGGCCATGACTTTAAGAGTGTCGTTCTGGCGGCTGCTGACGAGGCCCAAAGTTGCTTCCAATGAAAAAGTCAGGTCCGCCTTAAAGGCCTCGGCTTGGCGTTGAAGGGTATCGATGTCGGTCGCCAATAGGGTCAAGCGCGACATGGGGAGGCTAAAGCGGTCGCCATGCCCTAAGGCAAAGTGAACCAGACGCGACAAACTGGCCAGCGAGTCTCTTGTTTGGCTAGCCCCTGCCCCCAATTGGCCCAAGCGGCGCAAAACCGTTTCAAGGCGGACTTGTCGATGACCGATTAGCACCTGAGAATTGAGCATTTCCAATTCCCCAGCGCTCGCACCAAGATGGTCTGCGGCGCGCTCAACCAGGCTTTCCAGCAGAGCGACAAGAATATCGCTTGCAGCATCATCGTCGGCCAGATTGGTCGACGCCCGCCCTGCATTGATTTCAAAGGCCCGCAAAGGACAGGTGCGCACGGTCACTAAAGTCGACTTGGTGAGAAAGAAGCTGACGATCTGGCGTTGGTGCTGGATTGACCCGTGTCGAGATACAGCTGAGGTCGGCGTCGCGGGCACAACCCGCGCCATGACGGTGGCATTTAAGACTAAGACATTCTTCTCTATGTAAAAACGGGCTGATTCTTCCAGAGCGGAGCGTTCAGTTTCAGTGGGCGCGTCAATCCCGAAGGCGGCTTCAACAGCGCTCTCTTCGGCCTTATCAGGTGCCATCAGATCAACCCAGACCACATCGGCCATTTGCAGCGCTAGATCACTTTCCACTTCAATGCGCTTGAGGCCAGAGCCGGTCCTTTGAAAAACGGAAATGCTCATGCGAGGGTCCTATTGCGCTGATATTGTGGAATCGTCAGCGCTTAGAGCCGTTTGCGGGCCTTTGGTCCCCAATCGCAGCGAACCGACCTAAGTCCTATTGCACGGCTTCCCAATAGGATGCAACGCGCCCTATAGTCGTTCATCGTTTCTTGGAATCAAGAAACGGTGTAAACTCAGCTCTATGTCTATAATTTAGAGCGCAGCTTCGTTTCCATGGAAACGAAACTTGATCTAAGCGGCGAGAGTAGACATCCGCCGCCTAACTGCGGCTTCTAGGCCTTTGGTCACAAGTTCTGACATTTGTGGATCGCGCTTTTCAATGTCTAGGAGCTCAAGAATGACGTAAGCGTGGGTTTCTATGATCTCAGAATCAACCTGCGATCGATCTGCTGCCCATTGGATATAAGTCACGAGCGAAGTACAGGCGCGCTCCAACAATTCATCACGGATGCGTTTGCCGCGCTGGGCACCCGATAAGGCTATCGAAATGACAGACTCTAGCTCGCCCTGCCCAAGAACACGGCGTGATTGGGCGAGTTTGCATAAAGAAAGCGCCTCTTGCCGCACCAAAAGATGCTCTTGCTCAACTTCAAAGCTCGGCAGCTCGGTTAAGTCAGAATCCCGCCGCATCGACCCCAAGAGCGACGACTTTTTTATGCGACGACGACACGGACCGACATAAGTGACGCCGATAACGAACTCCCGCTGTCGATTGAGTGCCGACTTCAGCCTCTCAGCAACGGCTGTGGCTGTAAAGGGCTTTGCCAAAATCTCATCAATGCCAATATCGCGCACTTCTTGGAGACGGCGGCGTGTGACATTGCCGGTGATCATCAAGATTGGCACTTGAAAATTTGTCGTGGGGCTAATGGAGAGTGCTTGTTTGCGAATGGCCCTCGCAAAGTCCGCCCCATTCATGCGCGGCATTTCATAGTCGGTGATGAGCAAGTCAAATTTTTCGTTGCTCATTTGCTCCAGTGCCAAGTCGCCGCGCTCAGCTGTTACAATGCTGAAAATGCCCAAAGCATTGAGAATGCCGATGATTATGCTTCGGATATTGGCGTGGTCATCAACCAGCAGCACGCGCATCGTCGCAAATTTGGCGAGATCGCGCGCTGAAACATTCCGAATGGCAGACATTTACGCTCCCCTGCCAAGGACTTATAAGTAAAGGTGAGCTAACAAAACGTGTATGAGCACATTTTTTCTGTATTCAGAGCGATTCTGTCTGTCACTTGAGATCGATGAGTAGAGATCAGCCCGACATGCCCGCGCGCTGTGCAAATCCATAAGCGGCTAGCGCCAAGGGTCTCACGCGATCAACATTGTCCCCCGCATGGGCGCTGGCGGCCGTTCCGTCCCGCACACGTCCGACAATGCCTTGAATAATGCCAGCCAAGCGAAAGAGGTTATAGGCAAAGTACCAATCGATATTCTCGATGGACGCGCGCCCCGTCGCCTCGCAATATAGGCGGACATATTCGTCCTGAGTTGGAATGCCTAAAGCGGCGAGATCAAGTCCAGCGAGACCGGAACGCTGGCCGGCGGGCATCACCCAATTCATGAGATGATAAGTGAAATCACCCAATGGATCACCAAGGGTTGATAACTCCCAATCGAGGACCGCCAACACTTTAGATTCTGTGGGGTGCAGGATGATATTGTCGAGCCGATAATCGCCATGGACGATACTTGTGGTTTCGCCGTCTGGAATGGATGTTGGTAACCAGTCGATCAAACGATCCATTTCAACGATTTTGTCTGTTTCCGACAATTGATACTGCTTGGTCCATCGGCTGATTTGACGGGCGAAATAAGAACCCGCTTTGCCAAAGTTAGACAGACCAATGGCCTGATAATCGGTCGTGTGAAGGGCCGCCAGGGTTTTGATTTTCGCAGCGTAAATCGCGCCACGTTCTTCATATGAGCTGTCGGGAAGGGTTCCATCCCACAAGATACGGCCCTCAACTGAGGCCATAATATAAAACATCGTGCCAATGACCCCCTCGTCCAAACAAAGCCCGAAAGGTCGCGCGACTGGAAAGCCAGTTGGGTACAGCCCTGAAATCACTTGGAACTCACGGTCAACGGCATGGGCCGAGGGCAATAACTTGCCTGGCGGTTTACGGCGAAGAACGTAATTCTGGCTAGGCGTCAGCAATTGATAGGTGGGGTTAGATTGGCCGCCTTTGAACTGACGCACCACCATAGGCCCCTCAAAGCCCTCAACATGGTCGGCCATCCACGCCCGCAAAGCGCCCTCGTCAAAAGCATAACGCGGATCGACGGCTTTGGTGCCAGAGAAGATTTCCGCTTCTAGATCGTTCATAATCGTGTGTCCTTGGGCTTCAGATTTTTGTAGCTCTTGAGCAATCACGCCATCATTTGGGGATCAAGGCCTGCCAGCCAATATCGCGGCGGCAAAATCCCAACGGCCAATCGATGGCGTCAACGACCTCATAGGCGCGTTTGATCGCTTGGGCGATGTCAGTCCCAACCCCGATGGCATTAAGGACCCGCCCGCCGCTGCTGCGCAATCGTCCGGCCTCATCGCGCTGCGTGCCGGCGTGCAGCAACACCCCGCCTTGGACCTCCAAAGCCCGTTGTTCGCCGCGAATTTCTGACCCCCTAATCGGGCTTTCAGGATATCCTTGAGCCGCCATGACCACCAAGGCAGCATGATTAGGCGAAAATGAAAATGGCGGCGCTGCGTTAAGCCGCCCTTTAGCACAAGCCATCAAAAGGGCTGCAAGATCGCCTTCAAAACGGGCTAATAAGACTTGGCATTCGGGATCGCCAAATCGTACATTGTATTCAATCAATTTTGGGCCGGTCGCTGTCATCATGAGGCCGGCAAAGAGTACGCCGACAAAGGGTGAACCGGCCATCCGCATAGCGGTGACGGTCGGTTGAATGATTGTTGCCATAACCTGTTTAACGAAAGCAGGATTGGCTAGGCCGACAGGAGAATAGGCGCCCATGCCACCGGTATTGGGGCCTTTATCACCATCAAAAGCCCGTTTATGATCTTGAGCCGCCCCAAAAAACAAAGCCCTTTGCCCGTCACACAGCGCAAAGAATGACACTTCCTCGCCTGACAAAAACTCTTCAATGACAATTGCGCTGCTCGCACCACCGGCGTCTGAGGCCAACAATCTGGTGACGGCTTCTTTAGCCTCAGTGAGTGTTTGGGCAATAACAACGCCCTTGCCCGCCGCCAGACCATCAGCCTTGATGACATAAGGCGCGCGGCAGCTATCAAGATAAGCTAAAGCCGATTCAGAGCTGTTGAATACCTCATAGCGCGCGGTTGGGATATCATTGGCGACACAAAACGCCTTAGTGAAGGCCTTTGAACTCTCCAAACGTGCGGCTTTCTGGCTAGGCCCAAAACAGGCAATCGACTGCTTGGCCAAAGCGTCGGCGATGCCTGATGCTAGAGCCGTTTCGGGTCCCACAACGACCAGATCGATCTGCTCTACAACGGCCAGCGCCACCAGACCTTCCACATCTTCAGCTTGAACTGGGACTAATTGTGCCAAACTGGCAATACCGGGATTACCCGGTGCAGCGATGAGCCGAGTGACAGACGGGCTGTTCTTAAGCGCTAAGGCCAAGGCGTGTTCGCGCCCCCCCGATCCAACCAGCAAAACCCGCATCTCGATTCCATCCAAAGATCATGTGTGCAAAGACTGTTACAGGCGGGCAAGCCATGATGCAATTGGGGTCTCCTAAAGCTGCTTGGTGCGCCTTTAATCAGGCCCAATTGCCTTGTAAGCTTTGTTCAGGACATTGACCCAACGGAGAGATCAGATGCAACCCAATATTGGCATAGAGAGCGCCGACAGAGATGCGATCGCAACGAGTCTTGTGCAAGTTCTAGCTGATTCCTACGCACTTTATCAAATCACCCATCTTTTTCATTGGAACGTTGAAGGACCGCGCTTCGGGCCGCTGCACCAATTATTCTCAGATCAGTATAATGAGATTTGGGTTGCCTTGGATGAGATTGCAGAACGTGTGCGGGCTTTGGGCGTCATCGTACCGTCCCACTCAGCCCTGTCAGCCTTAACACAGATTCCAGCCGCCAATGATGAGTGTCCTTCTGAGGATGCTATGTTGAAGTCCTTACTGGGCGGGCAAGAAGCGGTTGTTCGTTCAGCTCGGGCGGCTTTGCGGGTGGCTGCCGATCGTGGCGATGACGCCAGTGCGGATCTGATGACGGAGCGCTGCGCCGCTGGCGAAAAAGCCGCATGGATGCTGCGCGCGCATCTAAGCTCATGAGTTCTGCTGGGCACAGCGTCACTCGGTCAGACAGGTGTTCAAGCCGGTGAAACATTGTGACCCCGCATGATCCGCCGCTCAGGCGTCAACTAAAAGGACCGGGCCAATCGGGACTGGGTACGGCTGTACCTGAGGCATCGGTTGCGGCGGTCCTCGATGCCGAACATTGGCATCCTCGATTCTGGACCCTAGCTGGAGTTGGCCTGTTCCATTTGATGTTTGCGACAATCCTATTCACTGTCGCGTCGCAACCAAAGCCACCCCCTTTTATCGACGCTGTCGATATTGTGACGGTTCCCGACGGTGTGGCGCAGCCTCCGGCGCGGGGCGAAGAAGCTCTGCCAGTTGATCTGAGCGCAAAAAGCCCTCTGCCTGATCAAAAAACGCCCGAAGCTCAGCCTGACGCCGTGACGGCGGAACCACCCGCGCTCAGTCAGACCGTCGCCCCAGTTGAAACGCCGCCCCCTCCCAGCCCGCAATTGATCGCCCCCCAAACATCACCTGATTTTGCCAATCAACCGGCCAAAGCCAAGGAATTGTCAGATCCATCCGCGACGCCATCAGTTTCGCCAATAACCCCCTTACCGAGACCAGCGGACAGAGCGACCGTGGCCCCCATGATGGAGGAAAGACCGCCGCCTGTAACGCTTAAAGCCAAGCCGATAAAGCCGGTTTTGGAACCTGCACAGCCCGAACGTTTAAGCCTATCAGGTGCTCAACTTAAACTCAAAGGGGCCCAACCCCTTAAGCCGCTAGCGCCGATAACGCTGGCCGATCCAGCCCCTGAACCAAGGGCGGTCACGCCGCCTGCCCCAGCCGATTTGCCCCCACCGACCCAGCCGCTGAGCATCTTAAACGCACAAAATCCTCTGCCCAAAGTACAATTGCCGCGCATCGCGGCCAAAGACTTAAGAGTGCCTGAGACACAAACCGCCAGTGACTTGATACCGCCTGCCGCTGGCTCTGCGACGCGCCCTCAACCCACAGGCGTGACTGCATTGGGCACTCAGGTGCCAAGTGGTCCCTCTAGCGGGGCTTCAATATCCAATGGTGGCAGTACGCGAAGCGCCGGGGGTACCAGCGGCCAAGGCGCAAGCGGTATCGCGACAAGCCTGCCCGCTGCGGGACCCTCCCCACTTGGGGGAAGTGGACCCATCACTGGCACATTGCCGCGCCGTCCGGGCGGAGCCAGCGTCCGCCAGCCATTTCCCCGCGGCGATGACCAAACCATTCTCGGCAAAATGGACAAGACCTATGATTGCTCGCGCCTGAACCGCGAGCGCGACGCACGCTGCCCCTCTTGGGATCCTATAGAGGGGCGTAATGCGCGCGGTGCCGCAAGATTTGAAGTCGCCCTTCCAAAAGGCGTAGCGCCACCTCGCGCAACAAAAGACATTAACCCGCTGCCCGTGTGTCCGCCAGGCACGCCGGGGAATCAGTTTGGACTGTCTTGCCTTCCCACCCGCGAAGGACCAGGTATTCCCAAGCCCTAGAGCCATCTTCAAGTTCACACCTATGCGTGCCAGGACTGGTCATCGCCTTCAAGCCTTGTCATAGCAAGGCATGTGGTACGGTCTTCTGGTATTTCTGGGTGGCGGGCTTGGCGCGATGGCGCGGTGGGGTGTTAGCCTTGTCGTCGTGCGATGGTTTCACCTTGCTTGGCCGCTAGCCACATTTGGGGTCAATGTCTTGGGTGGTTTCGCGATTGGCTTTATCACAGGCCATCTGATCAAAAGCGGCAGCGTTGCCCCGCTATCGGACGGGTGGCGGCTCTTTTTGGTCACGGGGCTATTGGGCGGTTTTACGACATTTTCAGCTTTTTCTTTGGAGACAGCCAAGATGATTGAGGCCGGCCATTGGCAAAGCGCGATCCTCTATAGCTTCGCCTCGGTCGTCGTGTGCGTCGTAGCAGTGTTTGCCGGCATGGCATTGAGCCGCCTAAACGGGTAAGACCACGGCCATGTCCGCAATTATCACCCTGCCGGTGCGCGAAACTGACGGCGAATGTCGCCTTGATCGTTTCTTGCGCCGCAAGTTTACCACCCTCACGCAAGGCCGCATCGAGCAGATGATCCGAAAGGGTCAAATCCGCATTGATGGCACGCGCGCCAAAAAGGCGGGCGATAGGCTCAGCCCCGGCAATGAACTCATGGTGCCCCAAGAAATCGTCATCCCTGAAAAGAAAGACGATGGTATCGTGCGTATCCGTATCAGTGCGCAAGACGAGCAATGGGTCCGTGACATGGTCATCCATGAAGATGATGATGTGATCGTGCTCAATAAGCCCGCGGGCATTGCCGTCCAAGGTGGCACAGGCCAGACTAAGCATCTCGACAAACTCATGGATATTTTTACCACCGACGAGAATGGTCGCCCCAAACTGTGCCATCGCTTGGACAAAGACACCTCAGGGGTTCTGATATTTGGTCGTAATCCCGCCGCAACCGCCAAATTGTCGAAAGCCTTTGCTGGGCGAAAGACCACTAAAATCTATTGGGCGATCTGTCTTGGGACCCCCTCGCCTCATTCGGGTGAGTTGCGGGGTTGGATGATCAAAGCGGGAAGCGCCAAAAACCCCGATCATGAAATGATGCGCGCTGCCAAACATGGTGAGCCCGATGCCGTATTTGCGATAACCGACTATGAAGTCATATCTCACGCGGGCACACGCGCGTCCTGGGTCGCGCTAAAGCCTGTGACGGGGCGAACGCACCAATTGCGCTTTCACATGGCTGAAATCGGCTGCGCTATCGTCGGCGACGCCAAATATACCTGTGACCGCGAACCCTTAGGGGGCATGAGCGACCAATTACATCTTCACGCGCGGGCCATTCGCATCCCCCACCCCAAAGGTGGCATTTTAAGCGTCACCGCCGATATGCCCAGCCACATGGTGGCAGCGTTTAACGCCTTGGGATTTGAACAATTTGAAGGGCGCGACCCGTTTCTGCCATTCCGGGTTGATGCTTAAACCTTGAAACGCCGATGAATCAGTGCGACCAAGGCTCACGCCGCGATGGTGCGAAATTATCGGAATAAGACCGCACAATCCGTTTGGGTTCGCGAGTATCAATGACTTGAAAGGCTAGGCCCTGCTTTTGCGCATAAGCAATCGCTTCCTCGCGCGTCTCAAAAGTAAGTTTAACCTGGCCCTGCGTATCGCTCCCTGAGGTCCAGCCCATCAGCGGATCAGTGGTGCGCGCGACGCCGGTTTCAAACTCAAGGCACCAAGTTTTGGTATTGGCACGACCCGATTGCATAGCTGTTTTAGCGGGGCGGAAGATACGGGCGAAACTCATTGGACCCTCATAGGATAAAGCCTACCCATGGCCTCATTTTGCGCTTTGGCGCAAGTCTACTCTACAAGTCAATCTGAAAAATGGTCGGGGAGACAGGATTCGAACCTGCGACCCTCTGGTCCCAAACCAGATGCGCTACCAAACTGCGCTACTCCCCGAGAGGCGGGGCTATAGCGCGGAGAGGGTGCTTGACGCAAGCCTTCAGGGCAGAGGAACTGAGACACTAAGGCCGAACTGGCGCTCGCTTGAAGATCCGATGAGATACCTTCTGCCCTGCTGCGATACCCAAACGACGGGCCTCACCGGCCCCAATTTCCAACACCCCGACAATAGGCCCAGCAGACGGGATAATCGCGCGCGACAAGGGTTCGGCATTTGCGGCGATATTGGCAATGGTCCCGTCGTCACGAATAAAGATGATATCGAGGCTGGAAAGCGTATTTTCCATCCAGAACGTGACTGGTTGCGGGGTCTTAAAGTCAAACAACATGCCGGTATCGCGCGGCACTGATGTGCGCCACATCATACCGATTTCGCGCGTTTTGCTTGTGTCAGCTATCTCCACGCGAAAAGTCCGCGGTCCACGTGGCGTTGAAATTGTAAGGGTCTCAACCCGCAACCCCTTCTGTGGCCCGGCAATCGCTGCCCGATCTGCCATGGTTGGGCTGGCCGCAAGTGCCATAAAGGACATGGATATGGCGATAAAGATGGAGCGTATGTTCATCTCAACACTCTACACTAGCTTGTCGATTACTCAAAGCAGGCTTTGCGAATAGCGTTAGCAGAGTGCTTCTTTGGGACGGCTACAAGCTGGGAATGATCATGCCCTTCCAAAAAGTGCTCTCTCCCACGCGCTTATCAACTTGTTCCTTGAATCATGAAATGCTAGCAACAATTCGGTTGCGCTTGCGTCGTCGGGATCGACTTGATTTGACTTGAGCACCGGGCTGGCAATAGTTCAGGCGCGACCACCCTCATTCAACGATAGACGGCTGTGGCAATGACACCCTTCGGCCCTGTCTCAATCCGAGCTAGAAGTTTTTGGCCGTCATCAACGGCGTCAATTCCAGCGCGTCGTAATGTCGCAATATGCACAAAAACATCCTCGCTTTCGTTATCATTATCTGCGAGCGCCACAAACCCATAGCCCTTTTGCCGATTAAACCAGCGGACCACGACTTCAACGAACGCATTTATGTCCTCGGGTACGGGCCGCACAACGGGGACAAAGTTCGAAAGGTCCGATATCTGCAGCCCACGTTCGCCTTGGCCGACTGTCATATCTAGAAGATCGCCTTCATTGGGCGTTGGAAAGTTGGTTCGCCTCAGTACGCTCACGTGCAGGAGGGCGTCCTTGCCAATCAGCTTTTGGTCTTCGCACCAATCAATTAGCGCGAAGCCAAATCCTTTGACCGGATCAAACCATTTGATGCTGCCGCGCGCGCGCACGCCAGAAGAAACGTCTTGAGCATTTTCCATCATACAATCCCCAAAGTCAGATGATCTCGTGGGACCAGATAGAGAGGTCGCGCTAGAATAAATTGACTAAACCAGATCAGGCATATCCAAACCTGCATCAGAACCAACTTTGTAATTGTCACGCATAGCTCCAAATAAAGAAAAGCATTGTGCAATATCACTGTCATAGATGGACGTAGCGCGCCAATCAAGTCTTTGCGATTATCTTTGAGGCAGTTTTCCTGCAACGAACTGAACTTGAGTGCGTTTGGCTCCCTTGGAGACAAAGTTGCGCGGATTGGCTCATCCCATGATAGCCCGCACCAAACTCTTGACCTTCGCACCGAACCAGAGCCCATGCTGTTTGTCTGAGCGAATTCCAGAGCCAATTATGACTCCAATGAGGAACTTAAATTGATGGCTGCGCATGCTGCCCCAAAACCCAGTTTATTTGACGACGAGACCGCCCTAGGGACCTCTAGCCCTTCACAAGCCTATTCGGCCAAAGACATTGAGGTCCTTGAAGGGTTGGAGCCCGTGCGTAAGCGTCCTGGCATGTATATTGGCGGCACGGACGCGCGTGCCATGCACCATTTGTTTGCCGAGGTTCTTGATAATGCGATGGACGAGGCCGTGGCTGGTTTTGCCACCCGCATTGAAGTTCATTTAGAAGCCGATGGTGCTTTGGCCGTGGTTGATAATGGACGCGGCATTCCCGTCGACCCCCATCCCAATTATGTCGATAAGTCAGCGCTCGAAATTGTGATGACGGTCCTTCATGCTGGGGGCAAGTTTTCCGATAAGGCCTATCAAACGTCAGGCGGTCTCCACGGGGTCGGTGTCTCGGTCGTTAATGCCTTATCGGATCGATTAGACGTGGAAGTGGCGCGCGACAAAAACCTCTATCGCATGTCATTCTCGCGTGGCATCCCGCAAGGGCCAATCGAAAACCTTGGCCCAATTCACAATCGCCGGGGCACAAAGGTCCGCTTTCATCCAGATGCTGAAATCTTTGGTCAGGGTGCCGCCTTTGCCCCCGCGCGTCTTTTTGCTATGGCGCGGGCGAAAGCCTATTTGTTTCGCGGTGTTGAAATCCGCTGGAAATGCGCACCCGAACGCATCAAGCCCGGCGACCTCACGCCTCTAGAAGAGGTTTTGTGCTTTCCCAATGGTTTGGCGGACTTTCTGCAGGCCACAATTGGGGAAGCGCCCACGGTGACCACACAGGGCTTTGCAGGGCGGACAAGTCAAGCCGGCGGGCATGGTGCAGTCGAATGGGCGATGACATGGGGTCTGCGTGGCTTTGGTGAGCAGGATGGCTTTTTGCTGTCCTATTGCAACACCATTCCAACAGCCGAAGGGGGCACACATGAGCAGGGCTTGCGCAATGTCATCTCCAAGGGCCTTCGCACCTATGGCGAGCTGATTGGAGACAAAAAAGCAGCCGCCATTACGGCAGATGACGTGTTTGGAACCGCCGCCGCCCTCATCAGCGTGTTTGTGCGTGAGCCTGAATTTGTTGGCCAGACGAAAGACCGTCTCGCCACTGCAGAAGCTGGACGTATCGTTGAAAATGCGCTGCGCGATCCTTTCGATCAATGGCTGGGGGCAAGCCCTAGGGAAGCCCGGGCTCTGCTCGATTGGACCATCCAACAGGCCGACGAACGGTTGCGCCGGCGCAAGGAAAAAGATGTTGCGCGCCAAAGTGCTACGCGAAAGCTGCGGCTGCCTGGAAAGCTAGCCGATTGCGCCCGCCAAGATGCCAGTGGCACCGAAATCTTTATCGTCGAGGGTGATTCCGCGGGTGGTAGTGCCAAGCAAGCGCGTGATCGCAATACACAGGCGATTTTGCCGCTGCGAGGTAAGATCCTCAATATCGCCAGTGCCAGCGGCGATAAGCTTGCGGGCAATCAGGAATTGTCTGACTTGGCTCTGGCCCTTGGTGTGGCGCCCGGCGCAAGGTTCAAGCTGACTGATCTGCGCTATGAGCGCATTATCATTATGACAGACGCCGACGTTGATGGCGCCCATATTGCGGCGTTGCTTGCGACTTATTTCTTTCGGGCGATGCCTCAATTGGTTCATTCGGGGCGATTATTTGTCGCTTTGCCTCCGCTTTATCGCCTCAGCCATGGCGGGAAGACAGTTTATGCCAAGGATGATGCCCACAAGGCCGAGCTTCTCAAAACTGCGTTTAGTCCCCGCGCGAAGGTTGAGATCGGTCGCTTTAAAGGCTTGGGCGAAATGATGCCGGCTCAGCTCAAGGTCACGACGATGAACCCAGCGACCAGAACCCTAGCGCGCCTCATTATTCCCGATGGTGTTTTGCCCACAGTCTCGGAATTGGTTGAAACATTGATGGGCCGCAAGCCGGAGCTTCGGTTTAAGTGGCTGCAGGAAAATGCGCGATATGCCGAGGAATTAGACGTTTAGACGTGAGCCCTTCAAGCCAAAAGATCATTGACAGGCGGTCCATAGATATTGGTGCCAACCTCGCTGCCCTGAATGCCCAATTCCCACAATAACCAGACTCCACCAATCAACCACCAAGCGGCAAACAAGATCGCGCCTAAGCCTGCGCCCAAGACCGAACCCACAGGGCCAAGGGTCAGCCCGCCAATGCCCGATAAAATCATGAACCAGATGATGGAGAGCATGAACGGCAGTGCCGCGACAATGACGCTCAGCACCGATTTGCCCCGGTCATGGGCACGCTTGGCAATACTAGCCCACATGACCCACACAATGCATAGACCGATTAGCGCGCCTATAAAGCCACCAATGCGCGTCTGAAAGCCACTCACCAATGCCAAACTGACCAGAGTAACCCAAAATGCCGTGCGCCCCATCCGGCCATCAAATGAGAATAGGATTTTTGCAAGTTTTTGAGCGTCCATGATGCTGACATCCTCTGCGGTCTTGTGATCGTCTGGAGAGTATAAGTACGCACATCACGGGAAGTTCCATCCCGACGACCGAGAAAAATCGGCGAGGCCGTCTATAAACCCAATTTCGCTTTGATCACCTCATTAATGACCGCAGGGCTGGCTTTGCCACCTGTCGCTTTCATCAATTGACCAACCCACCAGCCCAATGCCTTGGGCTTAGCCAGTGCCTCTGAAACCTTATCGGGATTGGCCGCGATCAAAGCGTCAACCGTTTGTTCAATCAGGGCTGTATCGGTCTCCTGTTTAAGCCCTTCACGTTCGACAATCACAAGGGGAGGATCACCCGTTTCAATCATGAGCGGGAAGACCTCCTTGGCGATCTTGCCGTTAATGGTGCCATTTGAGATCAGATCGACAAGCTCCCCTAAACGCTGAGCGGAAACAGGGGTTTGCGACAAATCCTTGCCATTCTTGTTGAGCCAGCCAAAAAGCTCCACCGTCATCCAGCCATTGACGATCTTGGCATCACGACCCTTAGCCGCCACTTCAAAAAAGTCAGCGTGATCTTTGTCCGACACCAAAACCGCTGCATCATAGGCCGATAGCCCATAATCCTCCATGAAACGATGCTTTTTGGCTTCAGGTAATTCAGGGAGGCTGGCCTTGATCGCGTCGACAAAGTCTTGTGTCAGGACCAGTGGCAAAAGATCGGGATCAGGAAAGTAGCGATAATCATGGGCGTCTTCTTTTGAGCGCATAGCGCGTGTCTGCCCGCTCTTCACGTCAAACAAACGGGTCTGTTGCACAATCGTGCCGCCATCTTCCAGCACCTCAATCTGCCGACGCGCTTCAGCATCGACGGCGAGCGCAACAAAGCGCGTGGAATTGACGTTTTTGATCTCGCAGCGCGTGCCAAATGGCGTGCCGGGGCGACGCACCGAGACATTGACGTCGGCCCGCATCGAGCCTTCGTCCATATTGCCGTCGCAGGTGCCAAGATAGCGAACCAGCGCGCGCAATGTCTTGAAATAATGGCTCGCTTCTTCACTCGACCTGATGTCAGGCTTGGACACAATTTCCATCAACGCACAGCCCGAACGGTTCAAATCGACATAGGTCGCCCGTGGATCGAGATCATGAATGGATTTGCCGGCATCTTGTTCCAGATGGATACGCTCAATACGAATGGGGATGGTCTCACCATGATCGCAATCAACATTCAAAATCCCCTCACCTACAATGGGATGCGCGAATTGGCTGATTTGATAGCCTTGGGGCAAATCAGGATAAAAGTAATTCTTGCGGTCAAACCGGCTCCACAAATTGATCTTGGCCCCAAGACCTAGCCCTGTGCGGACCGCCTGCTCCACGCAATATTTATTGATCACCGGCAAGACGCCAGGAAACCCAGCGTCCACAATCGACACATGCGCATTGGGTGCGCCGCCATAGGCCGCACTGGCGCCTGAAAACAATTTGGACTGGGCGGTCACCTGCGCATGCACCTCCAGCCCAACAATAACCTCCCAATCCCCCGTCGCCCCTTTCACATATTGGTCAGGGCGGGCGGCACGTATATCGAGATCATTAGGGAGAGCTGAGGTCATGATGACTTCATAGCGAGGGTTGGGGGTTTGGAAAAGATGTCATGGCATTAGAGGGGGAATGGGTTAGTCATTGGCGAAGTTGCTGAATTAGCCGGTCCTCCTTTGCGCCAAGCCGGGTTGTCGAAGGCCAATCCTCC
>JBEINE010000186.1:0-5404 GCA_040378245.1 Hyphomonadaceae bacterium | reverse complement strand
TTGCTCACGGTCAGGCGCCAATACAAAGTCGATATCAAATCCTGTGGCCTCTCTCTGACATTGCTCGAAATAATCCGTTGATCTTCGATCACTGGGAACAGTCCCACACAGCACCAGACGCCAATCTGCGATTTGCTGCGCCCCGACGAGCTTTTTGAACGCCCTAATGATGAGGTCCTGCCGTTTGGCGTGACCATCGGGCGAAAAGCGCCCAATCGACAAAATCATCTTCTCCTTGACGTCAGTCACCCCGATCACACTTGGAGGAACCATCCTAACTGGGGGATGAATGACGCGCACCTCCATGGTTAAGCCTGAAACTTTCGCTAAGGCTCGTAGATACGCATTACGGGTGAATACCGAATTGACCACAACGACCTGATAAGAGGCCAAATAGTCAAGCCCAATGTCTAAAGCCACAGGCAAGCTATCGGGAAATGGAAACTGGCAGTGGAATACGCCGTGACTGCCTGGGTTTGGACCCGATGGGATGATCTGATTTCCCATATGAACATAGCGATGAATAGAACGCGATGCTGCCTGCTGTAGAGCCAGCGGGACAAGGCGATTTTCATCAAGCCCAAGTTCGCGACACATGCGATTAAGTCGGCAGCGGCTATAGGGCGTGACCGTTACAACGGTCGCTCGCTCGCGATTACCGGTCGTGTCCATCGCGAGCGCGGCACTGAGCAAATAACGTTCACCACCGCCGGGATACAAAGGATAAGGCGTAAAGACGGCGTTGATCGGTGAGGTTTGGCCTTGGTCCCGCGCGTCAGCTTGCACTTCGGCAACTTGGAAAGACTCGATCTTGGGAAAGTCGGCGGGTTCTCGGGTCTTCAACCAATTTCGCCAGCGCATCAGAAAAACAGAGCGGTGTCGTTCCGTCAAATTGTCGGCAAGTCCTGCGTTTTCCTTTGCGGCCGTTGTGGCATTTTCAATATGCGTTACGCCGCAGTCGCGGACAAGAACTGTGGCCTGACCCTTCGCCAGCAAGCGTAGGCACAGATCTGAATCTTCATAATAAGCTGGGTCAAAGCGCAGATCAAAACCACCTAGCTCGAGGAAGTTTTGCCGCCCGATCATCAGGCAGGCCGCTGATACATAATCAACCTCAGAAAGCTTCGGCCATTGAGACACATCAAGGTCACGCGTGCCTTTTCCACGCTGGTACGCACTGCCATCCTTGGCAATATAGGCCCCCGCTTCCTGGAGCGTGCCATCCGGATAGTAGAAAATCGGCCCAGCCGCCCCAATAGTCGGCGACGAGGATAAAGCATCCTTTAACTTATCTAAAACAAAGTCTTCGACAAAGGCGTCATTATTCAAAAATAGTAATGTCTCGCCGCGCGCCATTTCCGCGACAATATTGTTGCCTTCGCCGAAAAATCGATTTTCACTCAATCTGATTAAACGAACGGGCAAGTCCATGCTAGCCAGAATAGCGCCGTTTTCGCCGCTGCTGCCATTGTCGAGGACGATGATTTCATAGGCCAAATTGGTTTTAGCATTGATGAGCGCAATCACTGACAGGAACGTCAGATAGGGCTTGTTAAAATTCAGGATAAGGACTGAAACAACTGGCTTGGCGGCCTCATCCTGGGACACATTGTGGGCCGAATTTGGAATGACCGCGGCCTGCTGCGCGCTCCAGACAAAAGATGCCTTGCCGTCGCTTGAAAAATTGGCGGGGCCAAGCAAGACTTGATTAATCGCGATCTGGGGCGCAATGGCGTCGACGGCCTTATCGCGAGTTTCTCCTGAAAGCTCCAAATGCAGTTGATCGGGCGAGGATTTCGGCAACCAGAAAACAATCCGTGATTTCTGCCCCTGCGTCCAGACGCCCCATGGCTCTGGCCCAGCAAACCCATAGACAGTGTAGAGGGCAGCGTTGCCATGTGCGCTGAAGTCGAGCTTTACAATCGGTGTCGAGGATAAATCGCCAACCTCAAAAACATTGACTTGAACCAAGCCTAACGCGTTTTGGGCCAAGCTCGGCTGAGATTGAACGAGTCCCATCGTGGCCGTCGTAGGCCAGATAATGTCGAGCAGGCAAAAACGCCCCGACTTCTCGTGGTCAAATGGCTGGGTTATGAGCGGCCCACTGTGATCGAGGGTGCGCACCAATGGAGGCGCAAACTCACTCATCTGGGCACCTGATCGCACCTTTAAGCGCCGCACCAATTGGCTGAACGGGGTCATGAGGCTACGCAGCGGCGCGGTCGCGCGCCAAATGGTCGAGTTCAGAATCTCACGATTGACGCGTTCTTGATTGTCGAGGCGCTTTTCAAGCTGTGCAATGCGCCACCGTAGCTCTTGGACCGTCGCCTTTTCGTGATCCATACTCAATTGACCCTAAATGTCAGTTTTTCACAGTATGTTGGAGGTCGCAGGCGCGCTAGCGTCCGTCACAGGAAGTGGCATGAACTGGGATAGCACTTTATAGACGCAAGTCAAATTCGCGCTGCATGAGCGTAGTTCCAGATCGAATAACCCGATAATGCGCACGATAGAGGCCCTGCCGCCAATGATCGCCCGCGCGGTTCTTGCCAATGAAAAGGAACCTTTGAGCCTGGGCGACCGTCAGGGCCGTGCCTTTATGGCTCGCGAGGATCGTGCCGTCTGGACCTTTCAAAGTGAAGTCTTGGACATCACCGGCTCTCAAATTGATGGCGCGGACATAAGCTATCAATGCAGCGCTATTGCGGGTTGGCGGCGATAATTGTCCGTCTTCAATATCGGCCATGGTCATAGGAGCCGCGGCAAAGCCAATGTTGAGGATTGCGCCACCCTTGTAAATGAGCGCTTTGGCGGCATCAACTTGCCAAATCCCAGCGCCGTCGCCGCAGCGGCCGGCGACACCTGCCAAAGGGGCGAAGGGATCAATCACAGTGTCGCCACGCCTGAACGTGATGTGCAAATGAGGATATTCAGTATTGCCAGACAGGCCAATTTGACCAATCACCGCCCCGGCTCGGACCAATTGACCGGGTCGCACTTTGAGGCTGGCGTTGCGCATATGACAATATTGCGTGGTGAAGCCGCCGTCATGTTCAATCACGACGCCATTGCCACAATCGCGACCCTTTAGAGTAGCTCGGTCGATTTCGCGCACGGAGACGTCCACAATACCATCGCGGACTCTTGAGACCTTACCGTCCGCGGCGGCTAGAACATTGACGCCACGGCGTTGCGCCGCCATGTCCAGTATACGGAAATCGACGCCTGAATGGGCGTCATAGGTGGCCGATCCGCACTGATAGTCACGTGCTGCAGGCGTGGGATCGCGGTCGACATAGTTTTGGATTTCGCAGGTGCTACCGATTTCACAAGCGACGGGCAAGATAAAGGCAGGCGGGGCCTTGGTTGCGGGTTGGCTTGGACTTGCTACGGGCATGAATAGACAGGCCGCGAAGGCGATAAAGTTGGCGCGCATTATGCCTGTCTCCTTTTAGTCGGTCGCTTAGCCGATCAGCTCCTTGATCAGAGCCATCCAAGCGGGCACGCCAACCGTGTCTTTATCGAATTGGGCGAGGGCCGCTTGACGAGCTTGGTTGCGGATTTGGGTATAATTGTGGGGATTGTCGCAGGCGTCAATCATCGCGCGGCTTAAGGCGGCTACATCAAAGAAATCATTCAGGATTCCGGTCTCGCCATTGGTGATGGCATCGCGGACGGGCCCTGTGTCGGAGCCAAGAATGAGGCATTCACATGCCATGGCTTCCACTAATGACCATGAAAGGACGAAGGGGTAGGTGTAATAGACGTGCGCCCACGAGATGGAGAGGGCGGAGATCATATCGGCATGAGACACGCGGCCCGTGAAATGCAGCCGTGAGAGGTCAAGCCGGCTGCCAACTTCAGCCAGCATTTTTTCCTTCCACGTCACTTTGTCGGCCAATTGACCGCCATAGCCCCCGCCACTGTCTGAGCCGATGATGACGACCTGGGCATCTGGTCTTGCGGCCATGAGGGCCGGTAAGGCGCGCATGAAGATGTGGAAGCCGCGCAGGCGCTCGAAGTTGCGGTTGATGAAAGTAATGGTGGGTGCCTTGCCATCTAGGACGACGCCATTGTCCAGCGTTAAGGTGGCGTCTGGGCGGCGTGCCGCGGCGTCTAGGCTGATGCCTTCGTGGAAGACGCGGATTCGACTCTGCAGCCCGATGGGGAAAGTGGAGGCTTGGAAGGCTGTGGGCGAGACGATGACGTCAGCCTGCGCATAGGCCAAAGCCATCACGGCATTTTTGGCGTGAACCCGCATATCCTGCGCATCATTTCGGGTTTCAAACTCTGGATCGAAGGCGACATCGCCGCCAACGGGCAAATAGAAAAACTCGCCAAACAAGATTTGCGGGACGCCCGGAAAGATGGTGCCCATATGGACCGTCTCACCCCAGCCCGGATGACCGATGATGAGGTCGGGCATGAAGCCTTCGGCCCTGAGCTGTCGGGCTTGGACGGCCGCGGCTTCCCCGCGCAATAGATCGGCCTCGGCACGGGTGGCGGGATCGAATAGGCCCGGCGTAGAGCCGCGCTGCAGTAACCAACGACGCGGCGTAATGCCTCTAAAGTCTTTGGCGCTGCCGCATCCAATGATGGCAATCTCATAGCCTGAATCGAGCGCTGCAGCGGCAATATGGGGGAATTGCCCCGGGAAGTTAGTATGGATGAAAAGGATTTTCTTTGACATCGTTTGGACCTAGGGCCTGCCAGTTTCCGATCATGACGAACTACATGAGGCAAAGCAAAAAGGCCACCCTGTTCAGGGTGGCCCTTCGCTAGCATCCAATTTGACGGATGCAGGTTTGTTTAGACAACCTTGAAGTTAGCTTCGCTGATGCCCGCGAGAGTTTGGTTGCTCAAGAACACAACGCTGTCCGCAGTGCCGCCCGTGCCCGTGTCATCATCAATGAACACATAGACGCCAGTACCAACTTGAACCGCTACAACGTCAACAAGCCCAGTTCCCGCACTCATGGCCGCGTTGGCCGCAACCAGAGCGGCCGCGTAATCAGCAGCAGACACCACCTCGACATAGTTGGCAGCAGCCAGATTACCCGCACCTAGGAGTTGAGAGTCAAACTCAATAAAGTCTGTGCCTGCAACAAAGTCTGTGATGGTATCCGTCAACGCAGCGTTCGTAGGTGCTGAGGTATCAACCGCTGCGAAGAAGAAGGTGTCAGCACCAGCACCACCGGTGATCGAATCGGCACCAATACCACTGTCGATCCTGTCGGCACCGTCACCACCGTTGATCACGTCGTTGCCGTCACCACCTAAGATCGTGTCGTCGCCGTTACCACCGTTGATCACGTCGATGCCGTCGCCGCCGGAGATGGACTCTGAACCAATACCACCAGTTATTGTGTCAGCGTCCAAACCGCCAATGAGCACGGAGTTGCCT
>JBEINE010000023.1:0-22505 GCA_040378245.1 Hyphomonadaceae bacterium | reverse complement strand
GGTCTAAATGAAAGGGATTTAGGCCCACGTCATTTCGGCGCTGAGTGAGTCGCTTTTTCGGCTGAGGTCGCTTTTAAAGTTAAGGTTAATTCTATGAACATCGATCAATCCAACGGTTGGAACGACATCGCCGATCAATTTATCGCGGCGCGCTCACTGATTGGCCGGGCCTTGGTTCGTAACTGGGCACGCGATCATCTGCCTCACGCCTCACGTGTGATCGACATAGGATGCGGTTCCGGGGTACCGATCACCGAGGCCCTCATCGACGAGGGATTTGAGGTCTTCGCGCTCGACGCGGCGCCCAATTTGATCGCGGCGTTTCGTGATCGGTTTCCCAAAGTGCCTTCAGTTTGCGAACCCGCGCAGGAAAGCGAGTTCTTCGGGCTCAGCTTTGATGCAGCCGTGTCGATTGGCCTGATGTTTCTGCTCTCAGCGCAGGATCAGAAAAAACTGATCGACCGGGCCACGCAGGCATTAAGGCCCGGCGGGCGCTTTCTATTCACCGCGCCGCGCGAGCCGTGTGAATGGCGGGATTCCTTGACGGGAAGACAGTCGATATCACTGGGTGAGGATGAGTATGTTCGTCTACTCCGGGAGGTGGAACTAGACTTGGTAAGTACTTACAGTGATGAAGGTGACAATCATTATTTCGATGCGGTTAAGTTGGCGGTTTAGGTCCTGACTTGGCCTGTCCTACGGCAATAGCGTCCGCTGATGGAAACCCAAGCGACGGCGCTATATGCGAGACCTTCAGGGAGTTCGGCCTCACCCCTGTGAACAGCAATGACAAGCCTACAGTCTGTACTTACCATACGAGATATCCCACCAACCAACGGAACAATTCCTGTGTGCCTAACCTATGCGCGCGACTTTGCAGGGTCTTTGCCCTAGGAAAAACCCAGTCAGGCGAAGCTTGAATGGCATCCACTTTATGCGAGCCCGGACCTCGTATTTCCACTACCAGCGAAGCTCGCATCTGAAACTTCAGTTTTTGACCGACGATCGTCGCCTTGCGCACGAGAAATCTTTGCTTTAGGGATTCGCATCCAAATCGCGCTTAGGTCGATGCTAATCCCCCTGCGAGAACAGATTAGAATGGCAATTTTGACGAGGATTTCGATTGGTAGGCCAATGGAGAGCAATGTGAAGAGAGACCGACGAATGCTTCTTCTTGGGGGCGGACTTCTCGGGTTTGCAGGAGGTAGTGCAGGGACTCGTGCACGAGCTTCTGGAATTGAGGTCGCACAGGAAACGAAGGCTGTAGAGCTTACGCTATTGCGGTCTTTGGACCCGGATCCCAAACTTGCCGCGCGCTTTATCAAGGAAAACTGGTTCGCGATGGACACAATTGCCCAGTCACGGGGCCTCATGACGTTCTTCAGCCTCCACATTGATCCAACCCCGAATGAGGATTGGAACCTTGTCGTGCAGGTCGGCTATCCGGATGTGCGCGGATTTGATGCGATCCGGCCGCAGTGGGCTGAGATTGTCGCGGCGCATCAGACCGTTCTCGTCGAAGGAAAGCGTTTGCCAGATTTAGCGCGTGTCTTAGGCACGCGCCGATTATTGCCAATGTAGATGCGATTGCGCACGGCTTCGGGCCGTTCAAATCCAGTTTAACCGAGCAAGCCGCCGGCGGAGTCTGTCCCAATCGCGCTCCAATGCTTGGAGCCAGTGGAGACTTTTTCTATATTGTGAGTGCCGTATATTGGATTAATGAGGCGGCGCCCCTATTCCGCCGCGATAGCCGCCCCCTTACATGCGGCCAACCCTTTTCTAAGTCACAGCTTAATCTGTGCCAAATGTTTTGAAGACGGACAGCCCGGCGAGTTAACCTAAAAAAGGTCACATCATGTGACCGAAAATCATGAAATCAGCTAAATTTATTGGGGATAATTTGCCTAGGATCACTCAGCAGGCGGCAAATGTCCCCGAGGTTTGAGGCCACCAATCCACATCGAAAAAACTGTAAACACAGCTCCAAAGGCCAATGCAGCCAAGCCAGTCATAACAATATCAGACACGTCAGAAGCTCCTAAGGTTTGTCTTCTATATCATGAACCAGCAGCGTCGCAAACAGATGCAAGATAGTTCCAATTGCTAGCAAAGTCGCTCGTTCAGCAATCGTTATGTCACCCAATGAGGTGGGGTTGATATAAGGGCCAAACAATCCTGTTAAGCCTAAGGCGATTGAAAGTGCATTTATCAGAGCCGCGCGCAGTTTCCACTGCTCATTTCGTACCTCTCGTCCAGACGGCGGCAGAAAAAGCTTTTTCAATTTCACCCCCCTATTCCGCCGCGATAGCCGCCCCCATTACATGCGGACGCCCCAACCGATAGCGATCAATCCGCTCCTCAATCTCGCCCCTAAAGCGCCAGATCAGGCCCTGAACAGGCCAGGCCGCCGCGTCACCCAAAGCGCAAATCGTGTGGCCTTCGACTTGGCCGGCGACGTCGAGCAAAAGGTCGATCTCGCGGTGTTCGGCTTGGCCCAAAGCCATACGCTCCAGCACCCGCCACATCCAGCCTGTGCCTTCGCGGCACGGCGTACACTGGCCACAGCTTTCGTGCTTGTAGAAATAGGCCAGCCGCGCGATGGCCTTGATCAGATCGGTCGATTTATCCATCACGATAACGCCCGCTGTCCCAAGGCCTGATTTCAGGGCTGAGAGCGAATCAAAGTCCATCAGCGCATCTTCGGCCATTTCGGCGGTCAGCATGCGCACGCTCGATCCACCGGGGATCACGGCTTTCAGGTTTGACCAGCCCCCGCGCACGCCACCACAATGGGTTTCGAGCAGGTATTTGAGAGGGATCGACATGGCGTCTTCGATGTTGCACGGCGTGTTGACGTGGCCCGAGACGCAGAAGACCTTGGTTCCGGTGTTATTGGGGCGGCCAAAGCCCGCAAACCAGCCCGCTCCTCGGCGCAAAATCGTCGGGACAACGGCGATACTCTCAACATTATTGACAGTCGTCGGACAGCCATAAAGGCCTGCATTGGCGGGAAATGGCGGCTTCAGTCGGGGTTGGCCTTTTTTGCCTTCAAGGCTTTCCAATAGGGCGGTTTCTTCGCCGCAAATATAGGCGCCCGCACCATGATGGACATAAAGATCAAAGTCCCAGCCGTGGACGTTGTTCTTCCCAATCAGCTTGGCTTCGTAAGCCTCTTTGATGGCGGCCTCTAAGTGCTCACGCTCCAGCACATATTCGCCGCGAATATAGATGTAGCAGACATGGGCTTGCATGGCGAAACTGGCGATCAAACAGCCCTCAATCAGCAGATGCGGGTCATGGCGCATCATGTCGCGGTCTTTACAGGTGCCAGGTTCACTTTCGTCTGCATTGACGACCAGATAATGGGGCCGATCTTTGACTTCCTTGGGCATGAAGGACCACTTCAGGCCCGTCGGGAAACCAGCACCACCGCGTCCGCGCAGTCCCGAATCCTTGGTTTGCTGAATGATCCAGTCCCGACCCGCGTCAATCATGTCCTTCGTGGCGTTCCAAGCCCCGCGCAGCTTTGCCCCCTCTAGCCGCCAATCATGGCGTCCATAGAGATTGAGGAAAATGCGGTCTTTATCGGCGATCATGGGTTGTGGTTCCATTCAAACGGCTATCGTTTGCACATCTACATAGCTTGGCCCGTCCTGCCAACGACCTTTGCCCGCAGCGTTACGCGCACCCTGATAAAATTTGGTGCTTAGCGCGCTCTTTGGCCTTATCCTTTGGCGCAGACGAGGAGACAATCCATGCCCCACAGTCGGTTTGACCCCAAACTGCGGATTGCAGCCGCACTGAGCGTGCTCACCCTGATACCGAGCCTTGCAAGCGCCCAAATCATTAAGCCCGCTGAACAAGCCAAAGCTGCGCGCCAGCATCCCCAGATTCTCGCGCAGTTTGGCGGCGAAGTTTCAGGGCCCTTGGCGGCTTATGTGACCTCAATCGGCGAGAAATCCGCAGTCGCTGCCGGCCTTCCGGGACAATGCAAGTTCACTTTGGTCAATTCCGACGTCGTCAATGCGTTTGCGGTGCCAGGATGCTACATTTACGTTACCCGCGGCCTACTCACCATCATCAATTCTGAAGATGAATTGGCCTTGGTCTTGGGGCATGAGGTCGGCCATATTGTCGGCAAACATAGCTATCGACGTCAGCGCGCGTCAGTGATCTCGACTTTGGGGGCCTTGGCCTTGGGCGCCTTGACGAGGTCCCAAGAGGTGGCGCAACAAGCGGGCCAGTTGGCGCAAGTCTATACCCTCAGCTATTCGCGCGAACAGGAAAACGAGGCCGACAGCCTTGGCGTTCAATATCTTCAAAGCAATGGCTATAATCTCTACGCCGCCCCCGACATGCTGGGGGCTCTTGGTAGGCATGAGGCCTTAGATGCGAAACTGAAAGGCCGACGGGCCGATGCAATTCCCACTTGGGCGCGCAGTCACCCCCTCTCAGCTGAGCGCGTGACGCGAACCACCGCCGCTGCGGTCGCGGCCGGCGCCACCCCAACGAACCCATCCGAAAAAGTGGCCCCTTTTTTCGCGGCCATAAATGGGATGCGCGTTGGTGATGATCCAGAGCAAGGCTTTATCAATGGACGTGTCTTTGCTCATCCAAAAATCGGCATTCAATTTGAGGCACCAGCTGGGTTTAGTCTGACAAACTCCCCTGAGGCTGTTGGGATACAAGGCACCAATAATATAAGCGGCCAATTTGCGGGTGGCGCTATCCTTCAAGGCGGGCTGGAAGGCTATGCGAACGCGACTTTACGAAAGCTTCTGGGCCAAACCCCTGCCCAAGTCTGGGCACCTCAAGCGACGCTTATCAATAAAATTCCCGCCGTGTCGCTTTTAGCGCGCGCTCAAACCCAGAGTGGTCAGCTGATTGACGTCGCGATGACGGCTTATGATATCAATGGCAAGGCTTATCATTTTATGATGATCGGGCCCGCAGGCCAGCTGGAACCGGTGCCAGCAATCACTCAATCCCTGCGCATATTGACGCCAAGCGAAATCGCAAACTTGCGCCCGCGTCAGATTCAAATTGTGACTGTCCGCCCCGGCGACACGATTACGAGCCTTGCGACGCGCATGGCCTATGAGGACTTCCAGATTGATCGCTTTATGATGATCAATGGCATTAAGAGCCAACGCGATTTGCGCGTCGGCGAACAGCTTAAAATCATTAGTTACGGGGCGCCAATTAGTTAGCGGGTAGATTCGGCAAGGCGACCTTCTGCGCCAAACGTCCATCAAACAAGGTCGTATCATTTAACACGCTGGGCCCGCCAGTCGGTGCGCTGGTGACGCGGCCAATGGCAGAACCGGGTGTCACGTCCTTGCCAGCGGCCAGATCATCCATGATGGCGCTTAAGCTCTCCGCCGTCAGATCCTCGTGGTAATAATCATGAATGGCAATTATGGGCGCATTGGCGCACGCCCCCATGCACTCCATCTCTTCCCAACTGAAGAGGCCGTCTGGCGTCACGTGATGGTGATCGCCGATCCGGCTTTTGCACAATGCGATCAAATCGCCAGAGCCGCGCAACATGCAAGGCGTGGTGCCGCAGACTTGTAGATGATGCTTGCCAACAGGGGCGAGATGGAACATCGTGTAGAAGGTCGCGACTTCATAGACGCGGATATAGGGCATTTCGAGCGCGGCCGCGACGAACCGAAGGGCCGGCTCACTGACCCAGCCCTCCTGCTTTTGCGCCAACCATAAAAGCGGGATTACCGCTGAGGCTTTGCGGGCATCTGGATATTTGCCCATCCAGAATGCGACTTTGGTTTCGCTATCGGGCGACCACGCGAAGGATTTGGGTTGAACTTCTGGAGGCGCTAGGCGACGAGTGGCCATGGGATTAGGTACCTTGTTAGGAAGATTTTGAATCAGCGATCTTGTTTGCACGACTATCTGCATCTGACAGTTCGTCAAACAGCGGATAAAGCGGACCAACGTGGAAAATCATAAAAAAGCCAGCCGATACAATGAGGCAAGTCAAGCCAATGATCCACGACCAAATTGAGCCATTGAGGGCCATAGCCGTAAATAGTCCCAGAAAAGCAACACCAATAGCAAGAGCTGGCACGGTTCTCCTTACCAGAATAGCCCGAAACAGGGCGGCCTCATCACGTTGGAAGTGGCCCTTTAGGCGTTTGAACTCAGCGTTAATTGAAAGAAATCCAATAAACAACAAAAGCAAAACAGGCCACATGTTATGCCACGGAATGTCCATGAAAAAATCTGTCATTTCACAAAATCCACCCGCGCGATCTTGCCATCACGTAGCGTATAAATCGCCAGCACATCAAAAGTCTCGCCGCCGGGCACCCGGCTGACGCGCTCATGATCGACCACGACATTGGCACACGCCAATCGGCCAATCAGTTCAGCATGGTTTTGCGGGAAATTGGTGAAGACGCCAACATAGCGGGCGCGATAATCGGCGATGCCATGGAGATTTTCGGCACCATTCAAATCGGCAACAACCACATCATCGGCAAATTGGGCGACGTGGGCGTCAAGGTCCTGAACGTTGTAGGCGGCCAGTTGCGCAGCGACAACCGCTACATTCGCGGCCTCATTGCCCTCCCCCAGAACTGAATCGCATCGCGCGATCAGGCCATCGCGCAGCGTGTAGATCACCATCACGTCCACGACAGGATCTGACAAACCATCGGCCGGTCGGGAGTGTTCGCGCTTGATAACGACATTGCCCAGCTCCATCCGGCCCAGCACCTTCGTGTGGTCCATTGGATAGGTCTTGAGGTTGCGCGCATACATTTTGCGCGCCCCCGCTTTATCGGTCAGCCACGGCTTGGCACCCAACGGCGCGACTGTGTAGTCGTTTGTCAGGGTGGCAAGAACGCCTTCGAGGTCATTGGCGACATAGGCCGCGTAATGGGTGTCGACGATGGAACTCATTCTCGCACGTCCCTTTCCGTGTCCGTCAAAGGCATTTCAGAACGGCGCAAAAAATCCTTCAAAGGCGATTTTCGAGCTAGAAGTATAAAAGGTGCTAAAACACAAGCTGCACCAAAATAGCTCGCCAAGGGAACAAGAGCTTTAGACATAACCCCCGCACCCAGACCAGCAAATATCGTCACAAAGTAAGGCGCCAGAAACTGACCGCCAAGGAGAATTGCGGCGTAAACCACAAAAGAAATCAGGACAAATTTTATCTGGACATTCTTAAATTTGAAATTTGCAAAGACCCATCCCATCCAAATGGCAAAAAAGGCACATTTCACTAAGAACCTTATTGGGTCGGTCACAATATCAGTCATTTTTGGGCGCCTCCAAGAATAGGCGCTATCACACAGGCGACATTGTAGGAGTTGATGATGATGGTCATGTCAGAACCCCCTTCCCCGCTGCGCAGGGGAGGACAAACTTGTGCTCGCCCCGCTTGCGGGGGAGCTGTCAGCGAAGCTGATTGAGGGGGAGCGAAAATCACCGATCCACCTCACCAAACACAATATCCAAAGACCCCAAGATCGCCGACACATCGGCCAGCATATGGCCTTTGTTAAGGTGGCTCATGGCCGCCAAATGGGCAAAGCCCGGGGCGCGGATTTTGGCGCGGTAGGGCTTGTTGGTGCCATCTGACACCAGATATACGCCAAACTCACCCTTGGGGGCTTCAACGGCGGCATAGACTTCCCCAGCTAGCACGTGAAAGCCTTCAGTATAGAGCTTAAAGTGATGGATTAGGGCTTCCATGCTGCCCTTCATTTCGGCGCGGCGCGGGGGCGTATATTTTGAGTTTTCGGGCATAACCGGCCCTTTGGGCATCATTTCAATACATTGCTTGATGATGCTGGCGCTTTCGCGCATTTCATCCATCCGGCACAAATAGCGATCATAGCAATCGCCATTCTTGCCTACGGGCACTTTGAACTTCAGCTCGGAATAGGTCTCATAGGGCTGGCTGCGGCGCAAATCCCACGCCAAGCCCGATCCACGCACCATCACCCCTGAAAAGCCCCAATCCAGGATGGTCTTCTTATCGACAACCCCAATATCGACATTGCGTTGTTTGAAAATGCGATTGTCCGTCAGCAAGGTTTCAATATCGTCACACAGCTTCAAAAACGGATCGCACCACTCATAAATGTCGCTGACCAGCTTATCGGTCAGGTCCTGATGCACACCACCGGGACGAAAATAGGCCGCATGCATGCGCGAGCCTGATGCCCGCTCATAAAAACCCATCAGCTTCTCACGCTCTTCAAAGCCCCACAAAGGCGGCGTCAGCGCGCCGACATCCATGGCTTGGGTCGTGACATTGAGAATATGAGACAGGATGCGGCCGATCTCGCAGAAAATGACCCGAATGAATTGCGCACGTCTGGGCACCTCAAGACCGGCCAGACGCTCTATCGCTAAGCACCAAGCATGCTCTTGGTTCATTGGCGCGACATAGTCCAAGCGGTCAAAATAGGGCATGGCCTGAAGATAGGTCTTATATTCAATCAGCTTTTCAGTGCCGCGGTGCAACAGCCCAATATGGGGATCGACCCGCTCCACAATCTCTCCGTCAAGCTCAAGGACCAAACGCAAAACCCCATGTGCTGCGGGATGCTGGGGGCCAAAATTGATGTTGAAATTGCGCAAGGCTTTTTCGCCCGGCAAAAGATCGGCCGAAGGATTGGTTTGCAAGGTTTGGTTGCCATCGGCCATTGCGTGATTCCACTATAAACACGTCTTCGGATAAGGGCCGCTTATGCGCCATATCCACAAGCTCGATCAAGGCTTTGTCTCAGGGCGGAAGGCAGGAATGAGGCCCAAATGCGTGACAAATGGGTCAAAGTCGCGATCACTATAGAGAAGAGGGATGCTATCCATGATGCAACGGGTAGCGATCAATGTGTCAATGGTCTTGCGGACTGTGATGCCTTGCGCGCGCAAGGTGCGAAAGTTCTGGGCGGCTTGAACAGCACATTGCGGGTCGGAAATGGTGATTTGAGTAAAGCTTGTCAGGTGAAACAAGCAACGCCTGTATTCGTTTGCCGATTTAACCCCCTGAAGAACTTCGACCAAGATGAGGTCACCAACGACCACATCTGATCTCGTCGTGACGTAATCCTCCAACAAATCTGCTTGTGGTGTTGGCTTATCATTGAGAAAGTCGATCCAGACTGATGAGTCTACGATAACCACGGCGAATCTGGCTTATCTAAGCGCATCTCGTCAAGATCGCCTTCCCACTTAATTTTGCCGCGCAGCGCTAGCATTCCAAGTTGGCGCTGACGCATTATCAACGCATTTAGCGCCTCTTCTACCACGGCTTTCTTGGTCTTGGCCCCAGAAGCCGCCATGGCTTCCGCCATTAAAGCATCATCAATATCGATATTCGTGCGCATGATGTGTATCCTCTGATCCGAGTATACACATAACGTCTTCCCACAGCAAATAAATTCGAGCGCGTTATGGCGTTTCGGGATGATCGCGTGGAACCAGCACGCGATAGTGGTCGAGACTCATCGGCGACAAAGGTTTGAACATGACGTGGCTGAGGTGTTGCTTGCCTGTGGGCGCGATACCGATGCGGGTGCGGGTTTGTTGATACTTATGACGTGTCCAAAACGCCATGCCACGTGAATTGCCTTCCAAGACGCCTAAGCGAACAACATGTGTGCCTTCGCTGACAAGCCAGTCTTCGAGGCCTTGATATATGTCATGCGCCAAACCGGTTCCGTGACAAATTTCTGCAACTTGAAAAAGTCCGATGTGCCCGACGCCTTTGGCCAGCATATCCAAAGTCACGTCAATTATTGCCACGATCAGCGCAGGATTATCCGCTGGACTCGCCACGAGCTTGAAAGTCGCACGCCAGTTAAACTCAGCAGGCGGCACATCAGTCAAGAAATCTTCAACCCATTCATCTTCCTTGGGTATTTCGCCTGTCAGGAATATATCATAGGCCGGATTGACGCGGCAAAATCTTGCCAGCGCCGGAGCGTCATCTTGGGTGGCGACACGAATGTTGGCAGAGGGAATGGTGAAAACGATCAAGATAAAGAACTTTCAAAGCAAAGAGGCCGTCGCTATAGCACATAAGCCGCCAACAAACACGTATCCCTACTTCTCCAGCTCGAAAGTAACATTGAGTTGGATTGAAAGGCTGACTTCGCCGGGCGCTATGGGGGTATCTGAAGCGGCCTCGGCGGACACACGCGCCATCATCACCATGGGCCGGGGTTGGGGTGGCTCATAACCGCCGCTTTCGCTAATGTTCACAACGCGCTTGACCCGTGTTCCAGATGCGCGCGCATAAAGTTCAGCGCGGCGCAACGCCGTTGCCATAGCATCGCTACGGGCGACATCGAGGTCGGTCTCAGGCTTATCAAGGCCAAAAGTCGGCCCGTTGATTTCATTGACGCCTTGAGCCACCAAAGCGTCAAGCAC
Source organism: Hyphomonadaceae bacterium (assembly GCA_040378245.1). Classification (GTDB taxonomy): domain Bacteria; phylum Pseudomonadota; class Alphaproteobacteria; order Caulobacterales; family Aquidulcibacteraceae; genus Aquidulcibacter. The sequence continues at coordinate 12,092 of JBEINE010000023.1, read as the reverse complement.
AGGTCCTATCATCTCAAGTTTGCGCACCCGCACGCTCACGCGGTTTGTGGCTTCATAGCCTTTGATAATAGGTCGCTGATTGGCAATGAAGCTATATTGCGGCGACAAGTTGATGCCTGACGTCTGCAAATCTCGGTCTGCAATACCTGCGGCTTTCAAAGCGGCAAAAGCTGCGGCCATGCGCTGTGCATTATCGTCCATCGCGGCTTTGGCGGTGCGCGCCTGTGTCACCACGCCCGCACTTATCGTGGCCATGTCTGGGGCTTTCTTGACAGTGGAGGTGATGTTCAGGTTCAGCGTGGCCGGGGTCGGGGATTGGCCAACGATTGAACTGGCATTTTGAGCCATAGCGGGCGGTATGGACACGCCAAACAATATGACCGCGGCGGCTAAAGCGGTAAAGGAGCGTTGGGTCGTGGTCATTTTTGATCCTCTCGAATGCGGGCGAAGCCAAGTCATTGATGGTTCTGGCATGCACACTATGCACACATTCGGGCGAAAACACGACAGGCCTGCAATGCCCCACTTTATCGCCCCGCAAAAACCAGCTACTCCCCCTTTCCCGTAGTCCTTTTGCGACCGGGTCGTTAGCTCAATGGTTAGAGCCGACCGCTCATAACGGTCTGGTTGTAGGTTCGAGTCCTACACGACCCACCAGCCTTCGCTCTGCGAGCGCAGGCGGGGCCGAGCCGGAGGGAGGAGAGAGTAGCCGGGCAATCGCTAAGTTAGAGCAAATTGGAGCGAAGCAATATCGTCGATCTTTGCAGCAAACATTGACCAGTCATCGCGCAAAGCAATTCCCTCCCAAAGTTCTTCAACCTCTTCAATGACCAAACTAACCGGTTCATCGCGACTGAAATAGGCTGACGATAAGCGCTTTGGCCGGTCCGCCTCAAACCCGTCCGTCGCAGCCCGCCACGTGTCAAACTCGCTGCCTTGATAAAGGCTGGCTCTGGGGCCAGCCATTGCCCGTTGATAGCTGGCCAAGCCACCAAACCAATCATGAAAAAACCCGTCCCACGACACGCCCGATCTGGCCATAAAGGCAAACATGGCATCGAGCATGACACGCGCTTTACCGGGGTCGTCGCCCGCTTCTATCCCCAGACGCGCGCACATGGCGGTCAATTGAGCCTCCGCAAACGCTGGTGGATAGGCGCGAATAGCCTCGGTTAAATCCTCAACGGGGCAAATGGCGGTCAAAGCGCCAGCAAGTTGCTTCAGGTTCCAAAGGCCCGCTTCGGCTTGGCGTCCATAAGCATAAAGGCCGTTGTGGTCGAAATAAGCCGCGGTAAAACTGGCGTCAGCGTAAGGCAGAAAGCGCCAAGGCCCATAGTCAAAGCTCTCGCCGGTGACGTTCATATTGTCGGTGTTCAAAACCCCATGAACAAAACCCGCCGCCATCCAGCCCGCAACCATTTTGGCGGTCGCCAACGCCACTTCGCGGACAAAAGCGGCGACCCGCTGTGGCCCCTCCAGACTTTGAAGCGCTGGATAATAGCAGTCGACGCAATGATCGACCAAGATCAAGAGATTGTCGGGTCGCTCCAGATAGGCCTGACGCTGGAACGTACCAAACCGAACGTGACTATGTTGAAGCCGCACCAGAACCGCCCCACGGGTTGGCGAAGGTTCGTCATGACGCGAGAGGCTATCGCCTGTTTCAATCAAAGAGAGCGCCTTAGACGTGTTGACGCCCAAGGCTTCGAGCATGCGCGCCGCTAAGATCTCACGAACCCCGCCCTTCAGCGTTAGCCTCCCATCGCCTTGGCGCGACCACGGGGTCTGGCCGCTGCCTTTGGTACCAAAGTCGAGCAATCGGCCTTTATCATCGCGCACTTGGCCGAGCAGGAAGCCGCGTCCGTCGCCTAATTGTGGATTATAGCTGCGAAACTGATGGCCGTGATAACGCATGGCGATGGGGGGCTGGCCGATGGCGGGTAGCGGCTCAAAACGGCCGAAGTGGCTTATCCATTCCTCGTTAGTCAAAGTCCCTAAGCCAACGGACGCGGCCGCGCGCTGATCGCGCCAGCGCAAAATATGGGCAGGAAAGCGAGCGGCTTCAACCACATCGCCAAACTCTGGCCCTAGATGAACAAAGTGGGGGTCGGGTCTGAAATTCGCGGAGACAGCCATCAGGCGGGCCCCGCCACGCCCGCTTCACCAAAGGTCGCCATGCCAGAATGACACGCCACTGCCGCCTTCAGGATTAAGACAGCCAAGGCGGCACCGGTCCCCTCACCCAATCGTAAACCCAGATCAAGAACAGGCTTTTTGCCGATTCGGTCGAGCAACAGGCGGTGACCGGGTTCTGCCGAGAGATGCCCAATGATGCAATGATCGAGCGCCCGAGGGTTGATGGCGTGCAAAACCGCGGCGGCCACTGTCACCATAAAGCCGTCCAAAACGACGGGCACCCGCTGCAGACGCGCGGCCACAATAGCCCCGGCAATAGCCGCAAATTCACGTCCACCGACCGCACGCAAAATCTCTAATGGATCGTGAGGCCCTGGCCCAAGCCGTCTAACCGCGGCCTCAATGGCAGCCCGCTTTCGCTCAAGAGCTTCACCTTCAACGCCGCTGCCCGGTCCTGTCCAGAGGCTGGCTGAGCCGCCATAGAGGCCCAGAGCGATTGCCGCCGCGATGCTGGTATTGGCAATGCCCACTTCCCCTAAGACCAAGAGATCGGTGCCTTCCGCCAGCACTTCCATACCATAAGCCATTGTGGCCACACATTCTTGAGGCGTCATGGCATCAGCCTCAACGATATCGGGCGTTGGCCTGCCAACTGCCAAATCAAAGACTTTAAGGCCGGCGCCCGCCTGTTGGGCGAGGATGGAGATAGCGGCACCACCCGACGCAATCGCATCAATCATCTGGCGGGTCACTTCTTGGGGATAGGCCGAGACGCCTCTTTTAGCGATGCCATGATCGGACGCAAACACCCCCACCAACGGCCTAGCAATGACGGGCGGGCTTTTGCCTGTCCAACCCGAAAGCCAGCTTGACATGTCTTCAAGTCGTCCCAAAGCCCCCGCCGGCTTGACGAGCTGCGCTTGGCGAGCGGCGGTGATCGCCATGGCATTCTCGTCAGCTTGGGGTAGATCGATCATCAAGGCGCGAATATCGTCAAAAGGCGCGCTCGGAGCCGTGTTCAGGGTCTTGTTCATCTTGATGACATAGCGCGCAGGTACAAAGCGTAAAAGCCTCGCACGCGTGGTTTCTTGCAGCCTCGATGTGAAAGGAACAAAAATGACATATGCGTCTTTCTGGCCACACTTCATATCCGTTGATCATTTGAAAGTTAATGTGACTTCGCTCAGCACCCAGCTTAATCTATGGAGGCTACTCGTAGGATATGCCTGCCACCAGAATTGAAGAGTTGCGCCATGCGCTTAATAGACGACGCCCGTATTTGCCTGATTTTCTTTACACGGATTCCTGTTTCTTGGCCGGAAGATTTGCCCAGAGAGCGCATCACCCGCGCGTTTCAGGCCGCGCCTATTGTGGGGCTGACAACTGGACTGATTGGGGCATTGGTCTATGCCCTGAGCTTCTGGATATTTGGTGGCAGCGTCCACATATGCGCGACATTGGCCGTTGCCGCGCAAGTCATAGCAACTGGGGCCTTTCATGAGGACGGCTTTGCGGATTTTTTCGACGGTGTCGGAGGTGGTAAAAGCCCGGGAACACGCCTTGAAATCATGAGGGATTCGCGCATTGGAACCTATGGTAGCGCGGCTTTGATGTTGGCGTTCATCTTAAAGATTTTCTTGATCGCAGAAATTGCTCAAGTGTGGCAAGCGGGTTTGTGCCTGATTATCAGCGGAACGCTCGCGCGTGTCGCTTTGGTTCATTTCATGACGCTGGTAAAGCCAGCGGCGCAAGACGGTGTCTCGGCAGAGGCTGGCCAACCGACCCAGTTTGAAGCCACCACAGCGACCATTATCGGGGGCGTTATTTCTGGCGTCAGTGTTATTCTAGCGTTTCAACTGGGCTTTATCATGCCTGCCATCGGCGCAGTGGCCGGGGCCGCAATGGGCGCGGGCCTGATCGGTCTTTTGTCGGCTAAGCATCTGGGTGGCCAAACAGGGGATGCTCTGGGCGCAAGTGCTGTGGCGGCAGAGCTTGGGGCGCTGGCGGGGCTGGTCGCTTTGATGCCCGCGATTGGGTTTTGACGATCATGGCGAGGGACATTATGTCGCCCTGCATACAAGTATGCTGTGTTGAGCCAACGTCTGGCCTGTGTCTGGGCTGCTATCGCACGCTGCCCGAAATTGCGACTTGGGCGCGCAAAAGCCATGAGGAGCGCGCGTCTATTATGGATGATCTTCCAAAGCGGATGCTGAAACTGGGCGGCGACGCTGCACCCCACGTGCAAGCTGAGATTTAAGGCGTATGCGGGGCGCACTCATTGTCATCGCGATCATCGCGACTTTGGTCATCGCCCTCACGCTGGCCTTTCCCGAACGGCTGCGCGGGGCCAGCGATGACGGCACATGGGTCGCCCTCATCCAAGCCAGCATGGTGGCGGTTCTCGTTGGTTCAGGCCTGTTTGCGGGCAATCGTAGCGACAAAGTGGATCTGCGCACAGGCGTACTTTTTTCGGCGATCTGGATCGGGATTGGACTTTTCCTGATTGCGGCCTATTCACAGCGGGAAGGATTTGCAAGGCTTTGGGCCGGCATGACCGGCGAGATCAATCCGGCCAGCGTCCAATCTGCTGGACAAAGTGTTACAATCCGTAAATCCAATGACGGGCATTTTTGGGCCAATGTCTCCATCAATGGTCAGCCGATTAGAATGATGGTGGATACGGGCGCGAGCGCGATTGCTCTCGATCCAGCCGACGCGCGCCGTGTTGGCATAGATACTGACAGCCTTCTATTCAATATCCCCGTTCAAACGGCTGCGGGCCCATCACGCGCAGCTGCGATCCGATTGCAAACCGTGTCGATCGGCCCGATCATTCGCGATAATGTGCCCGCCAGCGTCATGATCGCCACGGGCGGCGTGTCCCTGCTGGGGATGGGCTTTCTAGGCGACGTGTCCGAGCTCAGCGCACAGGGCGACACGCTGACCTTGCGCGACTAGCTCACAAAATAATCAAAGTCGCCAGACCCAAAAATGCGACAAATCCCACCATATCCGTGACAAAGGTCACGAGCACACTGGAGGAAACAGCAGGGTCCTGTCCGGCTCTCTTGAGCGCTAAAGGGATCAAAATGCCGGCAAGGCTGCCAGCGGTCAGATTAAGAAAAATCGCCAGCGCAATGGTCACTGACATCAAAGGGCTATGAAACCAGATCAAGGCGATCAGAGCCAGAAGCAGTGCAAAAACCGATCCATTGACGACCCCGGTCATCATCTCGCGCGCAATAATCCTTGTCGAATTGGCCGGCGTTAACTCGCGTGACGCCAAAGCCCGCACCGCAACAGCCAAAGTCTGATTACCCGCATTACCGCCAATACTGGCCACCATAGGCATCATGACGGCCAGAGCGACGATTTTCTCAATAGAGGCCTGAAACTGGCTGATCAGAAACGACGCGATCAGAGCCGTCGCCAAATTAAGACACAGCCACGGCAGGCGGGAGCCCACAGACGCAAGGATCGTATCAGCACTTGAAGCATCGCGAACGCCCGCTAACGCCAACAAATCTTCTTCATTCTCGTCTTGAATAACCTGGACAATATCATCCACCGTGATCATGCCAGACAATTTCCCGCCGCGATCCACGACTGGTGCCGAAATCAAGTGATATTTCTGAAAGGCATGGGCCACCACTTCCTGATCGGTTTCCGGGTCGACAATGATTTCAGGCGTTTGCATCAGTTCGCTCAGGAGTAATTGCCGCGGCGCGCGCATCAGTTTTGAAACAGGAATGGCCCCGATTGGCCGCATCGCTGGGTCGACGACATAAATATCAAAGAAGAGGTCTGGCAAATCCTCTCCCGTTTTACGCATGAAATCAATCGTTTGCCCGACATCCCAATATTGAGGTGCCGCCACAAACTCGCGCTGCATCAATCGTCCCGCTGTCTCCTCGTCAAAGGATAAAGCCCCCTCAACAGCCACGCGAACATCATCGGAGGCGGCTGCTAGAACTTCGGCGCGGTCTTCATCATCAAGCTCTGCGACAAGGGCGACGGCATCGTCGGTATCGAGATCGTCAAGTTTTTGCGCCAGCTTGCTGGCTGGAATATAGTCGAGCGCGAGTTCGCGCAGATCGTCCTCAAGCTCGGTATAGACCTCAGCATCGAGATCGTCACCGACCAGCGCAAAAATAGTCCGCGCCGACTCACGAGGCGCATTTTGCAATAATTCGGCAACATCAGCAGGGTGCAGAGGCAGAAGAAGCCTGCGCAACAGCGGACCATCATGATCACCCGCAGCCCCAATAACACTGGCTTTCAGGCGGTTATCGAGTCCGTGTTCAGCCTTTTGACGGTCGTGCTGGGGTGTTGCCAAATCTTCCATGACTGTCGCTTTCCGTCATGATATTGGCCCTAATTCTGCTCTAGAGAGAGCTTTACGAGATGCTGTTGCAAAAGCCTGGTAGCCAACAGTATCTCAATCTACGTTTCTTGGTGTGCCCAAGAGGACTCGAACCTCCACGGGTCGCCCCGCTACCACCTCAAGGTAGTGCGTCTACCAGTTCCGCCATGAGCACATCGAAGAACGAGACGCGCTTTTAGGGGAAGGAGATGCGCCTGTGAAGCCCCCAAGAGCACTTGGCTCGTGACACATTTTATCGGCTGTTCGCCGCTGATTTAAGGGCCCGCCAAGAAATCATGAACATTGGCTTCATTGGTGATTTGAACTGTAATTTTATCATCGTCGAGTATGATATCGCCGCGCGCAACGGGATGATTATTGGCCAGCACCCAAATCTCGTCATTAGGGGTTGCGGTCAAAGGAATGACCGCACCGCGACCCATACGCAAAAGCTGATGCATAGGCATGGAGGACCGACCGACCAAGACCGATATCTCGACCATGACCTTCTCAATCTGCGGAGCGGGGCTTTCTTTATGTTCTGACACACGCCTACATAAGAGCTAGGAGTGTTGGAACTTGGTTAACAACAAAGAGCTATCGCAGACATTTTTGCATGACAGCCCCATTGAGTGGGCGGTGTCACCCGCTCCTGTAGGCTACCACGAAGCCGTTGCCTTTATGGAAGCGCGGGCCGAAGCGATTGCACAAGGAGAAGCCAGCCAGCTCGTTTGGCTCCTTGAGCATCCGGCCCTCTATAGTGCGGGCACAAGTGCTAAACCGCAAGACCTGCGCGAACCAGCACGTCTGCCTGTGTTCAAAACCGGCCGCGGCGGACAATATACTTACCATGGGCCGGGGCAGCGCGTCGCTTATTTGATGCTCGACCTACGGCCGCGCGGGCGTGATATCCGCGCTTTTGTTCAAAGCGTTGAGGCATGGATTATTGACGCTTTGGCGACCTTTAATGTCAAAGGCCAAGTCCATGAGGGACGCGTCGGGGTCTGGGTTGATCGCAGGCCCTTAAACGGTTTGGATCGACAGGATAAGATTGCGGCCCTTGGACTGCGGGTGCGTAAATGGATCAGCTTTCATGGCATTAGTTTGAATGTCGAGCCAGACCTTAGTCATTTCAAGGGCATTATTCCTTGCGGTATCAACGATACCAAATTGGGCGTTACAAGCCTTGTCGATCTAGGCCTGCCCGTTACGATGGATGACGCTGACACGGCCCTACGCGCCAGTTTTGAAACCTGTTTTGGCGTGACACGGACGGTGGAAGTGCCACAACTGGCTATAGTCCCCGTCGTGCCTTAAGAGCGGCGAGCAAAGTCCCATCGTCAAGGTGATCAAGCTCCCCCCCCACTGGCACGCCATGGGCTAATCTTGTCACGGATACGCCGGTTTCAGCCAAAAGATCAGCCAAATAATGCGTGGTCGTCTGCCCCTCCACCGTTGCAGCCAGCGCGAGGATCACCTCAGTCACCCCGCCCTCCCTGATGCGTGACATCAGACCGCCGACCCGCAAATCCTCTGGCCGCACGCCATCCAAAGCCGACAAAACCCCGCCCAAAACATGATATTGGCCACGAAAGGCCGCCGCGCGCTCCAGCGCCCACAAATCACTCACTTCGCAGACGACGCAAATGACTGAGCTATCGCGTGCCGGGTCGCTGCAGACGTTGCACGGATCAATGGTGTCGAGGTTACTGCAGACGCGGCACGTCATGACCTTGGCAGCTGCATCTTCCAAGGCCACGCCAAGCGGACGCATCAGCTGGTCGCGCTTCTTAAGAAGATGCAAAGCGACCCGACGCGCAGAGCGAGGACCAAGGCCTGGCAGTTTGGCGAGAAGGTCGACCAAGCGCTCAATCTCGGGGCTTGCAGAGGCGCGCTTGGGGCGCTTAAAGTCAGTTACCATCGGCTAGAAAGGCATCTTGAAGCCCGGAGGCAAAGGCAGTCCGCCCATCAAATCCTTTTCCATGACACCACGTTGAGCTTCAACCTTTTTGCGCGCGTCTTCATAGGCGGCCTTGACGAGGTCCTCGAGAATCTCAACGTCTTCTGGAACGCAAAGTGCCGGATCGATGGAGATCGCCAGCAATTTTCCCTCTCCATTGGTGGTGATTTTAACCATGCCAGCGCCCGCACTGCCCTGCGCCTCAATTTTCTCCATCCGCTTTTGTGCATCCCCGATTTTGGACTGCATCTGTTGCATGGTTTTCATTAATCCGCCGAGGTCTTTCATATCACCTATCCTTGGTTAGAAGATTATTCTGCCACGCGACGCTGGCCAAAGTCCACTGCTACCACATTAGAGTGATCATCATCCCCCTCGCCTTCATCATTGTGATCGTTGGTGGCGGCTTCTATAACTGGTGCGGGGCGGACTTCGATGATTTTGGCACCAGGAAAGGCCTTCAAAGCCGCCGTGACATAGGGGTCTTGCGTCGCTTCGGCCAGTTGCTCGCTCGCGATGCGCTTCTTACGTTCTACAACACTTTCCTGACCGCCCTGACCGACCTCCACAGTCCACGGCGTCTGAGTCATTGCGCTGAGCCAATCGGCGGTTCGTTTTTGAAGATCGGCGGGCATGCCCTCAAGGGGTTCAAACACCATGCGATTATGGCCAAAGCTGATGAGGCGTGCAAAGCGCTCTAGCTCTGTCAGAAGGACGATCTCGCGACTTTCTTCGAGCGCGTCCAAAAAGCTGTCAAACGTCAGAAAAGGGGATGGCGCTTGCTGGCCACCTGCACTTTCTGTCGCTGGTGACGGTGCTGGGCCAGCGGACGTGGCGGGCGGCAGATTCTGAGCAGAGGGGGCGGGGCTATGAGGCGCCAGCAACAATCGCGCGAGGTCTTCGGGCGGGGGCAATTGCAAAGCCGCACACACGCGCAGCAAGCACATTTCAGCCCCCTGCACAGGATCGGGTGCCCGCCCAGTCTCTTCAAAGCCACGTAGCAGCATCTGCCATAGACGCGAAAGTGCGGCAGGACTGGTCGATTGCGCAAAGGCGCGGATTTGGGCGATCTGATCGACAGGGCCACCGAGTTGCCATCCAGCCCCTAAAGCATTGCCGCGCGCCACTTCATGCGTCAAGTCCAACAGATCGCGCAAGACAAGTGTAGGTTCTGCGCCACGCTGATATTGCTCGCCAAACTCGCTCAAAGCCGCCTTCGCGTCACCTTTGAGGATGGCCGCCAACAGGTCCAAAGTCCGAACCCGATCGGCAAGGCCCAGCATATCACGCACGCTCGCCCCACTAACGCCATCGCCTTGGTCTTGAACAATCGCTTGATCCAACAGAGACAGGCCGTCGCGCACTGAACCTTCAGCAGCACGGGCAATCAGGTCCAGCCCCTCACGGTCAATCCGCGCCCCTTCCAGCCCGCAAATACGCGCTAAATGATCGGTCAACACGGCAGGTTCAACGCGACGCAGATCGAAACGTTGGCAGCGTGATAAAATGGTGACTGGGACTTTTCTGATCTCGGTGGTGGCAAAGATAAACTTCACATGCGGCGGGGGTTCTTCCAACGTCTTCAGCAGCGCATTAAAGGCACTCGTTGAGAGCATGTGAACTTCGTCGATGATATAAACCTTATAGCGTGCGGCCAACGGGCCATAACGCACGCCCTCCAGGAGCTCACGCATATCGCCGACACCGGTGCGCGAGGCGGCGTCAAGCTCAAACACATCTGGATGATTGCCCCGCGTGATAGCATCGCATTGGCTACCCGTCGGGTCCAGACTGATGCTGGGTCGATTATTGGCTTCTGTCTGATAATTCAAAGCGCGCGCAATTAAGCGCGCCGTCGTCGTCTTTCCAACCCCGCGAACGCCTGTCAGCATAAAGGCGTGTGCAATGCGGTCAGAGGCAAAGGCATTGGTGAGCGTGCGCACCATAGCCTCCTGGCCGATCAAATCTTCAAAACGCTGTGGGCGATATTTGCGAGCCAAAACCAGATAGGCATTTGATGGTGTTGCATCTTGCTTGGCGGGCACCCGTGGCGCATCGTCAAACAGCAACGGGCCAGCGTCGGGAAGATCGTCTTCACCGTCCTGGCCATTCTGGTTCATGGGAAAATACCACAGCTTTCAAAGCTACAAGAGGGTGGAGACCGAACAGCGACCCGCAGCAAAACTCGTTGTGGCTGCTTCCTTCCGGACCTGACCAAATTGGCGAGGACTACGTCCACCGCCGATCTCCAACTGTCATATCGCAAGACCGCGCCTCAGTTTCAAGCGGCAATGACGGCGAGGACAGCCATTGTGCGACGGCTAGGCGCTTTCACACTTGACCATTTGGGGCAGACGGGTTCATTCAATGAGCCATCATGACCCAATCGAGCTTCATGCCTTTCACAGGCTTTCCACTTGATCGTGCCAGCGTGCACCGGCGTGACGAGGCCTTTATCGCAGCCCTATTGCAGAATGGCGATAGCGATTTAATCCTCGTACAAAATGGGCAACCCGTTCTGGAACTCCCATTCAACGAAGCTGTTCCCCGCTCCGCCTTAAAATTGCGTGCGGCGGCGCGGGCAGGCTTTCTAGGCTCAGGCCATACCGAGCTGATTTTCTTAGGTCTCGACACAAACGGGCGCGCGACATTTGCAGCGAGCCTACCACCGCACTTTGACCTCGAGGACGGGCCACTCGCTGGCTTGGGTGAAGGCGTCGACCTTCGCGCCGCCGCAGGGGTGATGGATCTGGCCGATTTGGCCCTAATCAGCACCGGCAAAGCGCTTTTGGATTGGCATGCCAGACATCAATTTTGCGCGAATTGTGGTGCCAGAACCGAGATGGTCGAAGCGGGTTGGAAGCGGGCCTGTCCACAATGCAAAACCGAACACTTCCCGCGCACTGATCCTGTGGCCATTATGCTAGCTGTGCATGGCGATAAATGTCTGCTTGGGCGAGGCCCCGGCTTTCGCGCGGGCTATATCTCTGCTTTGGCCGGCTTTATAGAGCCCGGTGAAACCATTGAAGAAGGCTGCGCGCGCGAATTGATGGAAGAAGCCGGTGTTACCATGACCAGCGCGCGCATCATTGCCAACCAGCCTTGGCCATTCCCCAGTCAACTTATGATCGCCCTGATCGCAGAGGTGTCCAGCGCTGAATTAAAGCTCGATACGGACGAAGTTTCAGAGGCCATCTGGTTTGACCGCAGGCAAGCGCGTGCCCTGTTATCAGATGGCGGCTGCGTCATAAACGGCACCACACTTCGCGCGCCGCCACCCTTAGCCATTGCGCATCATTTGATTAAGACTTGGGTTGGGGAGGGTTAGTCTTGTTGGTATCCTGATAGAGTTTTTTGAAAGGCTGACTTTTCTTTGAACTCTGGCCAACAAATTCACATGATAACGCGTTGGGCCGCGATGAGGGTAGGGGTTTACGCAAGACTCCAAATCAGGTTTGGCTAAAGATATGCGAAATTTTCAATTCGACGAAATCTTGAAGCGCTATTTTAATGCTACCAAAGGCGCTGGGTCACTAGTCACAGAAAAAGACGAAGCGAACAAACGACAAATAACCGTAACAAATCGATTTGAACGGCCGATTTTCGAAGAGATTTTCAAAGACATCAAAACAG
>JBEINE010000163.1:0-6447 GCA_040378245.1 Hyphomonadaceae bacterium | reverse complement strand
CTACCTGTTTTTGGGGGGCAGCCTACCAAAGCTGTCTGCTAGCTTTTCGTCAGAGACATCGTGCAAGTCATTTTAGGCATCCAGAAACCGGCCAATTGTCTTGAGCTTCTCACCCTTCAACGACCCATCCAAGGCATGAAAGCCTGAGAGAGCGGGAAACTCAACCGCGCCTTCGACACCTTCAAAAACACGTCCACGCCCGACGCTGAGAGCAAATCGGCGGCCGGGTTTTGGATTAAGCACCGGCGTTATGGTGCGCACCCCATATTGGACGTGGTGGGAGATATCCCAGTGATGGGGCACATCTTCGTGGCGGACATTCATCCAGCAATGGCCGGTGTAGTATTCGCTGCGGGCATCAGAGACATGGCAACCCATGATGTAAGCCGCTTTAACATTGAGGCTGCGCAGCGCGGCCACGCCTAAAGTATGCATATCAACGCACGTGCCCGGCGTCAGGCCACATTCCAAGGCGGGCATCGCCTCATCCTCATCGCCCAAAGTCACGTCCCGCCTGCCATAAGTGAAGTGGTCGGCGATGAATTGAATGAGCATAGGCACCCGCTCGCTCAGCGGTATTGTGTCAAATTGGCCAGCAATCTGGTCTATAAGGGCCTGCGACGGACGCTCAAACCGATTATCGCGTGCCACAAAAAAGGCCGCCGCCAGACCGGGGCCCGGCTCCTCAAAAGTCAGGCGGACGCATGCGCTTTGCCCTTCCTTCAAGTCAAACAGGAATGCCTTTGCCGAACCGTCACGATCTTGAATGGTGTCTTTGGGTTGGCAGTCTTCAAAGCCAATATCGGTAATCTTTTGCTCATGCGTGTCCATTGGCACTGGGAAAACATAGTGCCCAGGCGCTGCCACAGCCTCTTCTAATCGGCATTCAAAGATCGCCATGGACTTGCCCCTTCAAAATCCGAACTAGCATGCCGATGGCGTCTTCAAGCTCGCCATCATTCATAAGATTGATGACGTCAGCACCGCCAACTTGGTAAGCCGCCGCGCGCGCAATTCGGTCTTCGATATCACTGGCACTCTCGCGGCCACGCGCCTGCAAACGCTGGCGCAAAATCGCGCTAGAGGCGGAAATCGAGATAATGAGAAGGGGCGAGAATATCGCCCGCGCTTCGTCCAATATGCCCCGCGACACATTGATGATGACGTGTCGACCCGCGACCAAGTCGGCTTTGATCGTCGTGGAAACACCGTAACTTAGATTATGAGCACGCCATGATAGCGCAAAATCACCGGCCGCCGCGCGCGTATCAAAGTCCGCTGCGCTGATTTCGATATGATCTTCCCCGCCGGCGTCTTTTGGCCGTGTGATAAAGCGTGACGGAAACACGAAATCTGGGTCGTCGCGCAAACGCGCTTTGGCCCCATCAATCAGGGAATCCTTGCCGACCCCCGATGGCCCGACAATCAGAAATAGCTTTCCCGCCGTCAAAGTCGCAGCACTCCAATTCGTTCGGCTTTTTCTTAGAGATGTTTCTCGACAAACGCATCCCCATTCAGCTCTCGGAAATCATGGAGGGCTTCGGCCAGCTTCTCATGTTCCCAATCCCACCATGCCAGTTCCAGCAAACCATCCTGCACGGCCTTGGGAAAACGCTCTCGAATGGGCTTAGACGGGACGCCACCGACAATGGTAAAGGGTGGGACGTCTTTGGATACAACAGCCCCCGCGCCGACGACGGCCCCAGTGCCAACGCTGACCCCCGCCAATATCGTCGCGCCATGCCCGATCCACACGTCATGGCCGATAGAGACGTGATCAGCCCGCCGCCACTCAAAAAAATCGGCATCATCCTCAGGCCCCAATTCATAGGACACAGAGCGATAGGTGAAATGGTGCAAAGCCGCCTTCCACGTCGGATGATTGCCGGGATTTAGCCTAGTGTCGCGCGCAATTGAGCAAAACTTGCCAATGGTCGAATAAGCCGTGCTCGAATCATTGACGATATAGGAATAAGCACCCATCTGCGTCTCCATCAGAGAGGTGCGGGCACCAACCCGCGTCCAAGGGCCCAAGATGCAATCGTGGACGCTGGCTTGCGGCGAAATACCCGGCGCTGAAGACGGAGGCTTAGGAGCCTCTGGGTCAAAAATCCAATGATCGATGTAAATATAGCCGTCCAACAACGGCAGGTTCGATAATCTACCGCTCACGCTACGGCCACCAAAGCTGGCGTGTCGAACTCGCTATCGGTGACTTCTGGGTGGTTTTCCAGCACGTGACGGCCATAGATTTGGTCAACAACGGAAGCGTTTAACTCCTCTGGCGGCCCGTCAAAGACGATCCGCCCGTTGGCCATGCCAATCACGCGGGGGCAGAAACGGCGGGCAATATCAAGTGCATGCAGATTGACCAAAACGGTGATGTTCCGCTCTTTATTGATGGCGGCCAGAGTTTCCATAACCGTCTGTGCATTGGCGGGATCGAGCGAGGCAATCGGCTCATCGGCCAAAATAATGTCTGGCGACTGCATCAAAGTGCGCGCTATCGCCACCCGCTGCTGCTGCCCACCCGACAAGGTGCTGCAACGCTGTAATGCCGCCTCTGACATATCCAGCGCATGAAGCTCCAAAATGGCGCGCGCGCGTTCCTCAACTGGGAATAATTTGAGTAAAGGTGCCAGACCACGTTGGCGCGACAGGCTGCCGATTAACACATTTGTCAGCACGTCTAAGCGGGGCGATAGGTTGAATTGTTGAAATACCATGCCACAGCAGGCCCGCCATTGGCTGAGTGCTGTGCCCTTAAGCTCGGTTACCGGGCGGCCTTGCCACAGGATTTGACCAGAGGTTGGGTCACATAATCTATTGATCAGCCGCAATAAGGTGGATTTGCCAGCGCCGGAGCGGCCTATGATGCCAACCATTGAACCTGCCGGAATCGACAACGACACGTCGTTGACGGCGATCTTTGGACCAAACGCTTTGGACACCGACTTTAATTCAAGCATGTCGCACTCCTGCGAAATTTGCTAAAGCCTAAGCCTTTGATGTGAAGGACGTGTGACGCTCTGACCGATTAAGTCTTAGTTTCTGCGCGATTTGTTGGGCGCTGGCTGGCAATGACATTGGCAATGATGATCAGGCCAGCGCCAATGAGTATGGCCTTGGTGGGAACCTCCCCAAAGGCAAAAAAGCCCAATATGCCGCCGGTCAACAACCTAAAATAGTCAAGTGGTGATAGAACGCTGACATCCCCAATTCGGTAAGCGGCCAACATGGTGTTTTGGAGAACCAGTGCCACCAGACCCAAACACAGCATAATGCCCAAATCATGTAGGCTTGGCTGCACCCACCAGATCACAGCGAATGGCACAGCCATGGCCGATTGCGCCAAAGCGCCCATGCCCATCAGGGTCAGATTGTCGGCTTCGCGCGTCAATTGCTTGAGCACAATGGTTGCGACAGCAAAACAGACAGCACTGGCAATGGCATAAAAGGCAGCAGGTTCAAAACCAGCGCCGGGCTGAACCGCAATCAAGACGCCGACAAATCCGATCAGCATGGCGACCCAACGCCGGATCCCAACGTCTTCGCGCAAAACGGCGACAGCCAGCCCCAAGACAATGAACCCCTTGGTAAAGCTTAAGGCTTGGGATTGCGCTAAGGGCAGGCTGACAATCGCAGCGATGCCAAAAGCCTGCCCGCCAAATGCAAATAGCGACCGACTGGCCAGTTTCCATGCTGAAGCACCCTCACCTCCGCCTGCTTTTGCGGCCGTGAAGCCGCCAGCGCGCCAAAACCGAAGCAGGAGAAAAGGCGACAGGCACACGGCCATGACAGATGAGCGCGCTAAGAGGATCTGAAACGCATTGTACTCTTGGCCTAGCGTTTTGATCATCCAGACCATGGACGTTGAGATCAAGATGCCGCACAAAAACAGCATGGAAGCGCGGCGATTATCCGTAAACGGTTTAACGGGCGAGGACTCAGGACGTGCGACGACGGGTTCGAGATCGTGGGATGTTGGGAGCGGGGGCGGTGTCAAAAAACTGATCGCATTACTGGTTAGAGTGATTGAGCGGGATTAACTGAGATCGGGGCGTGGCCAGATGGCAAAAATACTGATTACAGGTGGACTTGGGTGGGACGTACCCATCTGGCTCGATGCGCCCCTAACATCTGGCGGTCGGATCATCGCTAGAACGCTTGGGGCCCGCACGGCCGGTGGGGCGATACCGGGACGCTTGGGCGGTGGGGCGGCCAATGCCGCCGCGGCACTGGCACAAGCGGGCCATGATGTCTGGGTGCTGGGGCGCATCGGGCGGGATGGCCTTGGCGAGCTTATTCTTGATGCCCTTTTGGCGCGCAGCATTAAAACGGACTTTGTGCTGATCGATGACGTGCAAACCACATCGGCGCAAATCCTGATTGAGCCGAGCGGCGAACGCACCATCCTGGGTCTCGGTTGGGATATGAAGGCGTTAGTGGCGCTTTCGCGGCAAACCTTCGTGCCGCCACCGCAGCTTTCAGAGCTTGAGTTTGACTGTTTGATCCAGCGCGCAACATGGCCGCCGCTCACCATCCGCCCTCGACTCATAATCGGCCATATTCCCACCCAAAGTGCTGCGCATGAGGCCGATGTGGTCGTTGGTGGGCTCAGTGATTTGGGTGAGGACGCGTGGGAACAGCCACTCGGGACGGCTCGCAAAGCCTTTCCAAATGCGGCTTGGGGCATTGTCACGGATGGGAAGAATGGTTTGGTGGCGCAAAGTGAGCAGGAGCGCTTTTCGGTCTGTCTGGACCCTTGGCCGGTGGTGGATGCAACGGGGGCTGGGGATGTGTTTCTGGCCGGTTTGGCCGATGCGCTTTTAGCGACGCAGGATATGCGCGCGGCGTGCACCCATGCGGCCAGCTGGGGGCGGCTTTGCGTGGCTATGCAGGGTTCAGCAGTGGCACCAGATGATATCAGGTTTAACCCTTTCATCCATGAACCAAACGCGATCTGACTTTCTCTGACACCATATCAAGTATCATCACGCAAATCACATAAGCCACCACAATCCAGGCCACTTGGTCAAAGGCGAAAATCCGTATCCGTTCTTCCAATTCAAAGCCAATACCGCCCGCGCCAACAATGCCCAAAATGGCGGCATTACGAAAATTAGACTCCAACACATAAAGCGACTGGCTCGCCATCACGGGCACCACTTCGGGCACCAAACCAAAGCGCAGGCCCATCACCCGACTGCCCCCACTGGCATGAATGCCTTCTTGGGGGCGACGATCACAATTCTCAATCGCTTCCGCATAAAGCTTTGCAAGCCTTGGTACATCAGACAAAGCCAAGGCCAACACCCCGCCAAATGGCCCCAGACCGAATGCAACAATCAAAATCAAGGCCCAAACCAACGCCGGAATGGCGCGAAACACATCAAAGGTGCGCCGGACCAGAAAATGCACGATGGGCTGATGAACAACTGTCTTGGCGCCTATTAGTCCCAGCGGCAAAGCGCCCAAAACCGCCAGAAACGTGCCGGCGACCGCCATCGCGAACGTAGCCGCCAAGGCCTGCAAAATGCGGACTTCTTGCCCAGCCGCTGAGGGCGGGAACATGCCGCTTAAAAATCGTGCAAGATTTTGAAGGCCTTTGAAAAAAGCAGCTGGCGTTACATCAACACCGAAACACAGCATCGCAAAAATGACGAAACCCAAGCCCCAAAGGCCAAAACTCTTGGCGCTTTGCACAAGAGGTATACGCACAATGCTTGGCGCAATGGCCATAGCCTTGCGAAAATCGGCTGGCGCCAATAAAGCCTTGGTGGATGGAGAGGCCATTATGGGGTGCCTTTCAAGCCAATCAAATTGTGCCGCACCATTTCCGAAGCGATATCAATCAAGAAAATCAACCCAGTGATGAGGATTAAAAGGGCCAGATACGTCTCAAACTCCGTATAAGTAATTGCGCGCAACAACTCATTACCAATGCCCCCGGCACCGACAACGCCCAAAGCCGCGGCAGCACCTACATTGATCTCAAGCCGCATCAGTGCATAGGACGCATGCGTGGGTAGAACTTGCGGCACGACGCCAAATCTTATCTGCGCCCACCATCCCCCACCGGCGGCCTTAATGGCTTCTACGGGGCCCCAATCAATCGTTTCGTTCACTTCAGAAAACAATTTGCCGAGGCTGGCCATGCTGCCAAATGCGAGCGCAATCACACCAGGCAAAGGCCCGACCCCAAATGCAGCAACGAGAATTAAGGCAACGACTAAATCAGGCAGAGTACGAATAATTTCCAAAAATCGACGTATGCCCCAACGCAAAGCGGGGCTGGGGCATAGATTGCTGGAAGCAAAGAGCGACGCAAAAAAGCCTGCAATCGCGCCCAAGATCGTCGCAACGAGCGCGATTTGCGCTGTCTCCCACAAAAGCGCGCCCCAAGTTGGCAAGTCATAAAACCAAGACGCTAATGAGCCTGTCGTT
>JBEINE010000040.1:0-17984 GCA_040378245.1 Hyphomonadaceae bacterium | reverse complement strand
CGCCCCCAAACCTTCACGCAAACTTCGCAGATCATTCACGCCACCGACAAGAAACAGCGTGATGCTCCCCTCGTCAACCAAAGGGAGACGCGCCATGAGCATGCAGGATGAAGACACGGTTGTAGAAATTGATGAAGCGATGGTTGAGGCCGATGAGGCTGAGCATGAGCACGAAGCTGATCATGACGATGAAGAAGATGATGAAGACGATACTGACGAGAGCGACGATGACGCTGACGACGAAGCAGAAGAAGATTGAGCTAAAAATTTTCAGCAAGCATTAAAGTGAGTTCTCGATTTGATCGTGCTTGGTCATTGAAGAAATTTACACAAAAGGGCCCTCGGTCTAGACCGCGGGCCTTTTCTTTTGTTAACAGGGCTAGAAGTTACACGCCTAGACTTTGCGGCCAAATCCGCCCGGCGCTTGCCCATTATTGAGGCGACCAAATTGAGCCGGTGCGCGTTGCCCAAATTGAGGGCCGCCCCCCATCGCTCCGGCCTCGCGGGATTGGGGTGCAACGGGGGCCGGATTGACCCGTGCTGCAGCTGTCACCGCTGCCATTGCCTTCTCCATGCCGCCATAACCTTGCTGCGCTGGGGCGGTCGCTTTGCCATTTTTCGCAGGCGCTTTGCCAAATGCGTCGTCTAAATAAGCGTTGGTGTCGACATTATTGAACCGATTTGGGCCTTGCGTGCCAGGCAAACAGCCAAGTTCAATAAAAACCCACAGAGTTGAAATGAAGCTTAAAACGACCAAGGGGGGAAAAACAATGGCCCCAAAAGAAGGACCATAAATCGCCAACAGCCAAATTGCACCTTTATTTCGGTCATGAAGGCGCTTTGTGTAAAGTGCGGCGGTGCTCCATACAAAGACGACAAGTCCTAGCAACAAAGCCAGTCCAACCATGCCGACTTTTGCCAGAACATCAGGGTTCATCGCTGCACGCTGCGCTTTAAGCTCTTCACCAGACATACCCAATGATGATATGATCCCAACGACCAACAGAATTAGCACGACGAATTGAACGCCCGCAGCTGCCCAATATTGGCTGCGTTTAATGCGGCCTTTGAAGCCAAAAAACAGATTTAACATGCTCATGATCATTCTCCCCCGCAGCCATAGGGTATCAGCACCGAGCAAAAATAAGATTAAAGCATCTTTTGAAATTCAAAAAAGACCCCAACATTTTGTCAAGGTCTTTTTTGTGAATCCGGGACGGTTACAAGCTAAGCCCGCGGTCTTTCAAAAGCGCCTCGACGCCGGGGGCGCGGCCACGGAATTTGATGTAATCCTCCATCGGATCGGCTTGGCCGCCGCTGGAGAAGATGAAGGATTCGAGTTTCTTCGACGTTGCAGGGTCGTACACATTGCCGGTTTCAACAAAGGCTTGGAAGGCATCGCATTCCAAAACCGCTGCCCAAATATAGCTATAATAGCCAGCCGCATAGCCACCTTCAAACGTATGTTTGAAATAGCCCGGCCGATAGCGCACGACCAGTTCTGGGATATTGCCGAGGCCGTCAATGATTTCTTTTTCCCAGGCGTCCACGTCTTTGGGGGCAGGGCCTTCAATCATGTGCATTTTCATATCCATGATCGCGGCAAGCATAAACTCACTGGTCGCCCAACCTTGGTTAAAGCTCTTGGCGGCGATGATTTTGTCGACCAGCTCTTGGGGAATGATCTCGCCAGTGGCGTGATGCTTGGCAAAGCGGCTGAGGATTTCCGGCGTAGTCACCCAATGCTCCATCAATTGGCTTGGAAACTCGACAAAATCGCGCAAAACATTGGTACCAGACTGACTTGGATAGGTCACATTCGACAGCATGCCGTGGAGTGCGTGGCCAAATTCGTGGAAGAGCGTCGTGACATCATCAAGGCTCAGCAGATTGGGCTGACCTTGGGGCGCTTTGGCATAATTGCAGACATTATATACGATGGGCTTGATATCGCCGATCAGGCGTTGCTGATCTCGAAATGAACTCATCCAAGCGCCCGATTGCTTGGATTGCCGCGCGAAAAAGTCGCCATACCAGAGCGCCATGGGCTTACCCGCTGGGTCCAATACTTCATAAGTGACCACTTCTGGGTGCCAAATGGGCGCGGTGTCGATCTTGCGAAACGAAATGCCGAATAATTTATTGGCGTGCCAATGCAGCGCCTCAATCATGTTGCCCAGTTCAAAATAGGGTCTGGTTTCATCCTCATTGACATCAAATTCGGCCTTGCGGACTTTTTCGGCATAATGCCACCAATCCCAAGACTGAAGCTGACCCTTAAAGCCTTCAGATGCGGCGAGCGCCGCGAGCTTTTCGCGATCCCGCTTTGTTGTTGCGATAGAGGCGCGCCAAACGCCCATCATCATGTCCATCGCCGCTTCGGGTGTTTTGGCCATTTTGGTGTCGAGCTGGAAATGAGCAAAGCTCTTGAAGCCCAAAATCCTAGCGCGCTCATTGCGCAAATTCACGATTTCGGTGACGAGCGGGCGATTATCATGTGGCCCGTCTTTGCCGCATACCGCCATCCAGCCTTTTTGCACCGCTTCACGCAAGTCCTGACGGTTGGACATCGTCAGGAAGGGCTCAAAGCTCGACCGAGTCAAAGTCACGACGCCGAGCGCATCAATCTTGCGTTCCTGCGCAGCCGCGCGAGCCGCAGCAATAAAGCTATCAGACAATCCGGCCAAATCAGCCTCTGTTTTCAGGGGTAAAGCAAAAGCATTTTGTTCGGCCAGCACATTTTGACCAAATGTGACTTGCAGGCTTGAGAGGCGAGAATCAATATCTGCAATACGCGCCTTTTGAGCCTTGTCCAGCAAAGCCCCATCGCGAACAAAACCTTGATAGGTTAACTGAAGAAGCCGTGCTTGTTCAGGCCGCAGCGATAAGCTAGCGCGCTGATCATAGAGCGCCTTGACCCGCGCAAACAAAGCCGGATCCTGGCTGATAGCGCTGGAATGGTCAGAGAGCTTAGTGGATAAAAGGCCTTCGAGGCGTTGCAGCGCCGGCGTCGATAACATCCCAGACAAATTGAAAAAAACCGTTGTGGACCGTGTTAAATCCTGCCCGGCCCGTTCGAGCGCTTCAATGACATTGCCAAATGTGACCGGCTCCTTATTAGCGCCAATGGCCGCTATTTCAGCGCGATGTGTGGCTATGCCGGCGTCGATGGCTGGGGTGAAATCAGTATCGCGAATCTGATCAAATGGCGGCGCGCCCCAAGGCGTGGTCCACGGAGTGGTGAGAGGATTAGCCCGGCTTTTCTTGGCGGTGGCTGCGGCGCGCACAGGGTCGATTTGGGTCAATGTCAAAGTGGCGGCACTCCCGGCAATAAAGTCTCTACGTGTCATATGTTTTGTCCTCTAGGGCCTCTTAATTGTATGAGCTTGTGAGCGCCCCGCCTTTTCCATAGGTTGTAAGCGCCAACGCTGGGTTTGGCGAGGGTGGACTGCATAGTCAGCATCAGCCGCGCGAGAAGACCTTTAGCCGATTTGAGACCGGGTCGGCGGCGATACAACGTGGGCTGCCCGTTGGCAGTTTCAGGCAGATGACCGGAGCATCGGCAGCTCGCACCGTTTCATAGGCATCGCGGGAAAATTCGGTGCGGGTCGGTGCGGGGGATTTGGCGTGCCATTCGGGATAACTTCCCGCGCGCACGGCCTCTCTTGGCAACAATTGACTTAAACGATTACGCACCTCTTCTTCACTTGTGGCCTCAGTTATACCAAAATCACGCGCCGGAGCTTGCAGCGTATAAAGCGCTGCGCCGTCGGGTGGTTCGAGGGAAAGGTTTATGGTTGCGGTAGCACAGGTTTGCCCAATGGCCGTAGCTATGACCTTATCGGTCATGTCCCACGACCGCACCGAGGCATCTTGACTGACTTGGATGGCGCAGCCCGGCTCGATTGGGGAGGGGGCAATGGCGGCAGCTGCTTGCGCGCGGCCGTCTTGAAGTCGTGGTGCGGTGGCCAGTGGTGGCTCGGGCGGCGCTGACGCCGGCAAAGGGGGTGGGGCAGCGGGCAGTGTCACACTCAGGCTAGGTGCCGCCTCGAAAGCTGGCGAAGGCACAGTCACATAATCGCCAACGCCCGGAACGGTCACGACTTCGTTGATTGCCGTGGGGGGATTAGGCAGATCGCGCGTGAGCACGAAGCGCCCGAAAACAACGCCCAAGCCAAAAGCGGTTGCAATCACAAGCACGCCGCCAGAAACCACAATCGTCCGCATTCAGTCTTCCTTTATTTCAGCCTTTAAAGGCCCATAGCGTCCGTAAAAGGCAAAATAGGGGCAGTTGCTGCCGCGCCAACTCAGCACCAGCCCGCAAGTCAATAGGAGCCACTTTATAAGGCTGAAAGCCGCAAAGCTGCCGGTACGACGCGCAGAGCTAAAGATGTTGCATGATAGCCCGCTTCTACAGCTTGATCGAATGCCTTCCAGTCTAGGAGGCCCAGATTGCCCAGCTCCGGCACAATCATGAGGTCGGGCTCACTGGTTTTGACAGCATTGACGAGCGTCGCGGTTGCAGACAGCATCAATAATTCGGCGATAGGTGGAGCTTTCTTAAAGCCATTTTTCGCGACCCATTGAAAAAAGTTCGGCGGGTTGCGGAAGTGATCGGGATTGACGCTATGTTGCTGAGCCACGTCCACCCCAATATTAACGCCCCGGTGCAGCTCCCGCATGGCCGCAATCGGAAAATTATCGACAACGGCGCCGTCCACAAGGACGTCATTATTCCACACAACAGGTGGCAGCATGCCGGGCAAGGCGATGGAGGCGCGCAGAGCGCCGCGCAGAAGGCCCGCATCGTGAATCTTATTGGTGCCCTGGGTCAGGTTTGTGGAGACGCAGAAAAACGATGTCTCAAGGTCCTCGATCTGGATGTCGCCAAAACTACGCAATAAATGTTGATCGACTTTTTTGCCCGCCGTCATGGCGACAACGGGCAATAGAAAATCGTCGAGCGGGCTTTGGCGGACAAACGCCGCCCAGATGCGCCGCTCTATCTCTTGATCATCCCAGCCCATAGCAACACAGGCCGCAATGACGCCCCCCATCGATGTGCCACCCACAAAATCAAAACGATATCCAGCTTCGCGCAGCGCCCGCACCACCCCAATATGGGCATAAGCCCTGGCCCCCCCACCTCCCAAAACCAGACCCAGCGACATACCCGCCATGACCCGCGCCAGTCGACCGGTGTGGCTGGGCATATCGTCCGCCCATGTAAAAACGCGAAGCGCTGCGGTTGCTTCTTTCCACTGACCGGCAAAGGTCTGAGTATGGGAATATCGGGCGCGCACCAAAATGACATCGACCAAACTGAAACTTTGCGGTCTGGGCGAATGGGTCAAGGGCTCATTGTCGGGCGGAGCCATGTCGGCGCGGGCTATCAGCCAAACACGATCAGCCTGGCGCTCACATAAATTGGCCCAAGAGTCATGTCGATTTTCCACCAGAAGCATAATGACATCATAGCTGCGTTCAGCTTTATCAAACCAAGCGCTATCAATATCATGCGCGCCTTGTTCGACGATCAAGGCCCGCTTCCCGCGCGCAATCAATTCATCCCTTAAAGCGACCGCACGCACCTTGATGTCGATGGTGGATGAGGCCGCGATCAAGGCAAAAATGCGTGGCTCGGCCCGCATGTTTTTGCGGCGCGTCAGGCGGGTGCGAAAGAGCACGGTTCGCGCCAAATTCGCCATCAGTTCAGGATGCCGGCGGATGAGGCGGTTAAACGTGACGCGGTCCATCGCCAGAATATCGCTATCGCGCAAAGCAAAGACCGACGCGGAATGGACTTCCCCAGCGATGAAGGAAAACTCACCAACCGGTTCGCCCTCGCGAATATGGCCGATGAAGTCTTGTTTGCCGTCGCTGCCTTTCCGGAACGCCCCAAAAGAGCCTGACAGAACGAAGTAAAGTGTCTCTGCGGGTTCTTGATCCAAAAACAACGGGTAGCCGCTGGGAACGCAATACCAAACGGCGGCTTTGGCGACATCGCGCAAAGCGGCAGCACCAATGTCACGCAGGAAAGGTATGGTAGAGAGCTTGTCTGGCGTCATGGATCGCGTCTCGATTCACACATGCATAGTCATCATATGGTTAAGCTAATGTGTCGCATCCCCAAAGTTGATGATTGACGTCGCTTCGCGCGCGTTTCTTTTGTTTCGCAATCCTGATAGGTCCATTGGCGATTACTGGGACAGAAGGACCTTTATATGAGCCGCTTAACCAGCACCCTCGACACCAGCGCACCCGCCTTTGCGGGCAATGCGGCCAAAATGGCTGACCTTGTTGCAGACTTGCGCAGACGCACGCAAAGCGCGGCGCAAGGTGGCAATCAACAATCACGTCAGCGTCATGTCGAACGTGGCAAGCTTTTGCCGCGTGAGCGCGTCGAGCGCCTCTTGGACCCCGGCACGCCCTTTCTCGAACTCTCAGCGCTGGCGGCCAATGGTCTTTATGAGGAGGAGATTGCAGGGGCGGGCATTATTACTGGGGTCGGTCAGGTCAGCGGTCAGACCGTGATGGTGGTTTGCAATGACGCCACGGTAAAAGGCGGCACTTACTACCCGATGACCGTCAAAAAACACGTGCGGGCGCAAGAGATTGCCTTGGAAAATCGTCTGCCCTGCATTTATCTGGTCGATTCTGGAGGTGCCAATCTGCCTCATCAAGCTGAGGTTTTCCCAGACCGCGACATGTTTGGCCGCATATTTTACAATCAAGCCAATCTGAGCGCGCGTGGTATTGCCCAGATTGCTGCGGTCATGGGGTCTTGCACCGCTGGGGGCGCTTATGTGCCAGCTATGAGCGATGAGACCATCATTGTCGCCAAGTCTGGCACCATCTTTTTGGGTGGGCCGCCTCTGGTTAAGGCTGCAACCGGTGAGACCGTGACGGCGGAGGATTTGGGTGGTGCGGATGTTCATGCGAGGATATCAGGTGTTGCAGATCATTACGCCGCGAACGACGCCCATGCGGTGGAGCTGGTTCGCGCCGCCATCGCAACATTAACAAGTCCAACTTTATCGATTGAACGCATAGCGCCCGTGCCGCCCGCCGAAAATCCAGAAGAGCTATATGGCATTGTGCCAGAGGATGTGCGCACGCCCTATGACGTGCGCGAAATCATCGCCCGTTTGGTCGATGGCTCGAAGTTTCATGAGTTCAAAAAATTATATGGGGAAACCCTGATCACAGGCTTTGCCCATATTGACGGATGGCCGGTTGCGATCATCGCCAATAATGGCATTTTGTTTTCGCAAAGTGCCCAAAAGGGCGCACACTTTATCGAATTGGCCTGTCAGCGCAAAATCCCGCTACTGTTTCTGCAGAATATCTCAGGCTTTATGGTGGGCCGCGAATATGAAGCCGGCGGCATTGCTAAGGATGGTGCGAAAATGGTGACAGCCGTCGCCTGCGCCAATGTTCCCAAGATAACGGTGGTCATTGGCGGCTCTTATGGGGCCGGCAATTATGCGATGTGCGGGCGGTCCTATTCGCCGCGATTCTTGTGGCTATGGCCCAATGCGCGCACCAGCGTCATGGGCGGGGAGCAAGCGGCCAGCGTACTGGCGACCCTCAAACGCGACGGCATCGAAGCTAAGGGTGGGTCTTGGAGCGGTGAGGAAGAGCAGACCTTTAAAGACCCCATTCGTGCCAAATATGAAGAGGAAGGCAGCCCCTATTACTCCACTGCAAGGCTTTGGGACGATGGAATCATTGATCCCGCTCAAACAAGACGTGTTATCTCGCTGAGTTTGTCGGCGGCGGCGCTGGCCCCCATTCCCTTGCCTCAATTTGGTGTGTTTCGGATGTAGTGATAGCATTTTGGCGCAGTTTCCCGGCGGCACGCCTCGCTTAGTCGGCACGTTCTTGCTATTCATCGTCTGTAGCCAACAACATGGAGGTATTTCTATGAGCGACCTTAATCCTGTTCTATTGGAGATATCCCCTGATGGCGTTGCCATGGTGATATTAAACCGCCCCGAGCGGAAAAATGCTTTTGACGAAAGCATGGTTGAGGCGCTGAGCGACATTTTTGAGACGCTGCGCGTATCAGAAGCCATCCGTATTGTGTTTGTGCGCGGCGCTGGCACGACCTTTTGTGCTGGGGCGGATCTAGACTGGATGCAGCGCCAAGCACGCCATGATATGGACGAAAATCAAGCCGATGCTTTGGCTTTGGCCACGATGCTTCACCGCTTGCATAATTTGCCGCAATTGACGGTTGCCTTGGTCCAAGGTGGCGCGTTTGGCGGGGGGGCCGGACTGGTGGCTGCCTGTGATTATGCCATCGCCATTGAAGACGCGACTTTTTGCTTCTCAGAAGTGCGCCTCGGCCTGACGCCAGCAACCATTGCGCCTTATGTGATTGAGGCGATTGGACCCCGACACGCGCGCGCCCTTTTTGTCACGGCCATGCCGTTTGGCGCGCGCCGGGCTTTCGAAGTGGGGCTGGTGCAAGAGCTTGCAACAGACTTGAACGACCTATCCAAGCGTGAGGAGCGGCTGGCGGACTTAGCCTTTAGCGCCGCACCCGGTGCTGTTGAAGCGAGTAAGCAATTGGTGCGTGACCTGACCGGTCAGCCCATTGACACGGCCCTGATGCACGAGACCGCCCATCGTATTGCGCAGCGGCGCGCCAGCGGCGAGGGGCGTGAGGGCTTAGCGGCCTTTCTGGAAAAGCGCTCCCCCACATGGGCGGCCCAATAGGCAGACCAGTCGCGTCGGTCTCTGAGCGCGAGGGTGCAGGGCGTTTCTTTTTTCAGTCAATGGGCTTAGCCTGAGAGACGCAGAGCTTGATTAGGAACTTTCGCCCGTGTTCAAGAAACTATTGATCGCCAATCGCGGCGAGATCGCCTGTCGGATCATCGAAACCGCCCGTCGCTTAGGCGTTGCAACGGTGGCGGTTTATTCAGAGGTGGACACAAACGCTCGCCATGTCCGAATGGCCAATGAAGCGCTCTATCTGGGACCAAGCCCCGCGGCTCAATCTTATCTGCGCGGCGATTTAATCTTGGAGGTGGCCCAACAAACGGGGGCAGAGGCCATTCATCCTGGTTATGGCTTTTTGTCTGAGAATTCGGCGTTTGCGCAGGCTTGCGCGACGGCGGGGATTGTTTTTGTTGGCCCAAGACCGGACGCCATCCGCGACATGGGCCTGAAAGATCGGGCTAAAGCCATCGCCATTGAGGTCGGCGCGCCGGTTTTGCCGGGATATTGGGGGCAAGATCAATCTGAGGAACGCTTGATTGCAGAGGCGCAAAAACTCGGCTTTCCGCTCTTGATAAAGGCCGTCGCGGGCGGGGGCGGTCGCGGCATTCGCGCGGTCGCGGCCCTTGACGATCTGTTGCCCGCACTTGTGTCTGCCAAACGAGAAGCCGCGGCGAGTTTTGGTGATGACGCCGTGATGTTAGAGCATCTGGTGCAACGCCCCCGTCATCTGGAGGTTCAGATTTTTGGCGATCAGCATGGCAATTTGGTGCATATGTTTGAGCGCGATTGCTCGATCCAACGCCGCCGCCAAAAACTGGTCGAAGAAGCGCCAGCACCGGGCATGAGCGAAGAGGTGCGCGCGAGCTTGACACAAGCGGCCCTGAAAATCGCCAAGGCTGTCAATTATTCCAATGCCGGCACGATTGAATTTGTCGCCGACGGCGCAGGGCCCTTAAGACCCGATGGCTTCTGGTTTCTGGAAATGAATACGCGCTTACAGGTTGAGCACCCCGTGACTGAGGCCATCACGGGCCTTGATCTGGTTGAATGGCAATTGCGCGTGGCGGCCGGGGAAAGATTACCGCTGTCTCAAAGTGAGATCAAAATGACGGGGGCGGCAATTGAAGCCCGCATTGTTGCCGAGGACCCCACCAAAGACTTTTTGCCCTCATCGGGTTTGATAAGCGGTCTTCCTCCAGTCAGCGATCTGCGTGTCGACAGCGGCTTTGACTTGGGTGACATCTTTCCCGATGCCTATGACAGCCTCTTGGAGAAAGTCATAGCGCATGGCGTTGATCGCAACGCCGCTATTGAAGCATTGCGCCGGCATTTAGAGAGCCGTGTGATCACGGGGATCACCACCAATAATGGCTATCTGGCGCGGCTGTGTGGCCAACAGAGCTTTATCTCTGGGGGAGTTCACACAGGGCTATTGGCCGATGAGGCGCAGGCGCTGATGAAATTGCCCGCTTCCACACCGCGTTTGGCGGGCTTGGCGGCCATTGGTGTGCAGCTTGTACGGGAAGCCCAAGCGCAAAGCACGATTTCAGCATTCGGGGCCTGCGACGGATGGCGGTTGAACGCGCCGCCAAGTCTGGCGATCGCTTTTGATTTAGAAGCCGTCCCTCTCCTCGCTACGCTCCAGAGCGATCAAACCCAGATCAGCGCCCGTGTTGAAGGAGACCATGCTATTGTGGTGCGACGCCATGTTCACCTGCAGCCAAATGGCGCGGGCTGGAGCGTGACTTTGAGCTATGCCAATCATGCGGCAACGATTCTTGTGGATGGTCATGGCGCTTATGTCATCGAAGCGGGCGAAGCGTGGCGTTATCCCTTTGCACGCGCCATATCAGACATTGACGCCCATGATGCAGGCGATGAACTCAAAGCCAATCTGCCCGGCAAGATTGTGTCCGTGACCAGCCAGTCGGGGCAGGCGATCAAAAAGGGGGAGGTTCTGATCGTGCTCGAAGCGATGAAAATGGAACATAGCCTCGCTGCACCCCGCGATGGTGTCATTGCTGAAATGTTGGTCGCAATCGGCCGTCAGGTCCGCGCGGGTGAGATCCTGCTGCGTCTGGCACCGCAAACTGATGTTGATATCTGAGCCCTACAGCTGTCAAAGGCACCAAACCCACTTATGTCGGCCTCCATGGCCATCAATATTGTGAAATTATGCGTCGGGGCCGGCTCGATTGACGATTTGGCGCACTGGCAACAGCGTCAACAGGCCCTTCGCCGTGCGCAAGGCCTAGACCCGCGCCCCGTGTGCGATACCCGTATGACGCCCAAGCGGGGAGGGGAGGTGACGGCGGGTGGATCGCTCTATTGGGTGATCAAAGGTGTGATTTTGGTGCGTCAGTGCATTGAGGACATCGTCACATCTGACGATGAGGCGGGCCGCTCGCGATGTGAGCTGATTTTAGCGCCAGAGCTGATCAAAACCCTGCCTCAACGACGCAAAGCCTTTCAGGGCTGGCGCTATCTTGAAGCCAAGGACGCGCCGCCTGATGCCAGTCAGGCGAGTGGCGGCGATGCTTTACCCGCGACATTGCGACAGGAACTCATGGAGATTGGGGCTTGGTAGGATATTTCCGAGATTAGGCACCACGATTGTCAATTAAACGCGTTTTCCCTAGCCAAGCTGCACCTAGCACGCGCAACGGATCGCCATCCTGCCAAGGCGCTAAAGTGTCAGCGTGGCAAGGCGCCAAATAGTCGATGGCGGAGAAACCGCGCGCGAGCAGCATAGCCTTTGCGGCCTCAACAGAGATGTCGGGCGCGTGCCCCCCAGACATGATATCCTCAACAATCTGATCAAGCGCCTGCTTTAACGCTGGAGCCATTGCACGTTGATCTGGGGTTAAATAGGCATTGCGTGAGGACATCGCCAGCCCATCGACCTCTCGGCGGGTTTCAATCCCGATAATGTCGATATCCAGATCAAGGTCGGTAACCATCTGACGGATCGTTCGTAATTGTTGCCAATCCTTTTCGCCAAAGAAGGCCAGATCAGGCTTAGCTTGTAGAAAGAGCTTTAAGACAACAGTTGCGACACCGGCAAAAAAGTGGGGCCTGAAAACGCCTTCCAGAGGGGCGGTGATGTTACTCAGTGATACGCTGGTTTGATGGCCGTAGCGATACATGGTCGCTTCTGTGGGCGCGTACAGCAGGTCGCAGCCGTTCACAGCCAAAAGCTCACCATCGCGCGCAGGGGTCCTTGGGTAAGTGCTGAGGTCCTCATGAGCGGCAAATTGGGTTGGATTGACAAAAATGCTGGCGACGACCTTGTCGGCGCGCTGCCCTGCGGCCCGCACAAGGTCCATATGCCCTTCATGCAAGGCACCCATCGTCGGCACAATGGCGATTGTTTGGGCCTCTTGTCGCCACAGGGCGCATATTGCGCGCAAATCCTGCACCGTGTGAACGGTTTCGATCATAAAGCTTCGACGGCTCCCGCATTACCAACTTTAAAGCCGTCTTTACCACGGGGGTGTAAAGTGGGTGAATGGTTAATGCTGCACTTCGATCCAACGCGCCTCCTTCACTTGTCACACTATTTGGCGTGACAATGATCCTGACACCAAGCGGGTCACCTGTGCTGGCGCAGTCGGCGGCATCTTTTGCGACGCGGCCTTATCTCGTGTCAGCACAAAGCGCCCCCACATCACAGGTTAAAGCTGATCCTCAGGTCGAGGTGACACCCCAAACAAAGCCCAAGCCATCAGGGCGGCCGTTAGCTGATGCTGCGAGTGGTACTTATCAGGGCCCGCTACCCATTGTGATGTTCCGTGCAGCAACGCCCAGGGCGAAGGCGATCCCGTTCAAGCCGCTGGAGAAACAACATCTCGAGATAAGGGATAATGAACCATCTCGACCTGAGGGGGGGCATGTTCCGGCGCTCTCAACCTCAACGGCTCAGCCGGTTACGCTCGTTGAAACAGATAAGCCCATAGTGCCCTTGGCCATTAAGTCCCGACGTTCAGACCTCAATGTGTCCGAAGTTGTGCGTGACAGAGCCAGTCTGGATACAATCAACCCGGCGCTTGAGTCTTCCTCAAACCTTGAGCTGAACCGAGATTCTCAGGCTTTGGCAGCGTCGGGTCCAAAGCAGCAGCCGAACCAAGCGCCTCTGCGCCGCATTCTGCGTGATACGGGCAAAAGCTTGATACGCGATTTACCAGAAGCGCTCGCTGACGCCCTGCCTTGGGTGGACAAGCCCGCTAAGGGAGAGCCTTTTGAAGCGGTTCTAGATCGCGTGAGCGATGAATTGCAGCGCGCCAATAACTCTGACCCAGCTTGGGCTTTGCCAGCACAGCGCGAAATCCGAGCTTTATCAAAGCGGCTTGAAACCCTCTCGGCACCGCCGCCAGACCTTGAAGTGACGCTTAAATCGTCAACTTTTAGCATGGTTGATGGAGTGGATGAACGTCCATTCAGGCCTCGTCCAATTTGGCCCGGCGCCTCTGGCCGCCCAGAAGCGCAAACGAGGCCCGTTACCGTTTTGACGACAACAGGTCAGCAAACTGGGCCTCGTGTGTCGGGCATTGCCTCCGCCTATACGCCTGCCCCTGATGATGATGACGGCAATCCTGCGCAAAAGTCGATGTCGCGCGTGGGTTCAGGCCCCGCCTCAGCGCCCCCGCCCCGGCGGTCTGGTCGCTCCAAATAGGCGCGCTGCCAAGATGATTTGGCGTTTCATACAAATAGCGTGAAACTGGGAATCCTGACCTAAGGGTCTGCATTCTTGGGACTATCATCGATGAAACCTGGGCACGTAATTGTTGTTGGTAATGAAAAAGGTGGTGCGGGCAAATCGACGATGGCCGTCCATCTGGCGATTTCATGTGCGCGCTGCGATTTGAAGGTGGCTGCTCTGGATTTGGATCTGCGCCAACGCACGTTTGAACGCTATTTCGAAAATCGAAAACGTTGGGCCACACAAAATGGTGCCGACTTGCCGACGCCTGAGTTCTTCCTTCTCCCCTCGATCGCTGCGACTGACCGGGCAGGCGCGGAGCGGGAAGAACAGCTCAAAACCCAGGATTTGATCGCTAAAATGGCTGCGACGTATGATGTGGTGCTAATTGATGCACCTGGCGCTGATACGCCGGCGTCGCGCGCTGCGCATGGATGTGCTGATACGCTCATTACGCCTCTTAATGACAGTTTTGTTGACTTTGATCTTTTGGCCGAGATGGATCCGGTCTCGGGCGCGATTGGCAAGCCTAGCGTCTATGCCGAAATGGTTTGGGATGCGCGTAAGGTGAAGGCTGCGACGAAGCGAACGCCGATCGACTGGGTCCTTGTCCGTAACCGTTTGTCACCCTTGGATGCCAAAAACAAGCGGCGGGTGGGAGAAGCGCTGTCCGCTTTAGCGCAGCGCATCGGTTTTCGGGTCGCACCGGGGTTGTCAGAGCGCGTGATTTATCGCGAAATGTTCTCTGTTGGGTTGACCCTATTGGATTTAACGGATGAGGGTGCAGAATCGACCTTTACCATGAGCCACGTGGCGGCCCGTCAGGAGCTGAGAGAAGTCGTGTTGGCTTTGAAACTGCCTATGTTGGATGGCCGAAACCTTGGATTTTAAAGAGATTGATGGGCGCTAGGGTCTATCCCGCTTTTTTGGTTCAAAAAAAAGACGGGACAGACCGTGGGGGCCTAACAGCACGCATGATCAAGAAAAGATTGAAACCCCTGAAGGGGCATTTCGCTTATAAGCAACTTCTTAAGCTCGATTTGCTAGGATGATGGCATGGGTTCCAAACTAGCCACCCCCCAAGAAATTGTCACCCCGTCAGAGATTTCTGGCCTTGCGCTGACCCATGCCCGGCTAAAGGCCTGGTGGAATGGGGAGCCTGCACCAGCTCAAGATGCCCTCCCCAAAAAAGCAAAGGGCAATGATAAAGGCCCCAGTGTTGAAGGCAATGAGGGGCAGGTTCAAAGCGCGGCACGGGCGGCGCTGTGGGGTGCCAGTCGCTCTTACCCATCAAGCGTCGATTTTGATGCGCAATTGGTGCAAGAGGTGGCGGGGCCTAAAGCGGCTAGGATTGCCGTATTTGGGCGGGGAACAGCGTCAATTGCGAGATTGATAGCTGACCAAAGTGCCGCCAAAGTTGAGATATTCGAAGAAGATAAAGCGTCACGCGCTCTTACTGAAAAGACTTTGAAAGGAACAAAACAGGCCAAGCGCTGCGGTTTTCATGATTTTGACTGGAATCCAGGTTCTTTGCCGAAAAGCAAAGCAGATGGGGCGCTTTTTCTGTTTCAGGGTGGCCAAGAGGGTCGCTTAGAAGCGGGCGCATTTTGTGCTGAGAGAGTCTTGCGCGCTGGCGCATCGGCATTGTGGCTTGATTTCTTTGCAGAGCATGACGACGAGACTTTGGACGCGACGCGCGGGTTTGAAGCGCGCACGTTCAGACGCCCTGATGAGGCGACAATTGCCTTTGCAGCCTCAGGCCTGACTGTCACAGCCGATGATGATTGGAGCGCACCATTTCTGGACGCTTATGGCCTAGCTTGGCAGGATTTGGCGGCCCAACTTGGCTTACGTCAAGCTGCATTGATTAAAGAAGGGGGGCAACAAGCCGGCAGCGCCGCCCTTCAAGATCTTATGTGCTGGAAAGCACGCATCTCAGCTTTGAGATCGGGGCAATTGGCAGTCCGCCGATACCTACTGACGGCGTAGAAAAAGGGCCAAGCGCAAGGCTTAGCCCTTAAGCCCTCTTTAGAGCGCTGGTTTAATCGGCGACCGCGAACTTATCACCTAAGGCGTCTGCCAAGCTCGATCGCGGCGCATTATCTAGGTTTTTGCCAGGCGCATTGGTTTTATCATCCTCTGCAATCTTGGCTTCTTGGCTTGGTGAAAACTTAACGTCACTGTGTACATCTAAAGCGACAGCGTCATCATCGCTCTCGGCCTCTGCTTTCTCAGCGACGGAGTCCTCATTTGCTGGCAAGTCTTGGCCGTCTTTAACGGCGTCGACCGCTGCTGGTGCACTTAATGCCAATTCGCTTAAGGGATCGGCTGCGCGGGCTGAATGGCCTTGGAAGACGCCACCTTCTTCAATGATCAAGACGGCATGGCTGAGATCGCCATCGACGGCACCTGTCGCCGCCAATTGGATTGTCCGCGCGCGAACATTACCGGTCACGCGACCCCTTATGGTCGCTGTTTCAGCTGTAACATTACCCTTAACGTCGCCCTCTTTGCCGACGGTCAAAGTCGCGCAGCGCACGTCGCCGATGACATGGCCTTCGATTTGAATATCGCCAGGTGCCGACAGGGACCCGCTGATCACAGCGCCCGCGGCGATCACTGAAGTCGGACGTCGAACGCTTGGTACAACAACCGACACCGGCACATTTTCATTGCGTTGCGAGGAAATGGAGACGCTATCAACGTCTTCATATTTTTCTTTGGATTTGAAATTCCATAAGGCCATGTTCGAGGGTCTCTCATTTGTTGGAGTCACACTCTTGTCGCGCAAGAAAGGACTCTGCGCAACAGTAAGGTTCCGCTTCAGAGCAAAAATCAGACGCGTTCTGCGAGTTTTCGCACCACCTTTAGGACTTCTTCAGCATGGGCTTCAACTTTTACCTTGCGCCAAATTTGGGCGATCACACCGTTGGTATCGATAACAAAAGTTGACCTTTCAATGCCCATATATTTTTTGCCATACATGCTCTTTTCGACCCAAACGCCAAAGGATTCAGCGACATGATTCTCAAAATCTGATAGCAACAAAAGCTTCAAATCGTACTTTGCACGGAACTTCTTGTGGGATGATATTTTGTCTTTTGAAACCCCAATGACAATCGCATTTTCGTCCTCAAACTCTGTGTGTAATTGAGAGAAGGCGATGGCCTGTTTTGTGCAGCCAGACGTGTCGTCTTTGGGATAGAAATACAGGATTGTTGTTTTTCCCTTTAGGCTTGCTGGCGAAACGATAGTATCTTCATCAGATGGTAACCGAAAATCCGGGATCACGTGCCCGATAGTCACTTCGCTCATGTTTTTGCCTCGTTAAAAAAGCGTCGCAGACTGCTTAGGAATTCCACTAGACGGACGGCTAGCATTGCGCAACCAAAGCCAAGCCTGTCATCATCACTGCAAGCAAAGAAACCAATGCCGAGCTCTGAGTTGACGACAGCAAAACCCTCCAAGGGCCCAAGAGCCAGACCAACCCGGTTGGCTCATCTGCACGAGACTGTCGTGGTTGGATTGGCCTTGAGCGGTTTATTCGTTGGCTATTTGGCGTGGAGACTATCGGAAGGAACTATATCGATTGCACCTGCCTCCCCCTATGTCGAAGATGCTCTCGAGGGCATTGTCGGAGGTCGCACGAGCATAAGGAGTTTACGACTTGGCTGGGACGAGCAGCGTCGTGATTTTGTTGTCACTGCGACCGGGGTCAGTGCGACCACCAATGCGCGCATGTCGCCTCTCACCCTTGGGGCGGTTAACCTTACACTTAACGCGCGTGCCCTCCTTTTGGGGCGGGCACAAATCACCCGGGCTGACCTAAACGGCCTGCAAGCAGTGCTTGTTTTTGATCAACAAGGACGCTCCGCGTTCGGGTTTGGAACAGCTGAAGAGGTCCTTGCTTTGCCGCGTCAAAAAGGCCGGACCATTGTTTTGCGCGAATTGTTAGATTCGGTACGTCAAGCCGCCAGACCCTATGGCGATAAGGGTCTTGTGGAAGCGATTGCGCTAAGGGATGCGCAGATAACGATTATTGATCCAGATACCAATGAACGACTTAGCCTCGTGGAAGCACGTGCGACAATCACAACCGATGAAAGTGGCCTTGTAACACTGCAAGGGTCTGGATTTGCGCGTGAATTGGGTGGATTCACCAATGTAGCCATTTCTTCCAGTGCCGACCCTCGCCAAAGGCTCGCTGTGGCTGCAACACTGCGGGGCCTTCGCTTCGCACGTCTGCCGCGAAGTCTGCAATTTGGCCCACTTCAGAGGGTAGCGGGAGATACTGTCCCGATCAGCGGCAGTTTATTGGCCCGATTGGGAGAGCAAAGCGCATCTCATGATGTTCGCGCCGCGCTCACTGTGGGGTCAGGTCGTTTTCAGGGCATGGAAGTCGACAATGCATCTGGCTTACTGGTTTGGGACGGCGCACGGGGTAGCTTGAACTTTGAAAACGTTTTCGCAGTGAGTGAGCGCGGTTCCGTCAGTGGCCTACGCGGCAGCCTCTCGAACCTTCCCAATAGCCGAAGACAACTCGGTTTCAATGCCATGG
>JBEINE010000301.1:0-1787 GCA_040378245.1 Hyphomonadaceae bacterium | reverse complement strand
GTCTATTGATATGCGGGGGGTTGACGGCTTTTGCCGCCATCAATCAATGGGCCGACACCAATTATGGCGCGATGAAAGTGGAGAGCCTGATGCGGCTGGCCATTCCGTCCTTTGTAATGGCTTGCCTCGGCCGGCAATGCGTGTTCACAAGCTTTTTCGCTGGCCTCCTCGGTCAGCCTCGATACAGCGCATGACGACCCTTTTAGATCGCCTTTCTAGCGGATTGCGGCCTTATGTGGTCATCGCCATTCTATTGCTGGCGTGTGCATTACCGGGCTTTTTCGCCCTGCAACCCTTGGACCGTGACGAAAGCCGCTTTGCCCAAGCCACGACCCAGATGTTTGAAAGCCATGATTTCATCCGCATCAGCTTTCAAGATGAGCCCCGCAACAAAAAACCGATTGGCATTCATTGGTTACAGGCCATCAGTGTCGCAGCCTTGGGCGGACCCGAAGGGCGGATCATCCAAGCCTTTCGCATACCCTCATTACTAGGCGCATTATTATGTGCATTTGTCGTCTTTAAGATTGGCGCTTTGCTGTATTCCCGTCGCGAGGGCTTGATCGCTGGGGCGGCGATAGGGTGCGGCCTGTTGTTATCGACCGAGGCGGGCATTGCCAAAACCGATGCAGCTCTGGCTGGGTTTACCGCACTTGCTTATCTGGGCTTGGCGGGATTGCGCGCCGAGAGGCCGAGCGCATCTGGGCCTTGGCTCTTTTGGTTTGGGCTAGCGATGGCCGCCCTCTTGAAAGGCCCTATTGGTCCATTGATCATTATATTGTCGATCTTGATGCTGGTCGTGTGGGAGCGCGATCCAAAGTGGCTGAAGGCTGTGTGGCATTGGCCGAGTATTACTTTGGCGCTCTTGATCATCTTGCCTTGGTATATTGCCATCTGGCAGGCCACAAATGGCCAGTTCTTTGCCGATGCGATTGGTCAGGACCTTGCGCCAAAAATAGCGGGCCAGTCTGAAAATCCGTCCGTGCCCCCCGGCGCCCATTTACTGATTTCGCCCCTGATTATGTGGCCGGGCAGTATATTGCTACCCGCCGCCGTTTGGGCTGGATGGACGTTTCGCGCCGATCCGCGCGTGCGCTTCTTATTGACTTGGGCCATTCCCGGCTGGCTTCTGTTTGAAGCCGCACCAGCCAAACTCGCCCACTACACATTGCCGGTTCACGGCGCGATCTTATTGCTGGGGGCCATTGGCCTGTTGGCGGGGGGGTGGCAACGCGCTTGGGTTAAGTATGTGGGGATTGGCTTCTTGGCTCTTGGCGGGTTGATTCTAACCGCCGTGCCGATAGCGCTCGCAAATGATATAGCGCAGAGCGCGCTATCACATGCAAATCTTTTCAGCCTTGTTATCGGACTCTGCGTCCTAGGGGCAGTGATTGCGTGTTTAGTCTCACCGCGCTGGGCGGGGCCTATCAGTGCAATAGCTGCTGTCGTCGTGTCAGTCGTGATCAAAGGCCTTTTTGTGCCAAGCCTGCCGGAGCTTAATGTCAGCGCGCGCGTGTCAGAGGCTCTAGAAAGCGCAAATCTGCACCCCCGCTTGTCCGCGGGCAGACCCGGACCCCTCATCGGTTATGGCTATCAGGAGCCCAGCCTGATATTTCTAACGCGCAGCGACAGCGCTTTATCAAGCCTAGCTGCGGCCACCAAAGCCGCCCGGATCGGATCAGGCGTCGTGATTGCGCAGGAAAGCTATATCACCCTGTCTGACGCCCTGAAGACCCGCAATTTGGCACTTGAGCGCGTGGATGTACCGACGATTGAGGGCGTCAATT
>JBEINE010000242.1:0-3466 GCA_040378245.1 Hyphomonadaceae bacterium | reverse complement strand
TGTTGCGGCAGTCAAAGTTTCCCGCCCCATGACCCTATTCCGCCTCGCCGTCGTAAAAGCCCAACGCCGCCGCGTTTTTGGCGACGTTACCCTCCACCGGCCCGAGTGAGCCGAACCGGCTCATAATGTCGCCAATATGGTGCTTTTCAAACCAGCTATCGGGCAAGCGCAACGGATGCGCTGCTACCCTAAATCCGGCCACGCGCAACACTCAGCGTGATGCGGATTTGACGTTCCAAAAGGCTGATTTGATGATCGCCGCCCTGAAGCGAAAGGCTCGCTTTAGCTATTCGGCGGCTGAGACACGCGTGGGCGAGGACGGGAAAATGAATGCCAAGAGCGGCCGCGCCTAAACCCCGATTGGCGCGTCGCCGCGCGCTAGATAGTCGATCCATAGCCAAATCCAAAGCTAGGGAGAGTTCACGGCTGGACTTTCGGGCAAACAAGGTCTCCAAATCTACAGCCCCGCGCGCCTCTTCAGGTATCCACACGCTGCGCCTGATGGACCATTGATGAAGCCTCCCCATCAGATGCGCCAATCCCCAAGCAATCCCGACATCGCGCGCAACAGCATCAGCGCGTAGTGACAGAGCGGGCAAGCCAGAGGCGAGCAGACTCAGTCGGTTGAGATTGCCTGAAGTTGCGTCCAGATAGGCCTCCAGATCCGACCAAGTCTGGAAAGGGGCTGACCGCAGTTCACGCTCGTAACCATCAATCATCGCGTCCAGATAGACACGGGGTAGACCGGCCTCCTTTATGGCGGCGGCAAGGGCAATGGCGATTGGATTGCCGCCCATGGGTAGGCCAGCATAAATCTGATCGAGCCTATCGCGCCACCATTGCAACCGAATGGCGGCCAGACCGCTTTCAGACACGACGGCACGGGCGCGTGAAATCTCGCCCGAAAACAAAATCAGCGCGATGAGGCGGGGGCGCGCTTGGGGCTCCAAAAAGGCCGTGGACAGCACATGGTCAGGCATGGCGCGCGCCGCATTCTCAACTTGCTCTTGCGTCAGGCTTTCCATCGCGCGCTCCAAACGCAAACGGCCCATCGATCGGATGGGCCGTGCCTTAAGCTCTGGGATTGTGCCGGCTTTATCAGCCCCACATTGTCTGACGCATAGCCATGGATGCCAGCATTGGCAGAGAGAGCAGCATGTTTGTGCGAGAGAATAACATCGCCGTCCGCGCAGCTTTGGGCTTGGCCTCCACAGGCGCATCAACCAGACCCAGAGCGATCTTTTGATTAGGCCAAATCACAAACCAGACATTGATGAACATGATGATCGCCAACCACATGCCAATCCCGATGAACAAATGACCACCGGCAGCACTGAATCCGCCAGCGGCATTCAGCGTCAGGGATTCCACCAAATAGCCCCGTCCTGCGGCTACCAAGAGGCCCGTCACTAACGTGCCCATCGCCGCCCAGCGGAACCAAAACAAAGCCTCTGGCGCAATGAACTTGCTAATCCCTGGCTTCAGCTCATCAGGCACTTTTGGCATGGTGCGGATCTGTACGAAGTTGAAATAATACAGCAATCCAATCCACAAAATACCAAAGAAAACATGCAGCCAGCGCATGGCTGCGTGGCCCATCAATTCGTGCATATTGCCATAGACGAGAGCTGATTCCTGACTGCCGAAATAAGCGATCAAGCCGACCGAGAGCAGAAGGCTTACGATGAAGGTATTGCGAAAATTAGAGAGTAGCGCGCCCATACTTAGGTTTCCTTGCTTTAAGTGGCATTCCTTAAACTCTATTTAGCTTATTTCGAGACCCTGTCACCTGAAAGCTCATGCGACTGGCAGCAGGGCCGCTGCAAAGTGACGCCCTTCACTGGCCAGATGATTATAGGCGCGGCAGGCAGCGGCCGTGTCCATCAGCTCTAATCCTAAGCCGTGATCGCGAAGCAGCGCCCGCAGAAACGGCGGTGGTGCGTTCAATTCGGCGCCTGTTCCCAGAAGCACGAACTCAATGTCGCGGCCAAGCTCGAGAATGGGCTTGAAGTCGCCCCGTGATAGCTCGCCCAGCACTGAAACCGGCCAAAGGGTGGGTGTATCGGCCAATACCAAGACCCCGCCTTCGAGCCGTAAGTCACCAGAGGCGAGCCCAAACCTGAAGCCGCCCGCACCAAAGGCTACAATCAGCGGTCGGCCCTTAGAGACTAACGGGTCAATTTTCACCTCGGCCTCCCGTGTCTAAAGCGCGTCTGGTTCTTTTAGAACCAGGTTGCGCGTCTAGTTCTTTTTGAGCGCGTCTGGTTCTTTTGGAACCAGGTTGCGCGTCTGGGTATCTGAGTTAATGTCTGTTTATCCCGCTTTTTTGATTCAAAAAAGACGGGACAGACTGCTAGAGGATCGTTGTGACCAGACGGGCAAGCTCACTTTTATGACGCACTTGAAACTTGGCAGTTATGGCCTCAACATGCCGTCTGACTTCGCCTTGTTTGAGCTTAAGCGCCGACGCCATCTCCTTGCTGTTCTTGCCTTCCGCGATTAGCGTCACCAGAACACCTTCAATCTCTGTCAGTCCCAAAAATCGAGTATGATTTGCAATGCGCGCGGCACGATTGGCGGTGGATTTAGGCAGAACTGCATAAGCATAATCTGGATTGGCGGGTCCAACTCGCTTCAGGCAGAGGACATCGCAGACCCAACCATCTAAATCGCGCAGCGCAATCGGGACATAGGGGATTTCAGGATCAGTAAACAAGGCGGCAAGCCCGCGCCACAGGTCTTGCTGACTTTCCGATGATATCGGGGTCAAGGCTGCGCGACCAGCTAGAAAGACGGGTAGCTGCGCGAGATGATGACTCCAGCCACGTGTGCCATGGTGAATAAAAGCGGATCGATCAAAAATCACACCGACGCGACCGAACAGATCGCAGGCCCGCAAAACAGCTTGGCGCTCGTGCACCTTCGCTTGCGTGGCCGTGTCAATTCGGTCTGGGTCGCGCTGCCAAGCGGGAATGGTGTCAAGCGACAGAGCCACGACTTCTTCGCGATCAAAGCTCTGA
Organism: Hyphomonadaceae bacterium; assembly: GCA_040378245.1. Taxonomy (GTDB): domain Bacteria; phylum Pseudomonadota; class Alphaproteobacteria; order Caulobacterales; family Aquidulcibacteraceae; genus Aquidulcibacter. The sequence goes on along the minus strand of JBEINE010000242.1, from coordinate 446 downwards.
AGATCAAAAGTTGACAGCTGTGGATCGCCCAGAGGCCCCGTAGATGCCCTCAAACGGCGGTCCGTTCTCACCCGTGACGGCGCAGGTTTGGACAGGCGCGCCAGCCTATGTTCACTATTCATCTTTAACAAAACCCCCTGTCATCATAGGGAACTCATTTCTGAAACACCAGAAAAAAGTGATCGGGATTGCACATGGCAGGGCGGTGCGCGATTTTTCGGCTCTGCATGGTGAGATCACACCCCCTTGCCGAATGATCGCAGGTCGTTACATAGGTTTGATTATTCGGCTATGCCAAAAAGCCTCGCCTGAATTGAAGCCATGCCGCGTCCATCTATGGCGGGGTCCGGAAGCCTTGGAGATCTTATGTCGGTTCCTGCACTTTTGTCGCACTTGCGGATACCCGTGATTGGCGCGCCACTCTTCATCATTTCGACCCCAGACCT
>JBEINE010000228.1:0-3774 GCA_040378245.1 Hyphomonadaceae bacterium | reverse complement strand
TATGTGAATACGTGGTTTTCTGTTGGTCTCGGTCGTCGTACTTAAGCATTTAGCGGCGCTGCCTCTAATCCGACCGGTTTTGTTGTCGTCACACAGGAATTATACGATCATTATGAGACCGGTTTAACAGGCTTCTTCTTTGATCGGAGCGTCCGCGTCACCTCGTCCCTGTATTATGGCCAGTACAAAGACTTCCAAGCCACGCGCTTCAGCCCAACACAAGGCACTTTCATTACCGAAAACTCTGGTAACGCGACCCAATATGGCTTTGAGTTTGAAGGCCAGTGGAACATCTCATCCACTGCGCAACTGTTTGGAAGTTATGCCTATAACTTCTCGCAATATGACGACACCGATAGTGCCGGCAACAGATTGCAATTTGCAGGCAATAGCTTCCGACTGAGTCCAGAACACAACGCCTCGATCGGCCTTGATCTGCGCTATCCAGTCGACGCTCAAGGCGAGATCTATTTCATCCCAAGCTATACGTGGAAGAGTGATCATTTCTTTGAGGATGACAATGATCCACGCGAAAAGCAAAAAGCGTATGGCGTGGCCGATCTGCGCCTCGGCTATGAACCCAGCAGCAAAAAGTGGTCCGTTAATGTGTCGGTGCAGAACGCCTTTGACGAAAAATATCTGATCGATGCCGGAAATACAGGTGGCGCTTTTGGTATCATCACCCTTATTCGTGGGATGCCAAGAATGGTAACTGCGGGTGCATCGGTGAAGTTCTAAGGCTTTAAGGCCTCTATTATTCTGGCAGCAGAATAATAGAGGGCCCCCTCTTCCACCTAAAGCCGCATGACCAGTTCAAAAAGGAGCGCGCAGCACGGGCTGCGCACCCTTGTGACAAGTCGTTGTGTTCGCGACGAAATTGCGCATCTCGCACTACGAGCGCGCCTATCGCTCGTCGCGATAACCTAATCCCTACTTAGTAGGTTCTGGCGTAGCTGCCGTTGGCGGGGCGGCAACCACTGGCGCGGCAACCACTGGCGCAACGACCACGGGGACAGCAACTTCGGGGGCAGCGACCGGGATCGCTTTCTTCTCAGGAAACAAGGTGCCGTCGCCCTTGGTGATCGTATAGAACCCGATGTAAGCGATTGCAGCCGCCCCGACGACACCAAGGACTGGCAACAAAATGCCTGGACCCGCATTACGTTTTTCAGCTGCACTCAGACGCGACGATATGGACGGCAACCCGTTCACGGACCCCCCACTGGCGCTGACAGTGTTAGAGGCTTCTTGCCCTGTATCTCCCATTCCCGACATATCATTTCTCCCCGTCATTTTTTTTGACTTTACGACAACCGAAGCATTCACGCGAATACATTCTGCTCGTTAAAGGGCCTCAATGTCAAATTAGTAGATTATCGCCAGATTGAAGTGGGAAGACGTGATTTATGCAATCGGGTACCGGCGGGACTCGCCGCTCAATATCTATGAACATGCAATCAACTTGGCGTGCTCACATTTGGGCGCTACACAGAGCGCCCTTAAGGGGTGATTTAGGCTAGGATTGTCAAAAAGTGCTCGATTTAAAAGCTCAGTCCGCGTTTGCGACCGCACGCACCCTTGTTGAGGCCCTGCCCTTTATTCAGCGCTATGACCGCGAAACCATTGTGATCAAATATGGTGGCCACGCCATGGGCGATGAAGCCACGGCCCAGCGGTTTGCGGGCGATGTGGTTTTGCTCAAGCTCGTGGGCATGCACCCCGTCGTCGTGCATGGCGGTGGCCCCCAGATCAGTGCGATGTTGAGCCGGGCGGGTGTCAAGAGCCAGTTTGTTGATGGTTTACGGGTTACCGATCCAACTACCATGGAAATCGCTGAAATGGTGCTATCGGGAGCGGTCAATAAGCAATTGGCGCATCTGATTACTCAAGCGGGACGTGAAGCCGATGTGAGGGGTGTTGGTCTATCGGGCAAAGACGCGCGGCTGTTCACTGTCGAGAAAGTGCATCGCACGCGCAAGGACCCTGAAAGCCGGATTGAGCAGATGGTTGACCTCGGTTTTGTGGGTGACCCTAAGGACGTCGACGCGCAGTTAATCCAGACCCTGATCAAAGCCGATCAGGATTATGTGCCGGTTGTTGCCCCCATTGGCGTTGATGATGGTGGGGCCACTTATAATATCAATGCCGACACGGCAGCGGGCGCTTTGGCCAGCGCGCTGGGAGCCAAGCGTTTTCTGCTCCTGACCGATATTGAGGGCGTCAAAGATAGTGAGGGCAATCTGATTGACGAAATGACGATTGATCAAGCTAGGGCGCTCATGACGTCGGGCGTTGCCCATGGCGGTATGATCCCGAAATTAGAAACCGCCATTGCCGCCCTTGAAGCGGGCGTTGGCGCTGTTGTTATTCTCGATGGCCGCACACCTCACGCTATCCTGAACGAATTATTCACCGATCTTGGATCAGGGACCTTGATCCGCAAATGACGACGCGCTCACTTGCCAACCTCTATCAAGCGCAGGACTGGGTGTTTGACCTCGACAATACCCTCTATCCCGCCGAATGCGACCTGTTCTCCCAAATTGATGCACGCATGACGGAGTTTGTCGGGCAGTATCTCAATCTTGATCCACAAGCCGCTAAAGCCCAGCAAAAGCATTATTATGCAACCTATGGCACCACCCTCAATGGCTTGATGCGCGAACATGATATGCCGGCGCGGGCATTTTTGGACTATGTGCACGATCTTGATTACACTCCAGTGGCTAAAGCGCCACGCCTGCGCGCCGCAATCGCTGCACTCCCCGGTCGCAAGATGGTGTTCACGAACGGATCGCGCGATCATGCGCATCGTACGTTGGATGCCCTTGGTCTTGAAGGGATTTTTCACGATTTGTTTGATATAGAAGCGACACAATTTCTGCCAAAGCCACGCCGCGAAGCCTTTGATGCATTGGTCGATACCCATGCTCTGGATCCCACACAGTCTGTGATGGTGGAGGACTTATCGCGCAATCTTGTCACGGCGCATGAACTTGGATTTTCGACTGTGCTGGTTTGGTCTTGGAAGGATTGGAGCCATGAACCCGCATCTGCGCGACCTGCTGGACCCGTTGATGAAACGCCCGACCATGTCCATCATATGACAAACGATCTGACGGGCTTTTTGGAAGCTGTCGGTAAAGCCGGGGAGACAGGCTGAAGTGGTCAATGTCCTAGCTGACATAACGGCGTTCAGCCCCGATAAAGCCTGGCAGGCCCTTGATATTGCGCATGTTGCCGGGGCCAGTGTACGTCTTCATTGGACCGATAAGCCCTATAAATGGCACACCAATAGTGGCGCCGAAGTCTTTATGGTTGTGGCGGGGCTGGTTGACATGTTCTACCGAGAGGATGGTATCGAGAAATCTGTGCGCCTTGGACCCTTGGAGATTTTTGTCGCTGACATTGGGGATGCCCATGTTGCCCATCCCATTGGCGCGGCTCATATTTTGGTCATTGAAGAACAGGGTTCAATCTAGGCACCCGTATGCATCTCCCCCAAGACACAACCGCGCCCACCGCCGCCCCCATTGAATTTGATGACTTTTTGAAGATCGACATTCGTGTTGGAACCATCGTCTCAGCAGAACCTTTCACGACAGCGCGTAGACCCGCTTTCATCCTGACGGTGGATTTTGGGGCCACAATTGGCGTCAAGAAATCCTCAGCCCAAATCACTCGCCATTATGAGTGCGCACAATTAGTGGGCCGCCAGATTGCCGCCGTTGTCAATTTTCCCCCACGCCAGATTGGCAAGATACAATCAGAAGT
>JBEINE010000041.1:0-17895 GCA_040378245.1 Hyphomonadaceae bacterium | reverse complement strand
GCCCCAGTTTAGCCCCTCGCCCCGTTAGCGGGGAGAGGGGTTGGGGTGAGGGGCCTCGCCGCCCGCACCCAACCCGATACAAAGCGCCTGCCCCGCTACCCCTCACCCCCGCCCCCTCTCCCCACCTTGTGGGGCGAGGGGAGGCCTCCGACTGCAACAAATCTATCCCACACCCTTGCAACATCGGCCACACTGCGCCCATGAACCCGCTCGCTTCCTTTGCGATGTTGATCGCCACGGCCCAAAGCCTCGTGGCGGCGGTCAATACGCGTGATAATCTGCACATGCGGCCGCCTGTGGCGCGCAAGGCAGTGGCGGCGCGTTTGGCGAGTGGGTTGCGCTTCTTGCGGGCATTCCTGCGCCGTTTGATCATCCTGATGGCTTTGGAGATGGAATGGAGCTTGGTCGATAATCGTGGGCCGATGAAGCGGCCACATGGTCGTAAGGCGCGGTCATCTCATGGGTTCAGGCTTAAGGGTCTCGACGTTCACAAAGCCCGCTTTTGGCTCAACAGCGACGGCCCCCACTTCAATAGTGGAGCCAGGCAAGCCGTCAACACACCCGTGCCTGTCGATATGGCCAAGCTCTATGCGCAGCTCGATTTTCTTACCGCGATCACGGCCAGCCCGGTCGCAAAGGCCAAGCGTCTGGCTTTCCATCTGGCCCGCACCCGTGAGGGCTTCATCATCGCCCCAAAGGGACCGCAGCGGATTGCGGGAAGATGGGGCACGCAGATTACCGCCTCCTTTGATGCGATGGCCGCCTCCATTGTCACCAAAAGCCGCAACAGACCCCCACCGCTGCCGCCCCGACGCACCCATTGGCCGACGATTACTGTTCTTTGACAAGTGAATCGATGAGCCCACCGTCATGGGGGGGGTGATTAGCCATGGGCCGTTGGTTTGGAGTGGCGCTGGCGGCACTTGGACCCTAAATCCGATCCGCCACGATCCTCACAATATCGCCCATAATCTCGGTGATCTTAAAGTCCTTTGGCGTATAGACAGCCGCGACGCCGAATTGCTTGAGGGAGCGGGCATCTTCCGGGGGGATGATGCCACCGACGACAACCGGCACATGGCCAAGCCCGGCGGCGCGCATGCGCGCCACCACATCACGGACAAGGTCCAAGTGGCTGCCTGACAGAATTGAGAGACCCACTGCATGGACTTTCTTGTCTACAGCACTGGCGACGATTTCCTCTGGCGTCATGCGGATGCCTTCATAGGTCACCTCCATCCCAACGGCACGCGCGCGAGTGGCGATTTGTTCAGCGCCGTTGGAATGACCGTCAAGGCCAGGCTTGCCGACCAAAAACGACAGCCGACGCCCCAATTTCTCGCTCAATGCATCGACATTTTTCTTGACTACCTCAATGTCTTCGCCTTCAAGGGAGACCAACATAGCCACCCCCGTGGGTGCGCGATATTCGCCATAAATGTCGCGCAACAAGGCTCCCCACTCCCCAGTTGTTACACCCGCTTTAGCACAGGCAATGGAAGGCTCCATGATATTGGCATTGGCGCGGGCGGCGGCTTCCAGGTCGGCCAAGGCGATTGAGACCGCTTCTTGATCACGGGCCGCACGCCAAGCATTAAGGCGCTTGATATGCTCGCCCTCCACCATTGGATCCACGCTTTGAATTGAGCCCTCACCGGCCGATAGCGGCGATTGTTCAGTGTCGGCCCAACGGTTGACACCGACCACAGTCTGCCCCCCGCCCTCAATGCCTAAGAGGCGGTCGCGATTGGACTGAACGAGCGCCTCTTTCATGTGTGGAACGGCGGCAACGGCACCACCAAGCGCATCAATCCTCGTAAGTTCGGCGCGGGCATTGGCGACAAGCTCTGCGACTTTGGCTTCCACCACATGACTACCGGCAAACAAATCCTCATATTCGAGGAGGTCGGTTTCATAAGCGAGGATTTGCTGGAGGCGCAGGCTCCACTGCTGATCCCATGGTCTTGGCAATCCCAGCGCTTCATTCCAAGCTGGCAATTGCACGGCACGCGCCCGCGCATCCTTACTCATGGTAACAGCTAAAGTCTCGAGCAATATACGGTAAACATTATTCTCGGGCTGCGGCTCTGTCAGGCCCAAGGAATTGACCTGTACCCCATAACGAAATCGCCGCATGGCGGGGTCTGTGACGCCATAACGATCACGACAAATCTCGTCCCAGAGAACGTTGAAAGCGCGCATTTTACACAGCTCAGTGACAAAACGGATTCCGGCATTGACGAAAAAGCTGATCCGGCCAACCACTGCAGGGAAATCGGCCTCAATGACTTGGCCCTGCTTCTTGACCTCGTCGAGGACCGCAATGGCGGTGGCGAGCGCGAACGCCAGCTCTTGCTCAGGTGTCGCGCCAGCTTCTTGAAGGTGGTATGAACAAACATTCATCGGATTAAACTTAGGCGTTTCCGTCAGACACCAAGCAATTGTATCTGCTGTTAATTTCAAACTTGGCGCCGGAGGGAATACATAGGTCCCACGCGATAGATATTCCTTGATCAGATCATTTTGGGTGGTGCCCTGCAGTTTCTTCCGATCGGCCCCCTGCTCGTCAGCGAGGGCCACATAGAGGGCCAGCATCCACGCCGCGGGGGCATTGATGGTCATGCTGGTATTCATGGTTTCAAGGGGAATGTCCTTGAACAAGGCCCGCATGTCACCAAGATGACTGACGGGTACGCCCACTTTGCCCACTTCGCCCTTGGCGAGAATGTGGTCGCTTTCATAAGCGGTTTGGGTGGGCAAATCGAACGCCACTGACAGACCGGTCTGTCCCGCAGCAAGATTGGCGCGATATAATGCATTGGATTTTTCAGCCGTTGAATGGCCCGCATAGGTGCGGAATATCCAAGGCTTATCGGGGGCGTGTTGGAAAGGCTTGTCGGTCATTGTGGTTGTCCCAATTTTTATTGGCTTTGTGCAGTCGCGAGATGGCATGAGGCGTGGGCGTTGCGCAAGTGGCAAAACGGTCGGAACTTAGGAGGTAATTGACTTGCCCTTCGCTGCAACTTCTTATAAGTCTGGATTAAGTCAGGATGAAATTATGGCCACCCAAATCGCTGCTTTTGATGCCAAGCAAAAACTATCTGAATTGCTCAGTCGCGCCAATGGCGGGGAAACGATTATTATTACGCGTCACGGAGTGCCCTTTGCTAAACTGGTGCCTATTGAAGAAGTTAAGGACCACGAGGCCGCAAAGCAGAAGCTGTTAGCTCGACTTAGGTCTCAGCCCGCGATGAATTTGCCCAAAGTTAGTCGTGATGAAATTTACGATGACGCGGTGGGCGTTTTCCAAGACGATTTATAGCTGATCGAATGTACCAATTGATATGATATCTATTGATTCCAATATTTTGCTATATTTTGAAGGCCTTGGTGATGAGTATCGGCAAAGCTTAGCAATTGACGTCTTATCGACGTTGAATTTGAAATATGTCCGCATTGCCCAACAAGCCTTGGGTGAACTCTACTGGGTATTATTGCGAAAGGCCAAGCGCTCGCGATCGGAAGCGGCTGCATGCGTAGAAAATTGGCAGGATTCGACATTGTCATTACCAACTACCACTAGCGCTTTTCGATCAGCGCTGCACCTTGCGACCAATCATAAATTACAGATTTGGGATGCAATTATTGTGGCGACCTCAAAAGAACACGGCTGTAAGGCCCTCCTAAGCGAAGATATGCAAGATGGGTTTTTGTGGCAGGGCATTGAAGTGATCAATCCATTTGCACCAGATGCGGCGGCGCGGCTCGCTCAGCACCTCTAATTTTCATGTTACTCTGATCTCTCGATAATGTCGCCAAAGCGCTTTTGTTTCCTTAGAAACAAATTTGCGTTCTAGAACGCGCGGAGAAATTACCAGAAGTAGTATATTCGTCGGACGACAGTCAGTTAGAAAGCGCGTACTAATCCCCCTCAAGACCGCTTGACATAAGATGTTGCAGCGCAGCATTACAAGCGCATAAAAATCACTGTGGGGACCATCATGACTGAGACATTGGCACAAAGTGAAGCCCTTCTCGACCTCTATCCCGTCGGCAAAATGCCACCTGCCTATCATGTACCCAAGACCATGTGGGGCTGGGCGATACGTAAAGAGCGTCATGGGCGACCCTTGCAGGCCATGCAGCTGGAAGTGCTGCCGACGCCTGAGATTGATAGCGACGAAGTGTTGTTGTTGGTGATGGCCGCTGGCGTCAATTATAATGGTATCTGGGCGGGGCTTGGCGAACCTGTCAGTGTGCTTGACGGCTATGATCAGGATTATGCCGTAGTCGGTTCTGATGCGTCAGGGATTGTTTGGGCCGTAGGCAAGAACGTCAAACGCTGGAAGCCCGGCGACGAAGTTGTGGTGCATTGCAACCAAGATGATGGCGATGATGAGGAATGCAATGGTGGTGACCCGATGTTTTCCAACAGCCAGCGCATTTGGGGCTATGAGACGCCTGATGGCGCTTTTGCGCAGTTTGCGCGGGTTCAGTCGCGTCAACTTATGGCCCGTCCCAAGCATCTGACATGGGAGGAAAGCGCCTGCTATACGCTGACTTTGGCGACGGCTTACCGGATGCTCTTTGGTCACCGCCCCCATGTTCTAAAGCCTGGTCAAAATGTTTTGGTCTGGGGGGCATCAGGCGGGCTAGGCGTGTTCGCGACCCAATTATGCGCGGTATCTGGGGCCAATGCGATTGGCGTCATCAGTGACGAGAGCAAGCGCGATTTTGTGTTGTCTATGGGGGCCAAAGCCGTCTTAAACCGCAAAGACTTTGATTGTTGGGGCCAATTGCCGCTGGTCAATGGTCCTGAGTTTAATGATTATATGAAGGAATGCCGGAAGTTTGGCAAAGCCATTTGGAATGTGACTGACAAACGCGACGTGGATATCGTGTTTGAACATCCAGGCGAAAGCACCTTTCCAGTATCAGTGTTTGTGACAAAGCGTGGTGGTATGGTGGTTATTTGTGCGGGCACGACCGGCTTTAATCTGACCATGGATGCGCGCTTCTTATGGATGCGGCAGAAGCGGGTTCAAGGCAGCCATTTTGCCAATCTGCAACAGGCCAGTGCGGCCAATCAATTGGTCATTGAGCGACGAATTGACCCTTGCATGTCTGAAGTATTCGCGTGGGAAGACATCCCGCTCGCGCACGAAAAAATGCTCGATAACAATCACTTGCCGGGCAATATGGCCGTTTTGGTGACCGCCCCAAGTCCGGGGTTGCGAACCGTTGAGGACGTTATTGAGGCCAGTCAGGCCCTTTGATCCGTAACCAGATACTACCGCCGCCATGCTCAGCTAAATCTGGCAGATGGGTGCGAAAGGCTTCTCCATGCTCAACCAGCAGATAATTGTTGAACAAAATGATCTCGACATGGGCATTATATTGCAGGAATGCTCGCAATAGATAGGCCTCGTTCCAAGAGCGGCCCTCAACGATCCACTCCTTTGGATAGTCAAAATTATGGAATATATCATGAATATGCACGATAACGCCCTGTTTCAGCCTTGGGATAATCTCAAAAAACAAATAATTCACATCGCTATTGGTTTTGCTGACATGGGTTGAATCGATGAATAATATGTCATTGGCCTGCAAAGCCGTAAAGGTTTCAAGGGGTATATCTTGGAGGCGGCTCGGCAAAACGAGGTGGCGGGCCAGATCGTCTTTGCTGGTTAATGTCTCTAACAGCTGCGGATAAGGCTCAATAAAGGTCAAGTCGATCTGATTGTCGAAAAAGGCCTCATTCGTGTCCAATATAACGCACGAGGAGAAACCAGACCCTACTTCAATCAGCCGCTGAGGCTTTACATGCCGGACCATCGCATGGAGAAAAAACGCATCTGAGGACCCAAAGGCCGGATTTGGAAAATAATAACGACGCCCGGGCGATGGCGTGACAGGAAACAAATCTTGTCGCCAATAATGAGATAACGCCCCCAGCAAATCCACTTGCGCGGGCGCGTTGAAGTCAATGCCCAGAAAAGCACTAGGGGGCTTGGCTAAATTGGCCGCTTCGTCGCGCAAATAGTCATCAATAGAGACGATGGGCGAAAAGAAATGCCCTGGGGGCACGTACTTAAAAGCCTTTGCCAATTCATCGCGCTGGATTTGAAGCTGGGTAATGCCGAGCAAATCCTTCAGTTTAGATTTCAACATTTTTACAAAAGTCACAACTCGTCCCCTTACGCTGTCGCTGCAAGTACGGCCTTGATATTCTCCGCATTCATAAGACGAATGTCGCCCGCCTTTAAGTCGTCAGGCAGGATTAAAGCCCCAATCCTATCGCGGTGCAATGCACTAACATGGTTGCCAATGGCCGCAAACATCCGACGTACTTGGTGATAGCGACCCTCATGCAGGGTGAGCCTAGCCTCCGTCTGGCTGATAACATCCAATTCTGCAGGCAAGAGCGGCTTATCCTCCCCCTCCAGCATCAGATTGCCCGACGCAAAAATGGCCGCTTCCTGCCCCAACAAAGGGCGGTCAAGAGTTACCACATAGCGCTTAGGCACATGGCTTTTGGGCGAAATAATTCGGTGGAGCAGATCGCCATCATCGGTCATCAGAAGGAGGCCCGATGTTTCTTTGTCCAAACGTCCCACTGATGACACAGCCGGATCGCGAAGCCGCCAACGCTGGGGCAGCAAATCATATATTAGAGCGCCGGCTTCTTTGCGCGAGCAGGTCACGCCGAGGGGTTTGTGCATCATGATCGCCATTCCCGGCAGAGGGTCAAGCCTTTGGCCTCGAATGGTCAAACGGGTTTGTAAATCCTCATTCAAGCTCACACGCATGCCAACATCGTCGACAGCCGCGCCATCAAGCAAGATCCAGCCAGCCCGGGCCATCTGAGCCATCTCGCGGCGCGATCCGTAGCCCATATTGGCCAGCAACCGATCAAGGCGGGCATTTGCGGGACCTTTGCTCATATTGGACGTCTCATGCAGGGCCGAGTCATTTAATCGCTTCAAACACTTTATAGCCTTGGCTTTCGGCCTTGACGCTAACGGACTTGAACAAAGCGGTCAGCACAGCTTCATAGGGCAAATGACGATTGGCTGTCAGCCACAAAGTGCCGCCGGTGCGCAACGCCAGTGCGGCGACCTTGATAAAGGCCAGCCCCAGGGCTTGATCCTCCTCACCCGCATCGTGGAAGGGCGGGTTGGTGAGGATGAAATCCAGATTTGCGGGGATATCTTGAGTGGCGCGCACATCAGCCCAGACGCCTTTAAAGCGCGCATCGGCAATATTGAGAGCGCAAGCTGCCAATGCTCTGCGGTCGCTATCAACCCCGATTAAGGACTTGACTTTGGCGCTTTTGAGCGCCGCTAAGGACAAAACACCATTGCCGCACCCAAAATCGGCTACATGGCCCCATAGATGGGGGAGGTTTGCGAGCAAAAGGGCGGTGCCGGTATCAATACGATCCCATGAAAAGATACCAGGCTGAGCGAACAAATCCGTCGCTTCAACGCGGCTCATGCCCCCTTTTGCAAGCGCGGCGTCAATTCCGGTCAGCGTTGCAGGCCTTATGCCGGTGCAAATCCTATGATGGCGTTTTGGGTTATCAGCCGCCTTGACGCCAAAGGATGCCAATTCTTTCAAGAGCCGCGATCCACCCTTATCCTTGGCAGCCAGAATCGTAAAAGGGCTGCCGATGGCCAAGGCTCGCAGTGCCATAGCCATATCATGATGGCGCTCTAATGTATTGGGCGGCGCGCGCATGGTAAGGCCTGTGGCGCTCTGTGTACTGAGCGATTCCAGACTTGTGCTGCCGGGCACCAATGGCGAGACTTGCACAGCATCACTTGGAACATCCGCGAGACCAAAAGGTATCTGGCCATAAAATATGGGTCTGGTCATCTGCGTTGTGTGGCGTGCCTTTGGCGTGGGAGCAAGAGTGAGGACACAGCGCGCGAAAAATGAACGCCCTAAATTGGCATCCGCAGAATTTCTTGATAGGCCGAGATCGCTTGATCACGAAAGGCCATCATGGTTTCCAACTGTACTTCGGCTGCCGCAACAGCGGTCACTACATTGACCATTTCGGCTTTGCCAGTGGCCGCCTGCGCCGCTTGGGCCTCAGCCCCTCTGGTAGCTTCTATGGTGTTGGCAACTTGTTGAGCGAGCATGTTCCCGAAGTTAAGCCCTGTTTCGGCAATGGCGGGGCCAGACGCAGCGATACCTGGTGTGCTTGTGGCACCATAGGCTTTGGCGGCTAGAAGGGCGGTGGCATTCATGGGTCAGGTTTCTCCTAACATGTGATGAACTTGGGCGTGAATCAGGGGCGAGCCCCAAAAAAGAATGTTATCGGCGCAACAGATCAATGGTTCGCGTCATCATGGCGCGCGCACTCTCCACAACATTGAGATTGGCTTCATAAGCGCGTTGGGCCTCGCGCATATCCATACTTTCAATCAAAGTGTTCACATTGGGTAGTTTCACATAGCCATTGGCGTCAGCACCGGGATGGGTCGGGTCATAGCGTAGGCGAAAATCGCTCCTATCCCTTTGGACCCCCGTCATTCTAACCTCAGTCGCCCCGCTTTCACGGTCGAGCACTTGGCCAAAAGTTGCCAGTTTGCGCTGATAGGGATCAGCGCCAGGATTAGGCGCTGTGGAATTCGCATTGGCGATGTTTTCGGCAATCACCTTCATGCGCGCCGTCTGCGCCCGCAAGCCCGAGGCCGCTACAGTCAAAGCGGCATTCATGTCAGTCATGGGCGATTCCCTCCCGATTCCATTTCTTCACACAGGTCGTTTTGTCATTAAAACGAGGCCAACCACACAGAGGCCAAGACCTAGAAAGTTTTGCCAGCTCAATCGCTCCTGAAGGAAAAGCAGACCCACGGGCGCCAAGATCAATGCCAAAGTGACATTTGAAAAAGTGGGCGCCACAGAAACGCTCCAGCCGTTGCGGTAGGCCATCAGAAAGCCAAACTCGATACCGATTAACGCAATGCCCAGCAACACGACCCAGATTATATCGCCAGACCTGATCCCCGTTGGGCCTAGCCCCGGTAAAGCCATCCACAAACCCAAAGTTAGAAGAAGTGAGACAACATAAACACCAGCCAGAAAAGCCAAGGGATGGAGGTCCGGGCGTATGGCCTTGATCGCTGCATGGTAAATCAGAAAGCTCGTGACAATCATAGCCATCGGCCACGCCATATCAAATAAGCCGCTACTTTGCCCTATTTGTCCGCCAGCCCCTACCATTTACTGGGGCCGCCTTGAGGCCAGACGCATCAGCTGAAGCCCTTTTTGATAAAGGCCAAGCGCCGCATCATAGCTCATACGTGTGTCAGCGACTTTGATCATTTGCTCTTCCAATACAACCGCATTTCCATCCAAGGTTATCTCGCTATCTGGGCTTCGTATCACCCGGCCACTATTAGCCACAGCGGCACCGCCATCCATGTGCCCACTGCGCGTTGCGACCATGCGAATGGGATTAATGGGATTGGGCCCTGCAGGGCCTGTCCGCATTTGCGGCATTTGCCGGGCAACCGCGTCTGTGAACGCGCGCTGATCAAGGTCCTTGGCGACATATTTGGGTGTCGAGGCGTTGGCGACGTTTTCCGACAATACCCTCTGGCGTTCATTCAAAAAACCGAGGCGCTCGCGCAGCACAGCAAAAAAGGGCGTACTTTTGACTTCCATGGCGCGCATCCCAGCGGTTCTCCGCTTCCAAGAAGCGATAGCCAAACGTGGTTAAGCTTCTCTTAACAGTGAAAATTAACCTTTGATTAACCAATTCGCCTGATGTCGAAAGCCTTGGTCGTTGCTGACGCACGAAGGTATCCCAAACGATGAACCCTTTGGATTGGATCCGCGCTGTTGCGGCTTTGGCGATCACTTTGGGCCTGTTATTGGGTGTGGCGCTGTTGGCGCGGCGCTATGGCCTGATGCAAGGCGCCTCACCGATTGCGAACAAGGGTCGGCTGAAAATCATCGAACAGCTTTGGCTCGACGCGGGACGCTCTCGCGTCATAATTGTGCGCTGCGACGGAACCGATCATCTCCTCGCGGTTTCGCCAACTGGTATCCATGCCATTGCGACGACTCAAGCTAGTTTGACACAGCCCGCTCCTCTGAATGAAAGCCTGTCATGACCAGCTTCGCCGCCACGCCATCGAAGTCACCCCGGCAACTTAAAGTTATATTGTGGCGGTGGCTCGCCATATTCGCTGGGGCGATGATGGCGTCTTTTTTTGGCGTCGCGGCGGCGACGGCTCAATCTGTGAACCTCAATTTAGGCGATGGGACTGGCCTGACAGAGCGCATCGTCCAGACCATCGCGCTCATAACGGTGCTGTCACTGGCCCCTTCAATCGTCATTATGACGACCAGTTTTGTGCGCATCATTGTGGTCTTGTCCTTGCTACGCACCGCGATTGGTCTCCAGCAAGCGCCACCCAACGCCGTGATCGTATCGCTGGCTTTGTTTCTGACGGCCTTCATTATGCAGCCGACCTTCGAACGATCATGGAAGGCCGGCATTGAGCCGCTGACGAAACAGGAAATCTCCCTCACCGAAGCCTGGCCGCGCGCGACCGATCCGCTCAAGCAATTCATGTTGGCCCAAACACGGGAAAAAGATTTGGGGCTTTTCATCCGCTTGGCACGTATTCCCACCCCGCCATCACCCCAAGCCCTTCCGATGCGCGTCGTCACCCCAGCCTTCATGATCTCAGAGTTACGCCGCGCTTTTGAAATTGGCTTTTTACTATTTGTGCCATTTTTGGTGATTGATCTGGTGGTGTCATCTTTGCTGATGGCCATGGGGATGATGATGTTGCCCCCAATTGTGGTCTCATTGCCGTTCAAACTGATTTTCTTTGTATTGGTCGATGGCTGGCGACTGGTCGCCGAAAGCCTTGTTATGAGCTTTAAGGCTGTGCCACCTGTTTAGCGCATTTTGACTTAGCCCCCCTTCCCCTTGTGGGGAAGGGCTTGGGGGGGCGGCGTATACGCCGACGGGATTTCGCCGCAAGCGCTTTGTTTTTAAACGAGAGTGAACGTGGAGACACCCCCCTCCACCCTAACCCCTCCCCACAAGCGGGAGGGGCTTTGAGTCCGCCTTTTGCGCTCAAATGCAATAGCCCCAATTAACCCGATCCCAAAAACATCTCCGGATCGAGCTGATCAAACAAATGTAGGGCAAGCCGTGCGGCTTGACCGCGCGGCGAAGTCAAAGTCGGGTCTGTGTCAATCAACAACCGGGCATCTTGTTGCGCAATTGCCAACAAATCCCCGTGCACCGCAGCGTCAGCAATTTTGAAGGCCGGAAGTCCTGACTGGCGCAAACCTAGAAGGTCGCCGCCACCGCGCAGTTTATAGTCTTCCTCAGCGATCTCAAAGCCGTCCTCGGTTTGCCGCAACTTAGCGATCCGGCGCGCACCCATGTCACTGAGGGGATTGGCATAAAGCAGAAGGCAAGAGGCCGCCTTACCGCCACGACCAACACGGCCCCGCAATTGGTGAAGCTGAGCGAGGCCAAAGCGCTCAGCATGCTCAATCACCATCACACTGGCCTCTGGCACATCCACGCCAACTTCAATGACTGTCGTGGCCACAAGCACCTTAGCAGCCCCGGTGCGAAAGGATTCCATCGCCTCATCCTTATCTTTGCTTGTCATGCGGCCATGGATCAGCACGACGCTGTCACCAAACATCGCATGAAGGTCGCTGAAGCGGCTTGTCGCGGCCGATACGTCAATCTTGTCGCTTTCTTCCACCAATGGGCAAACCCAGAAGACGCGGTCATCTTTTTCAATGGCGCGCCCAATCGCTTCGGCGACTTCATCAAGCCGGTCCAGCGACATGGCAACCGTCTTGATGGGCGCACGCCCCTGTGGCTTCTCGTCAAGGCGCGACACATCCAGATCGCCATATACAGCCATGGCCAGCGTTCGCGGGATCGGGGTGGCACTCATCGCCAACACGTGGGGGCCATAGCCCTTGTCGATGAGACGACGGCGATCAGCCACGCCAAAGCGATGCTGTTCATCGACGACCACCAGACCCAATTGGCGAAACTGCACGCCTTGCTGAAAAAGGGCATGGGTTCCGCACACAACGTTGATTGTGCCGTCAGCCAGACCCTCCAGCACCATGCGCTTATGACTAGCTTTATCTTTGCCGGTGAGGACTTCCAAACGAAGCCCGGCTTGTGCCATCAGCGGGGCCAAACTTGCGCCATGTTGACGGGCGAGGATTTCTGTGGGTGCCATCAGCGCGCCCTGCATCCCCGCTTCGCAGGCACGGGCCAAAGCGTGCGCTGCGACCAGCGTTTTTCCAGAGCCCACATCGCCTTGCAGCAGTCGCAACATCGGGGTGCTGGCGGCAATGTCGCGGTCAATATCCTCAAACGCCCGCATTTGCGCACCCGTCGGCTTAAAGGGCAAAGCGCGCATGAGCGGGACCGTAAAGCGTCCATCGCCAGTGATCGCGCGTCCCAGTATCCGTCGCCTGGCTACAGCGGCGAGTTGCAAGGCAATCTGGCGGGCCAATAGCTCATCATAGGCCAAACGTCGTCGTGCTGGGGCCTCTGGCAAAACGTCGGTGACGTCGGACGGCGCGTGAACGGTGGCCAAAGCCTCAGAAAAACGCGCCCAGCCTTGGCGCTTGATCAATTCCCCGTCCGCCCATTCGGGAATGTCCTTGGCAGCACCGGCCGCTGAAGCGCAAATGCGCGCTAAGGTGCGGTGAGCGAGCCCTGCTACGCTACGATAGACAGGCTCAAACATCCGCCCAAGGTCTGGATCATCAATGTTCATAATGCGCGAAGGGTGTACCATCTGGCGCTCGCCATAACGCTCCCCGACCTCGCCCGAGACAATGCGCAATGCACCTACAGGCAAGCGGTCTTGCAAATAGCGCGTATTGGGCTTGAAGAAGAGTAACGTCAGAAATCCGCTCTCGTCTGAGAGGCGGACTTTATAGGGGCGTCCGACGCCGCCCGCTTCATGGCTTTCAACTCTGGCCTCAATTGTTGCCAATCGACCGATTTCGGCTTCTTGGATTAATGGGCGATAGCGCCGATCAATCAGAGCGACGGGCACATGGAAAGCGGCATCGCGAACCAGCTCCCCACCCACCGCCTTTGCCGCCAAAGGGGCGATCTTTGGGCCAACACCGGGCAAAGTGTCGAGATAAGCAAAGAGGGGATTGAGGATGTGCGGGCGCATGACTTTATACTACGCGGGGATCGTCACGGATCACAGCTTTGCTCTGCCTCTTAATCCTTGGGCACAATCCGCCGGATCAAACCTTCTTGGGCAACGCTTGCCACTAAGCGGCCATCTTGAGCGAAAATCAGGCCGCGATTTATGCCCCGACCGCGGCCAGCCCAAGGGCTGTCGGTCGAATAGAGCAACCATTCATCGGCGCGAAAATCATCATGAATCCACAAGGCGTGATCAAGACTGGCGGTCATGAGATCACCATGGATCCAGCTCATGCCATGTGGGCGCGCACATGTGCTCAATAATCGCATGTCGCTGGCATAAGCGAGAACGGCGCGGTGGAGTAAGGGATCATCGTTGAGTGGAGCCACCGCGCGGAACCAAGCGCGCTGGAACGGCGGCCCTTTTTCCTTGGTCAGCCAAACGGGGGGATCAATGGAGCGGACTTCCACAGGGCGCGGACTTAGAAAAAAGCCTTGAAACTTTTCAGGTACCAGTGCGAGATGGGCATCGCGCCATTGCGCCTCACTCATCATTTCCTCAGCACTCACGACCTCTGGAATGTCATCTTGGTGGTGCACGCCAGCCTCTAGGCGATGGAAAGAAGCCGCCATGTTCAAGATGGGCACGCCTTGTTGTTGGGCGATGACGCGCCGAGTTGAGAAACTGCCACCATCATAATCGCGCTCCACACGGTAAACGACGGGATATTTCTCATTACCGGGGCGCATAAAATAGGCGTGTAGGGAATGGAGTATGCGGTCAGGCTCGGTCGATTTGCTGGCCGCCATGAGCGCTTGAGCAATCACCTGCCCCCCAAACACGCGGCCCTGTCCACCGGGCTTTCGCGGACCGCGATAGAGGTCCGTGTCGAGGGTTTCCACGTCCAAAAGGGTGGTCAGGGCGTCAACCAATTGCTCAGGCGTTTGGATTGGGGGTGTTTTTTCAGACATGGGCCAAGGGTTAGGGTAAATTGGCCAGAATGAAAAGAGTCTTAGGCGTTTAGGTTTCAGCATTTATGACCTTCTTGAATAGGCCTAAAGCGAATGCTAACCCTCTTCTTGGAGGAGGCATAAGTCATGTTTACGATTGGAAGCCTCGGATCGGGCCTTGATGCTTGAGTTATAGAGCAGGTCAGCTCTGGCAAATTCTCCAGTGAGGCAGAGCTCTTCTTTGAAGCCATCCGACTTTTCCGCGAGCCGATTGAGGACGCCGAAGTCGGTCGTGCGGTCTTGAAAGCGCAAATAGAAGCCGGGATGCGGGGCCCTTTTATCCAGCCGAAGACGTCTTTAAAGAGCAAGAGGCCGAACTTCGAGGCAACACGCCCAGAGAACAAGCGGCGCGATATCGGAGCGCGCAGCACGATCTGGGCAATTTATTCGTAGATACAATAACTTATAGAAACACTACGCAGCTCGTGCTGCGCACTCCCTTGCGTTCAAATCATCCGCATCGGCGACAGTCGACGCGATCCTGCCACTCTTTGGGACGACATGTCCTAAACCCCACGCCGCAATGCCCGCCAAGCCGCCAGCTTCTCCACAATCCGCGCCTCAGCCCCATTATCAGTTGGGGCGTAAAAATCTTGCGGTCCTAAAGCATCAGGAAAGCCTGATTGCCCCGACACGCCGCCTGCCACATCGGGATCATATTGATAGCCAGCCCCATAGCCTAGGTCTTTCATCAGGCTTGTGGGGGCGTTGCGAAACTTCTCAGGAGGACCGAGACTTGCGGTTTGGCTGGCCAGTTTCTGGGCGGCTTTGAGAGCGACATAAGCGGCGTTGGACTTTGGGGCACAGGCCAGATGCAAAGTCGCTTGGGCCAAGGCCAATTCGCCTTCGGGCGGGCCCAAAAACTGGAACGCGTCGCGGGCGGCGATGCACAGGCGCAAAGCTGTGGGGTCTGCCATGCCGACGTCTTCGCTAGCCATCCGAACAAGGCGGCGCGCAATAAAGAGCGGGTCTTCGCCCCCTTGCAGCATGCGCGCCAGCCAGTAAAGCGCGGCGTCTGGGTCGCTGGCGCGCACCGATTTATGCAAAGCCGAGATCAGATTATAATGCTCTTCCTTGTTTTTGTCGTAAGTTGGCGCACGTCTTTGCAGGAAAGTGGCGAGTGCCGCGCTATCAAGCTCACCCTCTGTCTCGCTGGCAAATACCTCCTCTACCAAGGTCAGGAAATGGCGACCATCACCATCGGCAAAGTGCTTTAAGACGTCACGGGCGTGGGCCGTTAGAGGCGCGCTGCGGCCATAATGAGCTTCCGCGCGGGTCAGTAGCGCTTCGAGCGCTTCAGGTTCCAGCGCTTTGAGGACAAAGACCCGTGCGCGCGATAACAGCGCCCCATTGACTTCAAAACTGGGATTTTCAGTCGTCGCACCGACCAGTGTCACAATGCCCGCTTCAACATAGGGCAAAAACCCATCCTGTTGGGCGCGATTAAAGCGATGGATTTCATCGACAAACAATAATGTGCCTTTGCCCGTCGCGCGCAAATGCGAGGCGGCCTCAAAGGCTTTGCGCAAATCCGCCACACCGCTGAAAACGGCCGACACTGAAGTAAAGGCCAGCCCTGCCGCATCGGCCAACAGCCGTGCAATCGTGGTTTTGCCGACGCCCGGTGGGCCCCACAGGATCATGGACGATAGCCGCTTTTGCGCCAGCATGCGCCCGATCGCTCCATCGGGGGCCAATAAATGATCTTGCCCAACAATCTCGGCCAAGGTGGCGGGTCGTAACAAATCAGCGAGCGGTCGTGGCGCTTGATCGCTCAATCCCGATGCGCTGAATAAATCACTCACAAAAACAGGATGGCGCTAATGCGCCGGTCCCCGCGCAATATGGTCACTTTGCCCTGCGACGTGCCTCTCAAGCGACTTTCAAGATCGCCAACTGAGGTAACAGGGCTATCATTGGTATCAAGGACAATATCGCCCGGACGCAAGCCAGCGCGCGCGCCTTCGCCATTATTGCTCACGCCCACGACGACAACACCGGTGGTAAAAGGGTCGACGCCTTGCTCTTCGGCCAGCGCTGGCGTCAGAGTGGCGACCGTCACGCCATCAAAACTATGCCGGCCTGACAAGGTTTTGGGGACTGGATTGCCGCCGGGGGGAGCCGACAAGACACCCTCGCCCGTCAAAATACGGCCTTGCCGCAAGTATGAAAACGCCACCCGCTCGCCGGGGGGCCGCGTTGCCGCTTGAAACCTCAATCCACTATAATCACTGACGCTTGAGCCCGCAAAACTCGTTACGATATCCCCGCGCCGCAATCCCGCTTGCGCCGCCGCAGAGCCTGGAAACACCTCGGTTACCAAAATACCGCCCGGACGATCCAAGCCCATGGTGCGGGCAATCTCTGCATCGACGGACTGGCCCTTCACACCGCTCCACGCGCGAATGACTTTGCCGTCCTTCACGGCCCCATCGACGACCCTTTTGACCATTTCAGCGGGGATCGCAAAACCTACCCCGGCTGAGGTGCCTGACCGCGAGAAAATGGCCGTATTGACGCCTACCAGATCGCCATTCATATCGACAAGCGCCCCACCCGAATTACCGGGATTGATGGAGGCATCGGTCTGAATAAAGAAGCTATAGTCAGTTATGCCAACGTCAGTGCGGGCTAAAGCGGAGATAATACCCCCCGTCACGGTTTGTCCCACCCCGAAGGGATTGCCAATCGCCAGCACCTGATCACCGACTTGCGCGTTGGATGTATCGGCAAACTTCAGCGCGGTCATGCGCTCGCCTTTGGCATCAATCCTCAACACGGCGAGGTCAGTTCGCGGATCCGTCAGCACCACTTTGGCTGGAAACTCACGGCGGTCACCCAGCACAACCACAAGTTCAGTCGCGCCTTCAACGACGTGATTATTGGTCACCACAATACCGTCATCCCGCACGATGACGCCCGATCCTTGGCTCTGGCTGGCGCGATCGGGAATTCGAAAGGCCCCACCAAAGAAGTCAATGGCCACCCGACCCCGCTCAATCGAGCGCGCATAGACATTAACGACCGCTGGCGATGATCGTCGTACGATGGGCGCATAAGAGGAGATAGCGTCGGCCTTTGTTGTCGGCACAATTCGGGGCTGAACTGGGGCCGCAACGGGTTTTGGCGGGGCTAAAGTCTGTTGAGTTGCGCCGATATCAGGGCGCGCCGCACCGGTAACAACTTGGCCGACCAGCGGCACCCCGCTGACAAGCCCTGCACCCAATACAGAGGCGGCAATCAGTTTGAACATGCCGACGCGGCCTCCCTGTGATGACTTCTGATCCATAGCCTAATGAAGGCGCTATAGGCGCAATCTGCAAGGGGAGGCGTGTTACAATTCAGTCAGAGTGCTGGGGATATCGTGATGACGCAGGCCCAAGCGATGCACGGCTATCGCATTTGAGCCGACGATGAAAAGCCCCCTCCCCACCAAGGCACTGCCGTTCGGTTAAACATTTATCCTTTCATTAATGTCCAGGCTTGGTTGTTTCTGGTCGGGTTGGCAGGAGGTTGGTGAGGAGTTGCCGGAACCGTTGGTTTGAGTGGTGTTTGCCCGCATCATCGCGGTAACAGAGAGAGAACCCCCTCAGTCTGCGGCGCAGACCGCTCCCCCGTGGGACGGGGGAGCACAAAGTGCCAAGCATTGTCCTCCCCCGCCCCGCGGAGGCGGTGTCACGAAGGGGTGGAGGGGGGTG
>JBEINE010000255.1:0-3053 GCA_040378245.1 Hyphomonadaceae bacterium | reverse complement strand
GCCGGGCCTTGCCAAGACGACGTTGGTGGAGGCTGTCGGCGTCGCTTTGGGGCTGAATTGGGGACGGGTGCAGTTCACGCCTGACCTCATGCCGTCAGACATCATCGGCGCGGAACTCCTTGAAACTGATGAGGTCGGTCGGCGCAGTTTCAGGTTTCAACAAGGCCCTGTCTTCACAAGCCTCCTGATGGCCGACGAGATTAATCGCGCCAGCCCGCGCACCCAGTCCGCCCTCCTTCAAGCTATGCAGGAGGGGCACGTGACGGTCTCTGGTCAAAATTACGATTTGCCGGCCCCTTTTCACGTTCTGGCGACGCAAAACCCCATCGAGCAAGAAGGCACTTATCCCCTGCCTGAAGCCCAGTTAGATCGGTTCTTATTACAGATTGACGTGCCATTTCCAGATCGTGAGACCGAGCGTAAAGTCCTATTGGCCACAACTGGCCATCAAACCCTCAAAGCCCAAGCCGCGCTGAAGCCAGGCGACCTTGAGACACTACAGGCCTTTGTGCGCGACATGCCCATTGGCGAGCGCATCTTGGAAGCGGTGCTGGATTTGGTGCGTGGCGCGCGACCAGAAAGTGCCACGCGCACCGATGTTAAGGACAATGTGTTTTGGGGACCGGGCCCCCGTGCCGGACAGGCTTTGATTAAAGCCGCTAAAGCGCGGGCGTTTCTGCGCGGTAGGGTCACACCTTCCCTCGATGATTTAACCGCTATCGCACGCCCTGCCCTGCTGCATCGCATGGCGTTGACGTGGCGCGCGCGCGCCGATGGGATGGAGGCTGGCGCGCTGGTTGATGCTTTGGTGCAAGACATCGTGCGCCCCGCATGAAAGCCGTCCCAACAGCCCCAAAGACACAAGCAGAAGCCGGCCTGATTGAGGCGCTGGAAACCGCGCTGCCGGCCATTATGATGGATGCACGTCGCGCCGCCGCCAGCGTTATGATGGGTGAGCATGGCACCAAGCGCGCGGGCATTGGCGACATGTTCTGGCAGCACCGTGAATGGACATCGGGCGAGAGCCTGCGTCAGATTGATTGGCGGCGTTCAGCGCGGTCAGACAGAATATTCGTGCGCGAACGCGAACGCCAAGCTCCGGCTTTGTTGCAAATCTGGTGTGATGGTCGCGCGGGCATGGCTTGGGCCAGCGAAGCTGGCAGAACGACGAAAGCGCAGCGCAGCTTAATGATGGGCCTTGCGGTCGCTATTGCCGCGCGCAATGGCGGTGAGCGGGTGTGCGCTTTAGGCCTTGGAAGCCCAATGAGCCAGGAATTGGCGTTCGCAGGCGCACTGGTCCAAGCTGGCCTGGCGTTCCCGCCCCAGTTTCAGGCCGGACACGTGTTAATCATCAGCGACGGACTTGAGAACCCAGATGTCTGGACGCAGCGGGCTAAACGAATAGCCAGCATGCGCGCCCACTTTTTATGTGTGTTGGTCGCTGATCCAGCAGAGGCCGCGTTTCCGTTCCTGGGTCGGGTCTCATTTAGGTCCGGGCAGAGTGGCGCGCCCGTCATTGTAGCCCGCGCGCAGGCAGCACAGAGCGCTTATATCGCGGCTTACCACGATCATTTGGTCAAAGTTGAGAAGGCGATTGTGAGCACTGGTGGCGAGGTTTTTCGTCACATTACCAGCGACCCTGCCACCCCTGTTGTGCGCTCTATAGCTTTGGCGCTGGGCGCAGGCGCAGTTAAACGCCGCGCGGCTTAAACCTTATGTGGACCTTTGGCCCCCTTGGTTTTGCAGCACCTTTGGCTTTGCTGGCATTGATCGCTTTGCCCTTGATCTGGTTGGTCGTGCGAGCCATTCCACCGCGTCCCCAAGAGCGGATATTCCCACCCGCTGAGATTTTACGCGAGCTTCCCGAGACCGAAGAAACCCTCGCCAAAGCGCCACCATGGCTGGCTATGTTTCGCGCACTTGCCATCACATTAGTGATATTGGGTTTAGCGGGTCCCACTTTGAACCCGCCCCAAATAATCGATCAACGACCGCTTTTGATCGTGATCGACAACGGCTGGACCGCAGCCCCTGTGTGGCGTCAAATCAGCGAGGAAGCCGCCAAAGCCGCGCGCAGCTCCAATGGGGAAGTCCGCGTGATTTTCACGGCCCCTCAAAATAGTGATGTCACCTCTGCCGACGTTCTATTGCCACAGGCGGCTAGTGCGCGAATTGCCGCCGCAATACCTCAACCGATTTTAAGCGACCATAAGAAGACAATCCGACGGCTTGAGGGCTTGCCAAAAGACCAGCGGATCGTCTGGTTTTCCGATAATGTCGGCCGCCCTGGCACTGTTGATCTTGCCACCGCCCTCAAGAGATCTGGCAGCCTGAAGCTGCGGGTGATTACCAGTCCTGCCGTCGCCATCACGCGTGTTGAGGCTAATTCAAAGGGCTACAGTCTGGGCTTGGCTCGCACAAGTGGGGCACAAAACGAGGTGGTGCTGGAAGCCATTGATAGTCGATCACGGGCTTTAGCCAGCGCGCAACGCGGCGTCAGCGGCGATGGTGTGATGCTCCCCGTCGAGCCAACGCTCACTCGCGACGTCGCGGCGCTAAGGGTCAGCGACATCCGCACGGCGGGCGGCGTGTTTTTGCTTGACGCGTTTGACCGACGTGTGCGTGCGGGTCTTGTTGGGGCCCGTCAAGATGATCAGCCCCTGTTATCTGATGCGCATTATCTGGAGGAGGCGCTGCGGCCCTTTAGCGAGATAAGTCGTGGCCCGATAGACCGCCTCACGCAGGCCGGTCTTGACGTCATTTTGTTGCCCGATGCCGGTGCCCTGCCAGCACGCGACGAAACGGCGCTGAAAGAATTTGTCGAGCGCGGCGGCATGCTGGTGCGTTTTGCTGGACCCCGTTTAATCGCTGCGGGAGAAAGCCCGCTGCTGCCCGCGCCAGTCTTGAGTGAGGCGCGGACTTTGCGCGGCGCTTTGGCGTGGGACAATGCCGGGCGCCTCAGCCCGTTTGACCCTAAAGGACCATTTGCGGGATTAAGCATAGCCGCTGATGCCCAAGTCAATCAAGTCGCGGTTCTTTCCCCTAATGTCGAG
>JBEINE010000167.1:0-6090 GCA_040378245.1 Hyphomonadaceae bacterium | reverse complement strand
GTCATAGGGCCTGTGGGGCATGGTGCGTCCGATGGCGACAAGTGGGGCGATGCCTTTGTCTTGGAGTGCTTTGACTTGTTTGCCGCAGGCATAGCCCGCATCGGCTAGGGTCTGTCCCGCCTTTTTGAAGCAAAAAAGCGGGATAAAAAGACGCTAAATCAAGTATCTAGGCGCGCGCTCGTGTTTTCAATCCACGCTGAAACGATAGCCAAAGCCGCGGACTGTCTTGATCAAACCTGACTCTGCGTCCAGCCCAAGTTTTGACCGCAATCGTCGGATGTAGACATCAATAACATTGGTCAATGGGTCAGCACCTAATCCCCACACCTTGTTGAGTATTCGCTCGCGGCTTAGCACTTTGCCGTTTGAAGCGATCAATAGGTCAAGCAATTGAAACTCAGTTGCCGTTAGTTCTATTGGTTGTCCATCTGCTTTCACCACCATCGTCTGCCGATCTAGCTCAATTGAGCCGATCACGACTGCGGAGGGCTCTTGCTGCTTCGATAGCGGGCTTCGTCGCGACAAAGCTTCCAAGCGGGCCAAGAGTTCGTCAAAATCGAAGGGTTTTGTGAGATAGTCATCCGCCCCGCCTTTGAGGCCCGCAACTTTATCCTGCGTGGCGTCCATTGCCGTCAGCATGAGTATAGGTGTTGTGACCCCGGCCAGCCTAACCTTTTCAAGTACTTCGCGACCCGACAGGCGCGGTAGCCTGCCATCAAGTATGATCAGATCGAACCGCCCTTCGACCGCCAAATCAACGCCCGTCTTGCCGTCGGCGGCCAAGTCAACGACATAACCTTCCGTTGTTAGACCGCGCTGCAAAAAGGATGAAACGCGCGGATCATCTTCGATTAAAAGCAGAGATATCATGAAGCGGCTCCGGCGATTAGGGGTAGTTGAACAATGACTTCGAAGCCGTTCTCGGGCGTCGCTTGGATATTGACTTTGCCGTGATGTGCCTCAACCAGTGCCCGAACGACGCTCAGCCCCAGACCAGAGCCTTCGCTTTGAATTGTCCCCCTGCGGAATCGTTCAAACAACGTGTCGTTTGGAGGCGATTGGTTTTGCCCATTGTCACTCAATGTGAAGACAGCATAATCGCCTATCCGCAAGACTCGCCCGATCATGCGGGTGCAATTGTGGGCATGCCGCATAGCATTATCGATTAAGGCGGTGATCACTTGGCGCATTCGGTCTGAGTCTGCCTCAATATGAACCTCCTCGGCAACAAAAAGTGAAAGGTTGATCCCCCGGTCTGCAGTGATCAATTGAAAATCGTCAAACAAGGCCGCAGTGAATTTTGACAGGTCAAACTGCGATTTTCGCAGTTCCAGACCACCCGCTTCTGCCCGCGCGATTAGAAACAAATCGTCAGTTAGGCGCGTCATGAGGGAAGTCTGCCGCAAGATACGCTCAAGCGCTGTGATCGGGTCTCCACCACCCTTTTCATGCTCGCGTAAAGTTACTTGGGCTTCCCCTCGAATGGCTGTCAGGGGTGTTCGCAACTCGTGACCGGCCTCGGCCAAGAAGCGGCGACGGCGCTCATCTTCCTGCGACAGCTGTTCATTGGCGGCCTCCAATTGAGCCGTGCGCACAGAAACTTTTTCCTCAAGTTGTTGATTAGCAGCTTCCAGCGCATCTCTTTGCCGGGCGATTTTTTCGCTCATCTCATCAAATGCGTGCGAGACCCGCGCCAGTTCATCGCGACCGGGGAACCTCATCTTATAGCCGTAGTCGCCATCAGCAAGTGCAGTTAGGCCTTGATCGAGATGTTCAAACCAAGGATCTAAACGGCGAATGACCAAAAGAGCAAACAAAACAGCTGTTAAGAATGCGAGGAGGGCTGAAGCCACGCCAAAACGTGTTTGCAGCAGAATGAGTTGTTGGGTGCGCTGCGCCGCTTCTTCGACGCGTCGATTTGCCGCCAAGACTTCGCGGTTGATCGCCTCGTCAAATGCGATCACGGGTTCATACAGCTTTTGAACTTCATTGAGAACAACAGCTTCGCTTTTGCTGCGTCCCGTTTCTAGCAGGCTGGGCAGAATGGTTGGAGAAGAGGCATAGAGGGATATGATCTGAGGCAGCAAGGCCTCAATGCGTTCAAAATCTGCTTTTGGACCGGGATAGGAACTATTTTGAGCTTGCCTTAAGGGAACAAGCGCCATGTCAATGTGTCGTTGCGCGCGGGCAATCAACTCGGGTTTGGGGACGTTTAGCAAATCCGATCGCAATGACCACACCTCAAGTTCAGACATGGCCGCTGCTAACCTTCCATATCCTTGCACGATCGCTTGAGAATTTTGTCCGAGCGTCAGTGACGCACTGGCAGCACGTGCAGTCCAAAGCAAAATTGCGCTGCTGGCCAATGTCAACAGTAACAGCCCGCCGGCAATGACCCAAAGACGGTCGCGCAGTGACACGAACCAGAGCGATGTTGGCACCCATGAAATGGTACGCGATTGTTCTTGAGACAATGTCACTCGCGCGCTCCTTTAGCCGATATTAGAATTTGTAACGGACACCCACTTGAAGCGTGGTAGCTTCACGCTTGAGCCTAAAGTCACTGCCCGCTGCCCTGATCTTTGCGTTGCCGGATTGCAACACTCGAATACCACCATCAATCACAAGATTGTCGTTCACCTGATATCCGATCCCACCCATAAACTGCCAGGCAGCGACTTGTTTGTTTCCTGTGAGTTGAACAGCTGGATCAACCAATCTCAGACTCTTTGCATTAACATTGGTCAAACCAACGCCGACGCCGAGATAGGGTTGGATCTGACCTTCATGATTAAAGTCGTAATACCCATTCACCATGAATGCATTGAGAGGCGCTTTTCCGACCAGATTTCTGCCAGACCTTAGGTCGCCATTGATGCGTGAGTAAGCGCCTTCAAGCCTAAAGCCATTTGCGAAATCGTAGCCGATAGCCAGATCGGCGGATAAAGCTGCCTTTGTTTTTGCGCTTCCACGCACTGTGCTTGGTGCTGTTCCTCGAACCGAAACGTCACTTTGGAGAGTTGTCCCCAGTGCGCCGCGCAGGTACGGGCCGGCGTCTTGGGCAGAAGCATGTGTGGCAGACAAGACTGCAAAAAGGGCGAAGGCTGGAATGAGAGTTTTCGTGATATTGCGCATGTTAAGCTCCGAGTTGGTTAGTCGAACATTCGACGATCGCAATTTGTAACGCTGCGCATGGATAAGTTCTGTTGGGCGGGTTAAAGTTTGCTTAGCAGACAATGAAAACTTCATGAAAGCAAGTAGTTAATCTAATTTTCATGTGGCTGAAAGCCAATATTCACGATGCGCTCACGCTGTGTCCACCCTGGACGTTAGATATTGACGGCATTCCAAATCGAGGTGTGTCGTGAAACTACGTTCAACAAGAAACTGTCTGGTGAGCCTAGCGCTGGTCACAGCAGGGGTGTCGGCTTGTGCGACGCCCAAGGCTCCGGCGAAGTTAGTGCCGCTTGCAAGCAGCAGCCACGAGCGCGTGGTCATTCCGGATTCTGGTGCCTTAAGGTCCGATCAACTTGATGCTTGGTGGCGGCTCTATGGCTCGGCCACACTCAACACCTTGGTCGCTCAAGCGCTCAGCACCAGTCCTGATGCTACCATCATCGCCAGTCGTATTGAGCAAGCCCGCACAATTCGCCTTGAAGCAAGGGGCAATGAAGGTTTGCGGGGAGACCTCGCGTTAACGGCCTCCGATCGGAGAAGTAACCGTTTGAGTGGGAGTTCAGACGCCGCCCCAAGAACCAGGAATGCTGAGCTGGAGGCTTCTCTGCCCCTGTCGTGGGAGGTGGATTTTTGGAATCGGAGGTCCCTGCGCGAAAAGACAGCGGACGCTGATCTGGCCTCACGTGTTTTTGCGTCTGAAGCGGCGCATGCGTTGTTGGCGGCAGAAGTCGTAACAACTTTCTTTGCTATTCAATCGATCGATGCCCGAATAGAGGAAGCGCGGGCACAACTCGAAATTCAACGCCAGTTGTTGGGGCTGGTTCGCGTACGGGCTGAAAGAGGGCTAGCTGCCCGCCTTGATCCAAAGCGGATTGAAATAGGCCTTCATCAAAGTGAAGCGGCCATCACAAATCTTAACGCCCAGAAATCTGCAACGACCCGAGCTTTGGGGGGCTTGCTTGGTCAACCAAGCCTGAACGTGGACTTTGGACGACTCGGCGAAACCCCGCCCACCCCACCAAAGCTGTTAGAGGCGGCCATCTTAGCGCGTCGACCCGATGTGCGCCAAAGTCTTGCTGGCATAGACAGCATAAGGGCGCAATCGGAGCTGGCTCGATTGGACTTCATGCCCAAGCTAACATTCTCACCAAGTCTTGGCTTGACCGCACTGCTCGAGCCAGCATCTGCAAGTTCGGCCCTCTGGTCAATTGGAATTGGGGCCAGTCTGCCCGTCCTCGATCGAAATCGACTTCGCGCTGTTGTGGGTACCCGACGCGCGCAGCAATCCGAAGCCATTGGATTGTTTGAAAAAAGCGTTCAGACCGCCTTGTCCGAAGTCGACCAAGCCATGTCGCTGTATCAAGGCGACATGACTAGGCTCAATGAGCTCAGAAGCGCTCAGGAGGCTGGCGCTATTTCCTATCGAGCGGCCCAACGCCGATATCAGGCCGGACTCGATAGCCTCGATCCCGTTTTGGACAATGAGCGGGTTTGGCGAGAGAGTCGCGATGCAAGCCTCGAAGCTCGGATTTCAAGTTTTGAACGTTCAGTCCAAGTCTTCAAGGCGCTCGGCGGGGGTTGGCATCCACCACAAGCGCAAAATCACTCCACCACTAAAATTGGGCGATAACAATGACACTCAAGCTGGTTCAACTACAGTTCCTAAAGAACAAACCCACCCTTGCTACTTACATTCTGGCAAGCGCCTTGAGCCTTTCAGGGATTGCAGGATGCTCGTCGAAGGCAGACGGCTCCAAAGCCGATCAAACAAGCGACAAACAACCAACCCAAGTGGCAACCGTTACAGTTGCCCCAATAGCTATGCGACAAATGTCGACCAACCTCACGGCCATAGGTGAGCTAACAGTACGAGACGAAATCGCCGTTGCAACAGATCTTGATGGGTTTCGTATTGCTCAAGTCCTTGTAGATGAGGGCGACTTTGTTCAACAAGGTCAACCTCTCATTCGCCTTGATGGAACCTTACTTGACGCCCAAGCCAGCGCCCAAGCGGCCAGCGTCAAGCGCGCTCAGGCGGCATTTGATGCCCAACGTTCCAGCCAGATTGCCCAAGTTCAGCGCGCTCAGATGAGTTTTGAGTTGCAACGCGTTCAGGCCGAACAAGCTAAGAGAGAACTGGACCGCGTTCAAGGACTTGTCAGCGAGGGCGTCATCGCTGAAGAAACGGCAGAACAACGTGCCTTAGCGGCGCGCCAAAGTCGTTTTTCAGCCAATGCTGCGCGAGCCGATGTTCTCTTGGCTGAAAGTGGCTCCAAGACAACAGAAGCTTCAGCGGCAGAGGTTGCGCTTGTGAAAGCGCAAATGTCAGAGCTCAACGCCCGCAGATCTCGTTTAGTCCTTCGTGCACCAACTTCCGGTCTGGTTCTGACCCGTAGCGCGCGGGTTGGCGATGTTGTCAGCCCAAGTAGTGGTTCCCTGTTTCGTTTAGCGCGCGGGGGCCTCATTGAATTGAGCGCTCAAGTGAGTGAGGCCGACCTCGCAAAGCTCAAACCCGGTATCAGTGCCAAGGTATCACTACCTGATGGAAGTGTCTTGCCGGGTCGGGTTCGTTTGGTTGCACCCTTGGTTGACGGGCAAACCAAGCTCGGACGGGTTCGAATTGCGCTCCCGGTCAATAATGCCCTTCGTCCCGGTGGTTTCGGCCAAGCACAGTTCGCGCTGCCAGCTTCAGCTTTGCCGAGCGTCCCCGAGCGGGGAATAATCGCCGAAAGCGACGGGACCTCAATTCTTGTGGTCGGTGCCGACAAAGTTGCTCGCAGAATGAAGGTCAATGTCTTGAACCGAAATGATGGCTATGCCGCCATTCAAGCCACTGGATCGCTTGACGGTCTGTCCGTCATTCTATCTGGAACCGCCTTTGTCATGCCCGGTGACAAGATCAATCCGATATCG
>JBEINE010000214.1:0-4338 GCA_040378245.1 Hyphomonadaceae bacterium | reverse complement strand
TACCTTGACGCGCAACCTGGTTCTGAAAGAACCAGACGCGCTCAAGGGTCTGTCCCGTCTTTTTTGAATCAAAAAAGGCGGGATAAACAGACTCTAAATAAGATATTTAGGCGCGCAACCTAGTTCTAACAGAACCAAGTTTCGCGTCTAGATATATGGCCGTCAACTCAAGGTCGTTTTGGGAATAGCATTGAAGGCGGCCACACCGCGCGGGGTTCCCCAAATGCCAATCATGGCATGAACGGCCCGCTCAGCCAGCACGCGAGGCGGAAAATCCGGCTTAGTCCAGTCGCCCAACACTAGGCCGCGCGTCAGCGTAAAGCGTTCAACAATACCAATCACCATGCGGGCCGCAAAATTAAGGGTTGTTGGGTGTTCATTGTCCATATCTATCAAGCCTTGATCTTGAAGCTTCTTGATTTGATTCATAACGCCGGTGATTAATTCCTGACCCGAGCTGACGGCAAAAAACTCAGACAGCTCACCTTGTGGTCGTACTTCACCGATCCAAGCGCGCATGACGCCAAGCACACTCGGGTCGCCGCTCACGGTCGCATGCGCAGTCAACCGACCTATAATGGGTGAAAAAGCATGTTCGCGTTCCAATCGATTTTCGCTGTGAATAGCGAGGGCGCGTGCTCTGACCGCCTGCAACACTGCAACAAAAATGCCTTTCTTGTTGGTGAAGAACTTGTAAAGTGTAGCTGTCGAGGCAGAGGCTTCCACAGCAATCATTTCAATCGTCGCTGCACGATAGCTTTCACGCGCAAACACCACGACTGCCGCCTCTAATATGCCTTCAATGTTACGCGGAGGACGACCCCGCTTGCGCTGGGCCAAGGGACTGATTTGACCTTTTTCCTGTTTCATTTGGTACCCAGCAATTCAAAACCACTACTCGTTACAAATACATCCGCGATAAAACAAGAGATACAATCCGCGATGAGACGGTCAGTTTCAGCATCATCCATGCTTTTTAGCCATTAAAAACAACTAAAGGCTGTGTCTTGGAGATGTAACCGCTGATCAGCTTGCAGGATAGCAATTTGTTGACTATCGCATGGCGCGCGGCGATGATAGTGCCTTTAGGGAAGTTGGGTTCGCTATTGCTCTACGATACGCACCGCCACTTAAGACATAGAAACTTTTGGAGATAAACGATGCTTGGGTTGATGCAGAACTGGCCGTTGACGGTGAATAAAATCATGGATCATGCCAATATAAATCATGGTGATCGTGAAGTGGTGTCGCGTTCGGTTGAAGGGGCAGTGGTTCGCTCAACCTATAATCAGATCAATTTGCGCTCCAAAAAGGTAACCAATGCGCTCATCAGCGAAGGCATTAAGCTCGGCGACCGCGTGGCAACATTGGCGTGGAATACGGGCCGTCACATGGAGGTGTGGTATGGTACGATGGGTATGGGCAGTGTGTTGCACACCCTCAATCCCCGCCTCTTCCCCGAACAATTGGTCTATATCGTCAATCACGCTGAAGACCGGATTATTTTTACGGACCTCACATTCGTTCCCCTATTAGAAAAATTGCAGGACAAAATGCCCTGCGTCGAACGCTTTATCGTCCTTACCGACGCGGATCACATGCCCAAAACCACATTGAAGGGTGGCGTTGACTACGAGAGTTGGATCGAGGGCCATTCCAGTGAAGCGATCTGGGGCGGGTTTGATGAAAATACGGCAGCGGGCCTGTGTTATACATCCGGCACAACCGGCAATCCCAAAGGCGTGCTTTATTCCCATCGCTCTAACGTCCTTCACACTTTATTGACCATGCAGACGGACGTTATGGGCCTAGGGGCCCGTGACGTGATATTGCCCGTGGTTCCAATGTTTCATGCCAATGCTTGGGGCGTGGCATTTTCAGCGCCCGCCGCAGGAGCCAAGATGGTAATGCCAGGTGCTAAGATGGACGGCGCGTCGATTTACGAGCTTCTTGAAACCGAAGGGGTGACGTTTTCGGCAGCTGTTCCCACCGTCTGGATGATGTTGCTGACCTATTTGGAGTCGACTAACTCGACATTATCGACACTCAAGCGTGTGGCCATTGGTGGTTCGGCGGTTCCCGAGCGCATTCTGCGCACGTTTGAAGACAAATATGGGGTCGATGTCTTGCATGCTTGGGGCATGACAGAAACCTCGCCACTGGGCACTTTGGGGTCACTGGGGCCGGAGTCTGACGGCCTTAGCCACGATCAAATTATCGCCCAGAAGCTCAAGCAAGGCCGCGCGCCTTTTGGTGTTGAGCTGAAAGTCATGCGCGACGGGATCGTGACACCTCGCGATGGGGAGACGTTTGGCAATCTGGTAGTGCGCGGCGCGGCCATTGCCGCGGGCTATTTCAAGGGCGAGGGTGGCAATATTCTTGATGAAGAAGGCTTCTTCGATACTGGTGATGTGGCCACTATTGATCGTCATGGCTTTATGCAAATCACGGATCGCGCCAAAGATGTCATCAAGTCAGGTGGCGAGTGGATTAGCTCCATCGATGTTGAAAATGTTGCTATCGGCGCGCCCGGCGTGGCTGTAGCCGCGGTAATTGGAAAATATCATCCGAAATGGGATGAAAGACCGCTTCTGATTATTGAGCCAGCCAAGGATTCCAGCCCGACAAAAGAAGAGATTCTGGCATATCTCGATGGCAAAATCGCTAAATGGTGGATGCCCGATGATGTTCAATTTGTGGAAACCATTCCTTTGGGTGCAACCGGAAAAGTCAATAAACTGGCATTGCGGTCCAGTTTCGCCAATTATAATTTGCCGACAGCGAGCTAGCAGCCAAATCGTGCCAGGAAAAATCCCATGACCGAAGTCAAAACCAGAGCCGTCAAAATACGAGGCGCGATCATAACGGCGGGCGTGGCCTTAGCCATTTTCGTGCCAGTCTGGTTTTTGACGGCGGCACTGGGCACCAAGTTCGGCTTGTGGACATGGGAGGTAGGGCTTGGGAAGATGGTCGGCGGCATTGGCGTGCCATTGATTGGATTGCTGGTGCTTGTGAGTTTTATCACCAGCCTGCTGGTGGTATTTGTCAAGCCAAGGGCCGGTTTTGGCGCTCTGGCGGCTATGTGGTTGATCACATTAAGTATTGCCGGAGTCGCGTTGAACGCTATACGGACGGCCCAAGTTCTTCCCCCCATTCATGATATCTCAACCGACACGGCCAATCCCCTGATGTTTTCAAGCATCGCTATGGCGGCACGGGGAAGGGAATCCAACAAAATCATCTCGCCTAGCCAAGCCAGTGTCCCCTTCAACCGGGCAGATTTGACGCAATGGTCCGGCCGAACATTGGTTGATATTCAGGCCGAAGCCTATCCGGCTATCAAGCCTCTGATAATAGAGGGAAAAACGCCTGCGGAAATCTATGCCAAAGCGCTCTCAGTGGCCAAAGCTCAAGGCTACAGGTTGATCACTCAAGACCCCAAGGCCCTCCGCATTGAGGGCTATGCCGAAAGCTTTTGGTTTGGCTTTAAAGATGATGTGGTCATCGCGATCACGCCGCGACCCGAGGGCAGTCAGGTCGATATGCGCTCGGTCAGCCGTGTCGGCCAATCGGATTTGGGCGCAAATGCCAATCGGATTGAGGCCTATCTCGCCGCCTTGCAAAAGTAACTCGCCGACATGGACATATTGACACAAGTCTGTAACTTTGAGATCAAGAGTCCGGCAAGTAACAAGGTTTAGATCATGTCGGGTCATATCAGATTTAGCGTCAAAGCGCGGGATTTGATGTTGCTTTGCGTTGCTTTGGGCGCGGGGGCAGCGACCTCTGCTTTTGGGGCAGATTATGCAGTCAAGGTAGCCGCACCTGATGCTGACATGGGCGCGCCATCGAGGCGCGAGACCGCGTCTCAAATGCCCCCGCGCCAAACTGAAGTTGTTATTGTGTGGGGTTTCCGCCTGCGAACGACCCAGCATCCCTCGCGCAATCCTGCGATCGTGAGCGGTTACAGCGAATTAGTCGAGAAGGCCGATTGTCAGACAAAGCAATGCGGTTTTGTGATCACCCAACAAGATGGCAAATGGCGCGCCAGCAACGTGATTGCCGCCAGTGAGGCTGAGCTTATTACGATGCAACGAAATCTGGAAAAAGAGGGCACCACCCTCGTCGTCGTTAATCCCACGGGCACGAAACGAACGGTGCCATCTTTCTAGCGCGTCTGGTTCTTTTAGAACCAGGTTGCGCGTCTCGGTATTTGATTTAGGGTCTGTTGATCCCGTCTTTTTTGGTTTAAAAAAGTCGGGACAGACCCGAGAGCGCGTCTGGTTCTTTTAGAACCAGGTTGAGCGTCTCGGTATCTAATCTAGGGTCTGTTTATCC
>JBEINE010000227.1:0-3879 GCA_040378245.1 Hyphomonadaceae bacterium | reverse complement strand
TCCTTGAAGAAGATGCGTGCATGAGCACCGGGTTTAGCGCGCACGAGTTCCTTGTTCATATAGGCCTGCCATGTCAGATGTTGGACATCTGGGTCGTCACAGATTTTGACGAAACGTTCACGCCGCTTGTCACTGCGATACCAGAAATGCTGCATAATACCCAATATCCAGAAAACCTGACCATGAGCACGCATGAAGCGCTTGCGCGCACCTGCAAGTGCGCTGGCTTTGCCAGTTGCCAAGGCTTCAGCTACCGAAATGGCCGCTTCGCGCCCTGCGACCATCGCATAATAAATGCCTTCGCCAGACGAGGGGGCCACGACGCCAGCGGCGTCGCCAGCAATGACCACATCGCGACCATTATCCCATTTTTTAAGAGGCTTCAGCGGTATGGGCGCGCCTTCGGTCCGGATCGTCTCGCAGCCGGCAAGGCCTGAGCTTTCACGCAAACTTTTGATGGCCCCACGCAGCGAAAAGCCCTTGATGGCACTTCCAACGCCCACACTGGCGGTGTCACCATGTGGGAAAATCCAAGCGTAGAAATCCGGCGATAAATGGCCCTGATAATAGATGTCGCAGCGATTGCCTTCAAATCCGCCTTCGCCGTTCTTCGGCATGGCGATAATCTCATGATAGGCAAAGACGCAGGGGATTTTGTCAGCGCCTTTGACGCTTTGACGTGCCACCTTAGAGCGCGCGCCGTCAGCGCCAATGATCATGCGGGCGCGGACTTGATGCTTGTCGTCGCCTTCGCCAGTGTAGCAAACAAGCGCAGTGCCGTCGGAGTCACGCTCAATATGGTCAAAACTGCCCTTGATGCGCGTGGCGCCTGACTGACGCGCGCGTTCGCGCAGCCACTCGTCAAACGTCTCGCGGTCCACCATTCCAACATAGCCGCCTTCAATTGGCATATCGACGACCTTATTCGAAGGCGCGATCATCCGAGCGGAGGTTGCGTGAGCGACTAATTGATGCTCTGGAATGTCAAAGTCGCGCATCAGTCTGGGCGGTATGGCCCCGCCACATGGCTTAACACGGCCTGCTTTATCGAGCAGCAAGACCTTATGCCCCTTTTGGGCCAGATCATTGGCCGCTGTCGCCCCTGACGGACCACCGCCAACAACAACGACATCATAGGTTTCGCGGGAGGAAAATGCCGCTTGCATCATGATGTAGCCCCAATGCTCATAGCTGAAGGCATGGCAGGTTTTTCACTGATGCTCAGGCGGCTTGCGAGGATGGCCGCGGCAACAAAGAGCGCGGCTTCAATTGCAAAGACCACGAAGAACGCCTCCCCCGTTTGCGTCATGACCGCGCGCATAGCGTCAACACCAACCGCGCCCAAGAAACCGCCTAGACCAAAGGCGATCGCCTGAGCAGCGCCCCAAATGCCCATGCGAGTTCCTTCGCGCGCGTTACGCCCAGCGCTTGCCAAGCCGATCATT
Source organism: Hyphomonadaceae bacterium (assembly GCA_040378245.1). Classification (GTDB taxonomy): domain Bacteria; phylum Pseudomonadota; class Alphaproteobacteria; order Caulobacterales; family Aquidulcibacteraceae; genus Aquidulcibacter. The sequence goes on along the minus strand of JBEINE010000227.1, from coordinate 2,434 downwards.
GAGCCAATGGCTGACACCGCAAATACACCATTGGCGAATCCCAAGATGAATACGGTTGGCTTAAGCGGCCAAGCTGGGCCAACCAACGCGGCTGCGCATAAGCCCGCAAGCGCCGCGGCCGAACCCAAGCAGCCGAAAACCGTCCATGTCTTCATCCAGCCTTTTCCGCCCCGGCTTGATCGACCACCCAAAGCGCCCGTCAAAATCATGCCTAAAAGCACACCACCATGCTGGATCCCTGACAATTGGGTCGATTGCCCCGGTGTCATATTGAAGACCAGACCGGCAAAAGGTTCGAGGATCAGATCTTGGGCGCTATAGGCCAGCATCGACAAAAATACGAAAACACAGAACCGACGCGCCAAAGGCTCATCCCAAATCTGGCGTAAGGCCAAGATGAAATCCGAGCGCGTCTTTTCAGGCTCTGCCGCTTGGATGCCCCCCGTGACCGCGTCGTCAGTATCCGATTCCACATTGTGGAGCGCGACTACCGTTGTAACAAAGGCAAACCCGGCCACGAAAGTGGCAGCGAAAGCGAGGCTTTGCGCGCTGAATGGCTCAATCATTTTGCCGACAATGATGGATGATATAACAATGCCAACGATCATCATGGTCCATGTAATCGACGCCGCAGCTGCGCGCCGTTCGGGGGCGACACGCGTTGCCATCAGAGCCAAAAGCGATGTGCCCGCCGCGCCAACGCCAAGGCCGATCATGACATAAGAGATGATGGACATAATGATGCCCAAAGTCGGTGCAGCCGACATCATCAAAGTCGCATCCGTTGCGCCCAGTCCACCAAGGCTCAAAATGCCCATCCCGCCTATGATCCAAGGGGTACGGCGATTGCCGACGTCTGAGCCATAGCCCCAACGCGGGCGCGTCATTTGCACGGCGTAATGTATGCCGACCAAAATCGCCGGCAACATAGCTGGTAGGGCCATCTCCACGACCATGACTCGGTTGAGGGTGGACGTGCACAAAGCAACAATAGCGCCCAAAGCACTTTGCACCATGCCAAGACGGAGAATGCCGAGCCAGCTCAATGGTTTTGTCGGCACCTTTATCGCACCAATAGTCTGCGCCTGTGTCATGAATTTGCTCCCAGTAAGGAACCAACGCCAATGGCGCTGATCAACATTCCAAGTACATAAAGAAGAACCCCGGTCGCATTGTACCAAGGCGCGTATTTGCGTGGGTCTGATAGGAGTTTACCCATAGCAAAGACTTGAGCGACAACCGATAAAGCGATTGCGCCGGCAAAATAGGGCAAGCCCCAAGAGATCAAAAAGCCGATCACAATGAGTTGTGATACCACCATAACCGCGCAAGCCAATCGGGCCGCATTAGCCACGCCGAGGGTTACGGGAAGCGACGCGATACCCATTTGGCGATCACCGTCTTCAGCTTTGAAATCGTTCAAAGTCATGATGCCATGGGCACCAAAAGCATAAAGACCAGCGAGAATTAGGATTTTTGTATCAGGCAGGCCCTGGGTGACTACTGCGGCACCGGTAAACCACGTGATACCCTCGTAAGACAAAGCGCAAGCCGCAGCGCCCCACCACCCGCTTTGCTTGAGCCTGATCGGGGGGGCGCTATATACCCATGCCAAAACCAGCCCCAAGACCGCAGCGGCAAACACCCAGATACCCAAAAGGGCTGAAACCGCTAAGGAAACTGCGGTCCATATAATAGCAATATAAAGGCCCCATTGCCCAGGAATACGCCCTGATGGGATCGGGCGATGTGGCTCGTTGATGGCGTCAACATCGCGGTCAAACCAATCATTGACCGCTTGGCTCGTCGCACAAATAAGCGGGCCTGCCAGCACTGCACCCGCTAAGGCCAGTGGCCATTTTTCGGTAAACGGAGCCCCAGTTGAGATTACACCGCACATGAAGGCCCACATGGGCGGAAACCAAGTGACTGGCTTAAACAGCTCCACGACCGCGCTGGGCGATGGCACAGAAACCTTCAAGCGGGGAGCAACCGTCTCATTCATAGTCAAAATGTAAGTTGGACACCCAATAGTGTCAAATTAATTCGACATTATCGGATGTAACAAAGCCTTTATCGACTGTGGCGTCATGTGGGCTGATTGGTGCAAGCGAGCGTATGAACATTGTGACACAAGCTCTCCTGTTCCCGGCCCCAAAAGACCTCAGAGAACCAAGTGGGCAAAGCCTCACGTGGGAACCAACCCGTGGGGCAGGGCTTGCAAGGCTGGACGCTTTTCTGCCTTTTGCCGGCAGCACATATGCCAGCAGTCGCAACACTGATTTTGGCCCAGACAACCGCACCAATGTCTCAGCTCTTTCCCCTTATTTGGCAAGGCGCATGATAACCGAGCCGGAAGTCGTTAGGTCAGTTCTGGCGCGCCATAGTTTCGCTTCCGCGGAGAAGTTTATCCAAGAGGTGTTTTGGCGCGCCT
>JBEINE010000278.1:0-2382 GCA_040378245.1 Hyphomonadaceae bacterium | reverse complement strand
TTTCAGGATTTTAGATGCGTCTGTGCATGGTTTAGATGGCCTCGTGTGCTTGTTTGGCATTGATTCGCCCGGCCTCACATCATCATTCGCGATTGGTGAGGAAGTGGCGGCGCGCCTGCCCTGATCATTGTGTTGCTGGAGCGCCACACCAATACATTTGGTCGCTGCGACACATCAAAAAAATGCTTTACAGCTCAAAGCCCGCGCTCTAGACGAAAGCCTCACACGAAGACGAGGGCTTCCAACGCATGATTTTTAGCTGATATGGGCCGTTGCCGACGCCGCCCAACCAGAAGCTGCCCCTCGTCAATTTGGTTTGACCGGCCAGCGCGCGTCACAAGGCAAAACCCGATCGGCTAAAGTTCAGCTTGGCCCTTATTGTTTCCCAAAAGACGAATGGTTGCAGCGACCGCGAATTGGAGCGCACGCGTCTTTTCAAATTGTGTGATCTATGACCGATATATTGTACGAAGAAGAGCCAACGACGCGGCAGAAAAAGGCCAGTTTTGGGCAAATCACGGCCTATCTTTGGGGGCATTGGAGCAGCCAAAAGCTCACATTAACCGCCCTATTGGTGCTGACTTGCATCACCACCTTGTGCGAATTATCGCTCCCCGTGTTTTCTGGGCGCATTGTCGAGGCTTTGTCTGAAGGTCCACAGGCCGCACAAATCGCTTTTGTCTTATTTGCTGTCTTTGCCGCCGTGGCTGCGAGCCAATTCATGTTTCGCAATGTTTTGGCCCGCATGTGGAACCCGTATGCCGCCCGGAACATGAAAGCGATTGTCGTCAATAGTTTTGCCGATGTTCAGCGGTTTTCCAGCCAGTGGCACGCCGATAATTTCGCCGGCGCGACGGTAAGACGCGTCAGCCGCGCGATGTGGGCCTATGATACCATTTCAGACAATGTCTTGTGGTTCGTTTTGCCAGCCATCATTGTGCTATTTGGTTTGACCGGTGTCATCTGGGCGCGATGGCCATGGCTTGGCGCTTATGTTGGTATCTCGATTGGGGCATTCACCGCCGTCAGCATCCTCTTAGCCAATTTCTACATCAAAGAGGCCAACGAAAAATCCAATAGTGCCGATACCGCCATTGGCGCGGCGCTGGCCGATGCCGTCTCGGCCAATCCGACAGTCAAGGCTTTCGGTGCTGAGGGTCGTGAACTCGGGCGCTTTACAGGTGTAGTAGAGACATGGCAGCGTTTGGCGCAGGTCACATGGTTTCGATATACCAACGGCTGGTTGGTCTCCAACATCATTCTATGGGGCTTGCAAGTGGGCCTTTTGGGCTTGGTGCTTTTGGAATGGCAAGCGGGCCGGGCCAGTGCGGGCGACGCGACATTTGTGTTAACCAGTTACTTTCTGATCGCCAGTTATTTGCGTAATCTGGGCGAAGTGGTTCAACAGATTCAGCGTGGCTTTGCCGATATCGAAGACGCCGTCGCTTATAGTCTGGAAGCCGAAGATGTAGCTGACCCACCCGCCGCCCCAGCCTTTGTCAAAGGGGCGGGTCGGATCGTGTTTGACCGCGTCTGCTTTGGCTATAGAGGCCAAGATGCGCGCCTCTATAATGACTTTTCGCTGGTGATTGAGCCTGGCGAAACGGTGGCGCTGGTCGGGCAGACGGGGTCTGGAAAGTCGACCTTCGTGAAATTGCTTCAGCGTCTCTATGACGTCGATAGCGGTGCGATCCTAATTGATGGCCAAGACGTGAGGTCAGTCACGCAAACGAGCCTACGGGCCGCCATTGCCTTGGTGCCCCAAGACCCCGCGCTGTTCCACCGCAGTTTGCGTGAGAATATCGCTTATGCCCGCGCTGAGGCGAGCTTGTCTGAGGTCATTGCCGCCTCTGATCGTGCGCGGGCCTTGGCCTTTATCCAGAAACTGCCCAATGGCTTTGAAACCCCAGTGGGTGAGCGCGGCGTCAAACTATCGGGGGGAGAGCGGCAACGTGTGGCGCTGGCGCGCGCCTTTTTGGCAGACGCCCGCATTCTGATTTTGGATGAGGCCACCTCCTCGCTCGACACCCAAACTGAGCGCGACGTGCAAGATGCGATGAAGCGCCTTGCCAAGGATCGCACCACCATATTGATTGCCCACCGTCTCTCAACCGTGCGAGAGGCGGACCGGATATTGGTATTTGATCAGGGCCGCATCATAGAGCAAGGCAGCCATGAAGACTTGATCATCAAAGGCGGGGTCTATGCGCGGCTTAACGCTTTGTCGGTGGGGGATTTATTGGTGGCTTAGGAGGGAGGCAATCACCATTTGATTGAAGTTCGTGTCGTCTTGACGGTTTTTTGTCTGGGACGGCCTTTGTTGATGGCTATGCCACATCAAAGGCCTGTTTCGATGATCTTTGGGCGATTTTGCGTGTCAAG
>JBEINE010000236.1:0-3601 GCA_040378245.1 Hyphomonadaceae bacterium | reverse complement strand
TGCTGAGCAAACCTGCGACTTATGGCAAAGTGCTATTGTGGCGAACGCAGGATCGGACCCGCCTGAATTGCCTGAAACCTGACCTGAGCCCTCAGGGTCCCTCGTTTATTATAAGAATCCTAGCTTTCACATTGCGGGAGCCTCCGGGAAACCCGGTACGGTTCAATCCGCCTCAATTCCTGCTCCTACAAATAACCTGGACTACTTTGAGATTGGCGCGCAAGCGTTTGGCCTGACGGGGAAAGTCAGAGCGTGTCATGGGCCCTTGCGGGGTGCCTTCTGCCGCGACGCCCGATACAGAAAGCGCTGATTCAACCGAACTTGCGGCGGTGGTGATGATCCGCCCACGGCGGGGGCTTTCGGCGACCGTGATGCCGATGACATGACCGCTGGCGTCAAAAGCGGGTCCACCTGATAGCCCACCCAGCGTGCCGTCAAGGCCTCGGGAGCGACCCGTTTCAGCCCAAGCGAGCGTGTTTTCTTTGCCACGCCATGCGCCTTGCGTAATCATGAGCTCGCGGCCGATCAAGCGAGACGTGACCTCACCGGGTTTGCCTTGAGGATAACCGACATGAAAGCCCTGCGATCCGATTTTGATATCGCTTTCATCCAGATCAAGGCTCAGAGGTTCTGGGCCACCACGCGTTTGGATTATGGCAACATCCGCGTTTGGTGCCAGATAGACCAGCTCAGCCGTGACCGCACTACCTCGATCTTCGCTTAAAATGCCCAAGCGCTCACATCCCCTGGCGACGTGCTTAGCTGTCAACCACAATCCATTATTGGCGATGGCAAAGGCGGTTCCACTGGACCAATTCTGCGCGTTGGCGGCTTCGACCCAAGTCTGGTCGTCATAGCGACTTGGTGCCGGCAAAAGGGGGCCGGTTTCAGGCACGCTCCCTGCAAACCCCCGATTATCAGGTGCGAAGGTTTCAGCCATCGGTGGCATTTCGTTTTCAGAGTCTTCAGAACCAAAAAAACTGACCAGAAATGTTATTCCTACAATGACCAAGATAAGGAGATTGAGGATGAGCTTGCCAATAGCTTTGAGGAAGGCCACGAGCATGGCGCTTTACCCGATCAGGGCTGCAGCGGTGACAAGGGCGGCTCCTAATTTGACCCCGACCAATACCGCAGCCGCTGCGACTTCGCCCCGTGTGATACGATCGGACAGGCCCTTCACCAAAAAGTCAACCGAGCGAAAAACCACGAGTTGGAGGGTTACAGCCGTCACGCCCCACACCCCCAGATCAATCAATGACCGTGAAGAGGCCAAAGTCGCAGCGAGCGGGATTGCGACACCCAGTGCAGCGGCTCCTAAGGATAGGCCAGCAGCGGCATTGCCTTGGCGAACCAAAGCGATCTCATCATGGGGCGTAATCGCCATATAAAGGCCGAGCCCTGCGATCCAGATCAACAGCGCCACGCTGCCATGGAACAAAAAGACGGGTAGTCCCGTGATGAAGGCCTGTAATGCTGGGTCCATATTATTGATGCTTTCTTGGGCGTTAGGCGTTAGGCGTTAGGCAATATCAAACTTTGTTTGTTGTCATACCACTTAGGAAGGTTCTGCACTATGTCCACTCCCGCAAGAGCACCTCGAAAGAAATCCGCCTTGATCACAGGCTCAACCAGCGGCATCGGTGCGGGGATCGCGACAGCTTTGGCCAGCGCTGGCTTCAACATTGTGCTCAACGGGCTGGGCGAGCATGACAAGATTGAGAGTTTGCGGTCCGGTCTCGCACGCGCTCACGGCGTAGAGATCCATTATGATCCCGCTAATATGTTGCAACCAGAGCAGATTACCCAGATGATTGCCAAATATGAAGATCATTTTGGCGGTCTTGATGTCGTGGTCAATAATGCGGGCATACAACATGTCGCCCCTATTGATGAGTTCCCGCCTGAAAAATGGGACCAGATCATCGCCATTAATTTGACATCCGCCTTTCATACGATCAGAGCATGCGTGAAACCGATGGCGGCCCGAAAATGGGGGCGCATTATCAATATTGCCTCAGCTCACGGATTGGTCGCCAGCCCTTTCAAGTCTGCTTATGTTGCGGCCAAACACGGCCTTGTAGGTCTCACAAAGACCGTGGCGCTGGAGCGGGCCCGCGATGGCATTACCTGTAACGCCATTTGTCCGGGCTATGTGCTGACGCCGCTGGTTGAGGCGCAAATCAAGGATCAAGCCAAGGCCCGCACCATGAGTGAAGATGACGTTGCCAATAACATCATTCTGGCGACCCAGCCGACCCAGCAATTTGTCACGGTTGAGCAAATTGGAAGCCTGGCCGCATTCCTTGCCAGCGATCTGGCCGCACAAATGAATGGCTCGATTATCTCCATGGACGGGGGCTGGACGGCGCAGTAAGCTAAAGGCCTAGGTGCGCTAGGCTGCCACGGGGTCAAACGCTATGCTCAAGACGATAGCATTGGCTCTATGTGCCAGCTGGCTTTGCGGCTGCGCAACCGTTTCACGGCTGCCCGCCCCGCCGGTTTCTCAAAGCCTCCCAAACCTAGCCGGGTTCCCACCAGAGGTTCGGATCAGTTCGCAGTCCGCACAATGGAGTGAGGCCACCAACACATTATTCGAGCGCGCGATTGGCGCGTCTGACGGCTCTTTTGATGTATTGGCATTATCGGGCGGCGGGGCCGGGGGTGCTTTTGGTGTTGGTGTGCTGGTGGGCCTGCAGCAAAGCGGGCAGCGACCCCAGTTTGAAATTGTCACCGGGGTCAGTAGTGGCGCTCTGATTGCACCCTACGCCCTTTTAGGCCCTAAGTGGGACAAAGAAGTGACTGAAATCTACACGGCGCCAGAAACGTCAAAAACCGTGGTCCGTCGTGGCATTGATGCCATTTTCCGCCCAAGCCTCTATCGAACCGACGGCTTTGTTAAAGCCATCAAACGCCGCGTCACGCCAGAATTCCTGGGTGCGATTGCCGCCGAAAGCCGTAAAGGGCGATTATTGTTTGTGGCAACCACCAATATTGACACTGGAACTTCGACCATTTGGAACATGGGCTTAATCGCTGAACAGGGCGGGTTGAAAGCGCGACAGCTTTTCGTTGATGTGCTCGTCGCATCAGCGTCGGTTCCCGCTGTGTTTCCGCCGAAACTGATTAATGTTGAGAGCGGCGGGCAAAACTATCAGGAGATGCATGTTGATGGCGGCGTGGCGGTGTCATTCTTTCTGGTGCCAGAAAGCATGACCTCATCACAGGAGTTAAAGCGCCTCTCAGAAAATGCCAATATGTATGTGATTATCAATGGCCAAATTGAAATGGGGATCGCCAATCGCGTCGATAGGACGACATCGATCGTCGCGCGGAGTTTTGAAATTGATCAGATCTTCAAGACACGCCAGAGCATCGCTTTGACCGCCGAAATCGCTGCCCGCAATGATTCTAAGTTTCGCTTCACCCGTATTCCAGCCGATTTTCCCTATCAAGGGTCGCTCAATATGGAGCGCGCTCCCATGCAGGCTCTTTTTGATAAAGGGGTTTCCTTGGCCCGCACAGGCAGATTGTGGTTGGGCACAGATGATTTGGTCTTGGAGCTCAGGCGGGACGATAAGCCCGCACCGCTGGCGGCGCC